>CAZGGN010000105.1:0-10209 GCA_964525195.1 uncultured Congregibacter sp.
ATGGCGGTGATTGATGGAACACGAAGATCTGTTCAAACCCCTGCGCAGATATGATCACTACGATCCGCAAACCGCCCTGTCCCTGGCCTTGGCCTGTCAGCTTGCCTATGCGATCGAGCCGGAAAGCGGGATAAAAGCCGAGGGAAAAAGCGCGGGGACAGCCAAGGACAGGCGCGGGGAGGCAGAGCAGGCGGCGATCCGCTTAACCCTGAGTAAATGGAAGCAGGAGTTGATTGCCGTGGTGTCCCGGGAGAAAAAACCGGACATCGATACCCAGTGTTTCATTATGAGCGATGAGGAAAATGTCATCGTAGTGTTCCGGGGCAGCGACTCGGGGCAGGACTGGTTTGCAAACTTTCAGGCCTCGCAGGACCCGGGCCCCTTTGATGACACGGGTGCTCACGAAGGCTTTCAGGATTCGCTTTATCCCGCGGTCATTGCCCTCACCGAGCACCTGCACTGCTCCTCTGATCACGCAAAGCGAATCTGGGTGACCGGGCATAGTCTTGGCGGCGCGCTGGCATCTCTGTACGCGGGCATGTTGTTTGAAAATGGGACGGATGTTTACGGGGTTTACACCTTCGGTAGTCCGAGGCCCGGAGATGCGCGCTTTGCGACCGAACTGAATAAGTGTCTGAAGGGCCCGCACTATCGGATTGTGAATTCCGGCGATGTGGTGCCGCACGTGCCGCCGGAGCCGTTTTTCAGTCATCCCGGAAAGCGGATTATCCTCAAATCCCGGGGTGGCCGGGAGCGCACAAAGGGCTCGTGGCTGGATGAGCGTATTGCGGCACTCAAGCATTTTGTCAGTATCACGGGGCAGCGTTTTGATATCGCGGATAATCATCGCCTGGATTCAGCCGGTAACGGCTACATTGCCAGACTGATCAAGGATCTAGCTCGGTAGGGGGCCTGCTCGCCCCGGCTTCCAGCAACGAGCTTGAGGCGATTCCGCCAGGTTATCGCCGATGTGGCGAGGTTGTGCGAGGGAGCGAAGAGTCAAAGATGATGGATGCTGCTCGGGAGTGATGTTCCCGGTACGACCTTTACAAGTGATGATGCAGGCATGCCTGTGTTTCTGCTATCACTGCTTCTGGCCCTCGATGCAACGGCGGCGCGTCCTCCGGATAAGACGCTGGAGCGCTGCCGTTTCCTCACGGGGAAGATTGAGCACTACACGCAGTTGCGTCGCGGTGGGGGGACCGCCAGCCGCATGGAGTCCTGGCGCAGGACCCGCGCGCGTTATGAAGAGGAGTACAAACAGTTGCGTTGCTACAAGTATCGCGCGAGATTACTGCGTTAATGAGCCGTTGTGTCTGGGGCATTGACGAGCCCCTATGAGGCTTGAGTTGAAAGTGCCGCCGGTGCTGCAATTGCTGATTGCGGCCGGGGCGATGTTTGCTGTCGACAGGGCGGCGGGATTCATGGAGTGTGCTCTGCCGCTTTCCAGCGGTCTTGCGATCGTCCTGGCCATCCTGGGCTCGTCTATTGCCTTACTGGGCGTTGTGGCTTTTCGCCGCGCAAAGACTACGGTGGATCCGCGCTATCCAGACCAGGCCAGGGCGCTGGTGGTCAGCGGCGTTTATCAGTGGACGCGTAACCCGATGTACCTGGGCATGCTGTTGGTACTCGGAGCGTGGGCCGCCTATCTCTCGAATCTCCTCGGGGTGATCGTTTTGCTGCTCTTCTGGGCCTGGATGACGCGATTTCAGATCATTCCCGAAGAGCGCGCCATGCGCGCCAATTTTTCTGCCAGCTATCGTGACTACTGTAGCCGGGTTCCTCGGTGGCTCTAGTGCGCTGTGATGGTTTGAATAAGCTGTAGTAACCGGGATACGGACCGCAGGAGCTTCGGGTGAGCACAGACACGGTACTTCGAGTGGTAGAAGGTGATATCACCCGACTCAGGGTCGATGCGATTGTGAATGCAGCAAATCAGAGTTTGCTCGGTGGGGGCGGGGTCGATGGTGCCATTCACCGCGCGGCGGGGCCCGAGTTACTGTCGGCCTGTCGCCAACTCGGAGGCTGTGCCACAGGTGGTGCGAAGCTGACTCCTGGCTTTGATCTGCCCGCTTCCTATGTAATTCATACGGTCGGTCCTGTTTGGAGCGGTGGTCAGCGAAATGAGGCGGATTTGCTGGCCTCCTGTTATCGGCGGAGCCTGGAGAAAGCGCAGGAAGTCGGGGCCCGGACTCTGGCTTTTCCCTGTATCAGCACCGGGGTGTATGGTTACCCCAAGGGGCCGGCGGCGGCGCTGGCGGTGGCGACGGTTCGGGACTTTATTGAGCAGCATCAGGGTTCTGGGTTTCGCGAGATAGTATTCTGTTGCTTCTCGGCGGACGATGCGGACCTGTATCGATCACTCCTTGCGGATTGAGGTCGTCAGCTGCCGTGAAGCCCGGTGAATGAAGGCCTGCCCAGCGGTACTTTTTCCGTCGTTTTTGCATGAGGGCTGTGACTGCCCGGATCGATACACAAGTTAAAAGGAGAGGGGGTTGCCGATGCACGCTGATCGCAAAAGAGCAGATAACAGCGGCAGGGATTATCGGGCGCTGCGTTTTGCAGCCGTTCTAACGCTGACCGGGCTTTTGACGGCTTGCCTGGGAATGCCCGACGGCGTTGAGCCGGTGCAGGGATTCGAAGCTGAGCGCTATCTCGGGCGCTGGTATGAGGTCGCCAGACTCGATCACAGTTTTGAGCGCAACCTGACGAATGTCACCGCCGAGTACAGTCGCCGGGATGACGGTTCGGTTCGTGTAATCAATCGCGGGTACGATACGGATGAGGGGCAGTGGAGCGATATCGAAGGCGTGGCGCGCTTCGTGGGTGAAGAGGATAGCGCGCATCTGAAGGTGTCGTTCTTTGGCCCCTTCTATGCGTCCTACGTGGTATTCGGTCTGGATCAGGAAGCGTATAGCTATGCGTTTGTGTCAGGTTTTAATCGCGATTATCTGTGGCTGCTGGCGCGCAGTCCGGAGGTCTCCGGGCAGCTGCGAGCGGAATTTATCCAGAGAGCAAAGGCACTGGGCTTCGATACAGATTCATTGATCTGGGTCGATCAGACCGGGCCCTGATGGACCCGGCCCTTAAAGACTGGTCTGCAGCGTTGGTCCGGAGCTTCGGTCTGGAACGTTAGTCTGCGTACCGAAAGCAGTGTCCCCAGACGCTACGAAACTACGGGAAACTACGGGAAACTATGGAAGGACGGGGCTCAGGACCCGCGGACTTCGATCAGTTCCCAGTTGCCGGCCTGGTTATCCCGCTCGATATAGCGGTAGCGCACTTTGCTGCCGTGATTGGCATTTTCGATGTCGCTGGCGTCCGGGCTGCGGATGAACTGTACGCGACGACTCTTACTGCGCCGGTTCAGGCTGCAGCCGGCCTCAGACCCGCGGCGCGCATTGCGAAAGTTGACGTAGACGGACTGTCCAAGCTCTTCGGCTTTGCGCATGTCCACGGTGCCTTCAAGGATACAGTCCTCGGTGATCTCAGCGTTGGCCTGCATGCCTGTGAGGGCGAGGGCAAGTATGGCTCCGCTCATGGCAATACTGCGTGCTGCGTTGCGTGCTGTTTTGACAGCATTTTTTTGTAGTTCGGTTTTCATTTGTGTCTCCTTCGCCTCACGGCGATGATTCGCTACTTCAGGTTATAGTCCCTTGGTTATTTGGGGGTGCCTTTCTCTGACCTTTCTCCGGTTTCGATCTTTAGCGCTGAAACTAGTTCCGAAACCTTTTTTGTCACATAACTGACATAAATCTATGCTAGGCAAAATAAAGTGTACGCGCTTCTCGGCGCAAAAATCTATGATTTTCACAAATTTGTAACAAAATTGTCATATTAAGTCGAGCGTCGGGCGAATCTCACGCGAACAGCCCCTGAATAAACCAGCGTTGCTGTCGGCGTTCATGAAAGACCCAGAAACGCTGACCCTGATGATTTTGGGCCACGAAATAATCGCGGCTTGTACTGTGCTCCCACCAGCCGTCTTCGATGCGCTCCGGGCCGTATATCAGCTCCAGGCGGCTACCCCAAAAAAACAGTTCCCGATTTTCGCAATGCAGTGGCTCGGGGTCCGAGAGCAGCCAGAATGGGCGTTGCGCGGCTGATGCGGTGGTCGCCGAGGTCCTTGTGCCGGGAGCAACCCTGGCCGAGCTGTGTTCCGGCAGATGCGCATCGCGGCAGCGCAGGCTGCTCACTGCCTGGGGGCCCAGTCGATTACTGAGCAGATCGACCAGGCGTTCGACCGGTTCGGTTTGCCCGGCATTCTGAAACAGATCGGTGCTGGCAGGTTGTGCGGTCTCCATTTCTGTGACGCGCAGTTGCACAAGTTCGACCTCATCAGCAAACGGCTGGCGCTCCAGGCGCAGGCGGGTCAGCCGGTACCAGTCCTGTCGCGCTATGCCGATGTCGCTGGAGCGTACATCCAGCACTTCCTGATAGTTGCCCGGACCAGAAAAATGCCAGAGTAACTGACGGGTCTGCAGTTGCCGTTGACGCAGGTAATCTTCCAGCGACAGTAGTAGTTGCTCCAGCGCGGGCCCCAGTTCCTGCTGGTTGCGTACGGGGTAGCCCAGGGGGTAGCTGTCGATAAAACAACTTGGCGGTTCAAAATGTACCGCCGGGGCGGTCACTTCCCCGGTCAGTTGCTGCAGCAGGGTTCTGAAATCCTGACCGCAGCGTCGCGCCAGAGAGGCAGACGGCAGTTTCAGTAGTTCTCCCAGGTGCTGCAGGCCGCTGCGTTGCAACGCGGCAAACTGACTATGGAGAGGCTCCAGGATTGCCAGGGGCAGACCCTGCAGCCGGTCCTTCAGGGCGCGCTCCGCGACCAGCGGCTCGTCGTGTGAGGTATAGGAAAAAGCCCAGGCCGCCAGTGGGGTTTCGGCAATACCGTATTCGGCGCTGTAGCCCCGGCCGGCCAGGCCGCGCTGGGCATGGCGGAGAATCGCTTCTATGCCGCCAAACAGCCGAAGTGAACCGCTGACCTCCAGCATCAGGCAATCGTTGCGGAATCGTTCCAGATGCGGGGTGATGCCGTAGGCCCAGCAGCACAGACCTTCAAGTGCCGCATTTTCGGCGTCGGGATTTCGCGCAAGGAGTTGTACGCTGTTGTCGCCGGTGATGGCCCGGGCGCTCGCCGGATCCATGCCGGGTTCCAGTCCGAGCAGGCTCGCGGCCGCGTTAACCGCGTAGATTCGCTGCTGGTCGATAACAGCTAACGGCAGGGGGCGTTGCTGTGGCAGGCATTGAACGGCCAGTTCGCTGAGGCGTAGGCAGAGCCAGAATTGCATGGGAAATGTCTAAAGTACTGTATAGATATACAGTACTTTGTTTTGCCACGAATGGCGATGTTCTTCACTGGCTGTCTGCTAAGTGCCCAGACCGCGGATGACGCAAATTCTGATGGTGGAGGTAGCCTGTGATGAGGAGAGTAGACGGACTTTATCTGCCCGGAGCCGGAAAGCGTTCGGATCAAATGCAGAGTCTATTGAGGTGAGTCTATTCGTCGCTCGATTGACGCAACACAGACTGCAGAAAGTCACGTTCTTCCTGTGTCAGAAACCCTCCGTCGGGTAGGGGGAAGCGGCGTATCCGAGACGGATCGCGCCGGCGCTCTCCTGTTCTGCGCTCGAGGGCACGCCGCTCATCCTGTCGGCGCGCAAGCTGTCTCCGGTCGTCCTTGCGCCGTTCGCGATCGACGGAAACCGGCCTGGCATCTCCAGCGCCATTCAAAACACTGCGGCGCTTTAGCTTACGGCGATCCTCTCCTCTGCGTTCCGTGCATCGACGCTCCTCACGCCGACGGTCTGTCGCGGAGTTCCGATTCAACCCATCCCGCTGCTGTATGTAGTCCAGCGTTGACATTGCCTTGCTCTCCAGAGTGGGCAATTAACCGCTGGTTGCTGTTCCCTTGGGGCTTGCGCTACCCGGTCACACACCCTGCGGTTTTTCAAACAAACCTAATAACTTTACTGTCCAGCAACGAACCCTAGCTTGCCATGATGTTTTTTGCATGTGAAAAAATTACGGCGCTCACCTGAGCTTCCGGGCGAAAAGGAGGGCTGCTACACGGCAAAATATGTCCGACCCTGTCCCGTATTACGCTGGGAAATATCCCCATAGCGTCAGCAGCGATGGTCTCTTAATTCATGCCGCGTTCCAGCAGGTAAGTAATGGCAATCTTGATAACAAAACCGAGCACCCCAAGGGCGAGGGCGAGATAGAGGATCATCGTTCCAAAAACCCCGGCATTGCTGCGCTTTGCCAGATCCCAGATGATAAAAACCATAAACAGGATCAGGCCGCCGACACCGATTGTGACACCGTACTCGGTCAGCCATAGATCCATTGGTTTTTCCCTGAATATCAGAACTCACTGCTTATACGGCGCGCATAGCCAAGCGTATTCAGCGCCGGCTGTGACGATTTGCCACGGGCTAAGTGATGGGAGCAGAGTTTTTGGGCAGGGTGCCGGCCCCTGGTTCAGCGGGGATACTTCTGCCTGAGCCTGAGCCTGAGCTTTGGAAAGTAGCTTCGTGTCCCGCGGAGCCGGACTGGCTCCTAGTCCCCTACAGTGACTGTCGTGCTCAGGCTGCTGTCGGCGATCAGTGAATTCGTGATCAGGCAGCTTTGCTCGGCTTTATGCAGCAGCTTTTCTGCTTTTTCTACATCGGTACCCTCGGGCACCGTGAGGGTGGCATTGACACTGATCGCGGTAAAACGGGTGACGCGTTCTACGCGGTCGAGGGTGCCGGCAGCCTCGCATTCCAGCTCATTCCAGTCGAGCTTGGAGGCGCGGGCAATCGCGCGAAAGGACAGGATAAAGCAGTCCGCAACAGCGCCCATAAGCAAAGCCTCCGGGGACCATTTGTCGCCGGGGCCGCCAAACTCTGCAGGTGCGGCGGTGGCGATTTCTGGCAGGTTCTCGGCGGTGAGCTTTACGGGACTATCGGCGTTGGCACTGGCGCTGACTCGATAGTGATGAGGAAGGTCCTGCATGGTGTGTTCTCCCGAATACTGTTGAGCGTTCCCGCTATAAATCATTGCGCTTATAGCGGGAAAAACCGCACTTTAGCAGTTTCGCGGATCTTTTGGATGTCTGCTATGACACATAGCGTTTTTCCAGCGGTGTCTCGTCTGCAGGCAATTCCCAGAGTTGTGGCTGGTGAGGTATGTCATCCTCCGGCGGCAGGTAGATATCAATGTCCTGCAGGCCGCTGCGCTGCTTGAGGATATGGACCTGTCGGTACGCACTCATCCGTAGACGCAATGCTGCCGGAGCATGCTGATGGGCGGCTTCCTGCGGGCGAAAAAGGACCGCCAGGGTGTTGCCCCGCGCTGCGGCCAGCTGCAATCGTCGCAGCTCTGCATAGCGGAATTCGCCGTTCCCCAGCCAGCTGAATACGGCACTGCAGGTACCGCTGCGCAGGGCCTGCTCGGTGCTCCAGAGCAATTCTTCGCGTTCCCGTGGATGGACCAGCAGCACTTGTTGCGTATCGATGCCGCGGGCGGCAAGAAGAGGAGCGTAGGGCATGTAGGGCGGGGCGATAAACGTTTGCCAGCGCTGCTGCCTGCTGAGTGCTTCCATGGCCGGCAGGAAAAGCCCCATGGCGCCCAGGCCCGATGCATCGCTAAGCACCTCTATGCAGGTTCCGAGCGGCCAGCCCCGCTCACAGAGCCGTGCATCAAGAGGCCCAAAGCCGGTGGCAATACGGCGCTGGTGATAGTGGGTGTCGCTGTTTGCGGCTGACTGCTCTGCTGCGGCGGCTGAGCTGTCGAAGGCGTTGACGGCCAGTTCCGCGCTGCCCAGCCAGGTGTCGCGGCGGCTGATGACACTGTGCAGGCTTTCGGGAATGCCTTTGGCGGCCAGATGCTGCGCAAGCTGGCCTGAGAAATGCGCGACGGGGTTTCCGGAGCCGGGAGGGGTTCCAGGAGGGGTTCCAGACGAGGTGTCAGTCAGGTTCTGTTGCATTGCGCTCTCCAAAAGTACTGTATATAAAAACAGTAGTCTGGACGCGCCGCTTAGGCAAGTAGATATTTTTCAACCTGTCGCTTATCTGGACGGGTAGGGGCCGGAGCTCAGGCAGTCAGGGGTAAGCGGGCGTCACCGCGCCAGGCCAGGCGCAGTACCAGCCACTCCATCTGCTCCCAGGGGTCACCGCTTGCATAGCCCTTGATGCAGCCATCGACCCGCCCGGCCAGGGTGAGCAGGGCATCACAACTGTGAACGTTATGCCGGGAGAGGGCAGCCTGGAGTATCGGCTGCCGGTTTTTCCATACCCGCGCCTCCCCAAGTGCCTGCATGGGAGGGTGACCTGCGGCGACAGCCTGTGCCAGAGCGCGCAGGAGTCGCAGTTCCCGCACGAGCCCCCAGAGTAAAGCCGCCGGTTGGGCTCCCTCGGAGCGCAGTCCATGCAACATGCGCAGGCCATCCTCCGCCTTGCCAGCGAGGACAACATCGAGCAGGGCAAAGAGGTTGAAGCGGGCGTTATTGGCAACCGCGTCGGCCACCTGCTCGGCACTTACCGGGTGGTCTGTAGCGAGCAGACGAAGTTTCTCGAGTTCCTGTACAGCTGCCAGGAGGTTGCCTTCGACGCGTTCTGCCAGCAGTGACAGGGCCTCGCGATCAATCGCCAGATTCATGGCGCGGGCACGGCGTTCCAGCCAGCGCGGAAGCTCCTCAGCGTTTACCGGCCAGATCTGCACGGTGGTGCCGGCCTGATCGATGGCTTTGTACCACTTGCTGTTGGTGCTGGCCTTGTCGATCTTGCCCGCGACGATCAGCAAAACGTCCGTATCGGCGGCCTGCGCCAGATACTCCAGCAGCGCCTTGCTGCCCTCGGTACCGGGCTTTCCGTTGGGGATGCGCAACTCCAGCAGTCGCTGCTCGGCAAACAGCGACATGCTGCTTGAATCCTGGGTCAGATCCTGCCAGGAAAAACTGCGATCGCCCGCGTCAAGGATGTGTCGCTCGCTGCAACCTCCGCGCCGGGCCGCCGCGCGGACCTGATCTGCGCACTCCTGTACCAATAGTGTTTCATCACCGCTGATGAGGTAGACGCGGCGCAGCTGCCGCTCCAGTTCCTGGGCAAGTTTTTCCGGGTAGACACGCATGGTGTGACGCGCTTACTCCGTTTGTGCCGCAAAGAAACTGATGCGGCGCAGAATCTGCGCGGCGAGTTCACTGCGCAGCTCATTGCGCAAAATACGCACTTCTTCGGCTTTACCCACCACGTTCTGCGGGTCGTTTTCCATCTGCTTGTTAACCGCTGCCGTGCTGCGCTCCATCACCACTTTGCCTTTGCTATCCAGCACGATGAAGTCGGCGCGCATCTGCAGGTCGAACTCTGCGGCCCGGGCTTCGGCGTTGATCGACAGGTTGCGCTGACTGAAGCGCTCGGGACCGATTCTGATGATGTAGCGCGCCTCGGCGCGCGGTTCCCAGACGATGCCGCTGGCACTAAAGGTCGATTCCACTACCCGCGTCAGCTCGCCGTTGGGCTCATTCGTCAGCAGGTACATGCTGCGCCAGTCTTCGGGCAATGCCGAGCCTCCGCCCGTGCCTCGCAGCTGAAAGCCGCAGGCTGAGAGACCCAGGCACAGGATCAGCAGGAGTGCCTGAGGCAGGCGGGTTTTGGCTGGGGGTATCACTCGCATCAATTTACTCTAGGCGACAACGATATTGACCAGCTTACCCGGAACCACGATCACCTTGCGCAGGGTTTTTCCCTCCATAAAGCGCTGGGCGTTTTCCTGCGCCAGCGCCGCGGCCTCCAGTGCCGCCTTGTCGGCATCTGCCGGGACTTCCATACGCGCCCGCACCTTGCCGTTGACCTGCACGACAACTTCTACCGAGTCGCGTATCAGGGCCTGCTCGTCCACCACGGGCCAGGCTGCGTAGGTCACATCACCCTCGCCGCCGAGCAGTCCCGCCACCTGCTCGGCCGGGACGTAGGCCAGCATCAGACTCTCCAGCAGGAAGGCGAAGGCGAGCCACTTGCCGAGGAAGAGGGTGTTGGCGAGCGCCTTCTGCGCGAAGGTCTCGGAAGCGGTCTGCTTCTCGCGCGGCACGCTGATGGCCCAGGAATTGTTCTGGCAGATGAAGATGCACGGCACCTGCAAGACGCCCGCGAAGTTGGCGGCCTCGTGGAAGTCGCCCTCGCTGGTGGCGCCGTCGCCGAAGAAGGTCAGCGTGACGCTGTCCTCCTTGCG
>CAZGGN010000106.1:0-3780 GCA_964525195.1 uncultured Congregibacter sp.
CGGATCAGGGACACCGCGTCCGCATTCGAGCCACTCGCCCGAGTCGTCGAGACGGCCAACGAGCGTGACGATGCCATCGCACTCATTAGTGAGCGGACGGCCGAGCGCGACAAGGTGCTCGCGTCGCTGCAATCGCTGGAGCATGATTATGCTTCACTCGCACAGGCTCATGAGGAGGAGAAGCGGCTCCACAAAAAGGCCGCAACGACGCTCTTCGCCCTGACGGATGAGCATAAAGCCCTGGCGGAAGCGCACCAGGCGATGGTAGATGACCATAACCGTTTGGCCGATTTGCACACGTCCCTGCAAGAGCAGCACGCAGAGCTACAGGAAAAAGCAGACTACCTGTTCTTCAAACTGACCGAGTCTTTCAGCTTGCTCCTGTCCTTTGAGCACTCCATGATGGCTCGACTGCAGCGCTATACGCGCTCTGCCTATCGCCTGGTGACCGGTCAGCGTGGGCGAGCCAGTGCCTACGACAATCTCCTGGAGCACGCTCACGAGCATTTCAGTGAGTTCGATATTCCGCTGCCTGTCCCTGTACCCAACAAGCTCACGATGGCGAGCAGTGTGCTTCGCTATGTGTGGCAAAACCCCGCAGGTTCGGTGCGCAGCTTCAGCTGGCCACGGCTCAAGCGCGCCGTATCGGTGTTTTTTGGTAGCTCATCAGAGGATCTGTCCGTTTGGGTGAACGCTCGATTCCCGGATTCCGCCGGTGCGGCGGCAGCCTTCGACCCGGATTCCCTGAGTGCGGACCTCGATGAATTGGAACTGCAGTTCCCCCCTAGTGATGAGCCGAAAGTCTCCATCATTATTCCGGTTTATAACGACTACCGGGTCACTATCAACTGCCTGCAGTCGCTGCACCGCTTTAGCGATGATGTTCCCTATGAGGTGATTCTTGCCGACGACTGCTCCAGCGATTTGACCACCAGCATCACAGATCGCATTCAGGGGATCCGGGTTTCGCGCACGCCCGAAAACCAGCGTTTCCTGCGCAACTGCAATCAGGCGGCGAGGTTGGCAAAGGGCCGGTACCTGCTGTTTCTGAACAACGATACGGCGGTCACCGAGGGCTGGCTTGACGCCCTGCTCAAGCCCTTTGATGATAAGCGGGTGGGTGTTGCGGGCCCCAAACTGTTGTTTGCCGACGGCAAGCTTCAGGAAGCCGGCGGGATTATCTGGCGGGACGCCTCCGGCTGGAATTTCGGTCGCGCCGATGATCCGATGAAACCGGCTTACAACTACCTGCGTGAGGTTGATTATGTCTCGGGGGCCGCGCTCGCAATCCGCAGCGAGCTCTGGAAGTCTCTCGGCGGCTTTGATGAGCGCTTTGCGCCGGCTTATTACGAAGATGCGGATATCTGTTTTGCCGCCCGCGCTGCAGGCTACCGGGTGATTTACCAGCCCGAGAGTGTTGTGTATCACTTCGAGGGCGTCAGCAACGGCACGGATCTGAATGCCGGTGTCAAACAACACCAGGTGACCAATCAAACGGTGTTCCGGGAAAAGTGGCAGTCGGTACTGGACGCGGAGCATTTTCCCAATGCCGAGCATGTGATCCATGCCCGGGACCGTTCCCGGGCAAAGCCCTGCATTCTGCTGATCGACCATTATGTGCCGCACTATGACAAGGATGCCGGCGGTCGTTCGACGTATATGTACATCCGGCTTTTACTGGAGCTCGGCTGTCGCGTACAGTTTATGGGGGCAAATTTTTTCCCGCACAAACCGTACACGGCTGCGCTTGAGTCTCTGGGCGTGGAGGTGCTGGTGGGCGAAAGCATCGCGCGGCATCTCGACAGCTGGCTCGCGGAGCACGCGCCGTACATCGACGAGATTTTCTTACATCGACCCCATGTCGCGGAACAGTTTCTGCCTCATCTTGAGCGCATGCAGCCGCAGCCGCCCATCAGCTTCTTCGGTCACGATCTGCATCATCTGCGCATCGAGCGGGAGGCTGCGTTGAAGGACGATGATGCCTTGCGACGAGACGCGGAGCAGTGGCGCAAGCGAGAGATGGCCGTTTTTCAGCGCGTCGACCGGGTGTATTACTTTTCGGATGTCGAGATTGATGCGCTCCGGGAGTCCGTGCCGGAGAGTAAGCTACGCCGCATACCCCTCTATGCGATGCGCCTGGGAGAGCTGCCGGTTTACAAACCCAGCGCGCCTACGGAACTCCTGTTTGTCGGTGGCTATAATCATCCGCCCAATGTCGATGCGGCCGTGTGGCTCGCAGAGGAGATCCTCCCTCTCATACGGGAATCCGTGCCCGCTGTGCGGCTGCATTTAGTGGGTTCTAATCCGCCAAAAGACGTGCTGTCGCTCGCGGGCGAACACATTGAGGTTCATGGCTATGTCAGTGACGAGGCCCTGCAGGCGCTGTACCGGCGTGTCGCCGTGGTTGTGGTCCCTCTGCGCTACGGCGCCGGCGTTAAAGGTAAACTGATTGAAGCAATCGCCAACCACGTGCCCGTGGTGACCACGGACATCGGGGTAGAGGGGATTCCTGAGAGCGAGAGCGTTATGTGGATCGAGAACACGGCGTCTGCAATTGCCCTGCAGGTGTCCTCATTGCTGTCGGGCGACGAACCGGCAGGCGAAAAACTGGATCGTCATGCCCGCTGGCTCCACGAGTACTTTGACATCGACTGCGCGGCCGCGGCCCTGCGTGCGGACATCCCCAAGCTCCGCGCGATGGAGGAGGCATGAACAGCCGCAACCCGAACGCCGGTGAAAACTGCATGCTCAGCGATTACGACGGCAGCCGCCGGAATAATTTTACCGCGCTGCGGATCCTTTTTGCCTGGGCAGTACTTTTTGGTCACAGTTTTGCGATTACCGGGCATAAGGGCTTAAATCCCATTCGGCCTTTTTTTGAGGGCTCTACCTGGATTGGCGGATTGGCCGTGAGCGGTTTTTTCGCGATTAGCGGCTATCTTGTCGCGGCAAGTTTCGTGCGTCGCGGATTGCTGGACTACACCATTTCGCGGATTCTGCGGATTTATCCCGCGCTCATAGTCTGCGTGCTCCTGACCGTGTTTGTTCTGGGCCCCTGGCTGACGTCGCTGGATACTGCAGCCTATTTTGACCACCCCCGGACCTGGACTTATCTTTGGAATATGACCTCGGTTTTTGGCATGGAATTCAAGTTGCCGGGCCTTTTTGACGGGCATGCAAGGGACGCGGCGAACGGATCTCTCTGGACGCTTCCCGTAGAGGTGTCCTGCTATATTCTGTTAATGGTTGCCGGCGCCGCCGGCTTGCTTCGATCCCGCGTTCTGGCGAACGTGGCAATAGTTTGTATTTTGCTGTTCTCGATTGAGTACTTCACCGATATTCCCCTGGTCGGCCGACGCGCGAAATGGGCGGGCCCCTGCGTCTACTTTCTGCTGGGGGTGGGTTTCTACATCAACCGGGACGCTGTACCGCTGCGTTATCCGCTGGCGATTTTCGCTGCGTTTCTTGCCTACGTGGCGCTCGGTGAGATCTGGTTCAAGTATGTTTTCCCCCCCGCGTTCGTGTACCTGATTTTCTATATTGCCTATCGCAGCCCCTATCTGGACCTTGATCGCTGGGTGGGTGACCCCTCCTACGGTATCTATATTTATGCCTGGCCTGTGCAGAATTCTCTGGTGCACTTTTTTCCCGAGGAGGGGCCTTACTTCAACACCGTGGTTGCCAGCGTGATCGTGGTCGTAAACAGACTCAACCGATTCATCGACTGCAGAAACTCGAGCGTCGGCAGGTTCAGCAGGGGCAGGTCGCAGGCGACGACCA
>CAZGGN010000106.1:3790-4675 GCA_964525195.1 uncultured Congregibacter sp.
GATCGTGGTCACCCTGGCGATGCTGTCCTGGCATCTTTTGGAAAAGCCCGCCCTGGGTCTCAAGCGGCGCTGGCTGAAGGGCGGCGTGGGGGGCTAGATGCACTATTTGATCGCGGGCCTGGCAAAATCCGGGACCACACGCCTGTTCAGCCAGCTTCAGGATGCGCTGCTCCAGTCGCCGCTGGCGCTCAGCACATTTTTCGAGCCGGATTCAGATGAGGCGCTGGCGGCGATTCGGGCAAGTGCCGGGAATACCCTGACCAAGGTCCTTATCGGCCGCGTATCTGCGTCGAACACGCCGCTGCACAGCTTTGAGCGACATGTACTGATTTACCGGGACCCCAGAGACCAGTTCCTCAGCATGCTGCTGTACCTGTTTTATGATTTTCAACTCAGTGGAGATACGGAGGCTTATCGCCGCGCTCGGGATCTTTTGGCCGAAAAGATCGCGGCGCCGGCCTCGGTTTCGACGATTGCCTTGTACAGCGCGGTGGCTGAGCTGACGGGTAGGGCACCTATCGGGGTCTTCAAGCGGTTGCATTCGATTCAGCGTGACTACGAAGAGGCCTTCTCTCCGTTTATGCTTCGCTACGAAGAACTGGTGGCGGGTTCGGCGCTGGCCTCACTCAGTAACTATCTGGATCTGCCTCTGGGAGCAGATACGGAGGTGCCGACAGAGTACGCCCGCGTAGCGCGGTCGCGGGGGTTTGGCGAATGGCGCGCCTGGCTGAACGAGGAGGACCTGCTGTTTATCGATCGCGAGTGGGGCGAGAATATTCAGCGCCTGGGCTATGTCCTTGAGCCCGCCGCAACGGCTATGCAGATATCGCCACAAACCTCGCTGGACTATGTAGCCCAGTTCGACCCGAAGCGCTCCCGCTCCCG
>CAZGGN010000106.1:4685-10187 GCA_964525195.1 uncultured Congregibacter sp.
GTGCTCGAGCGCCTACCGACGGCTCAGTGGTTCATCGTCGAGGGCTCAGGGGCGCCGATGACGCAATTCCAGAGCACGTTGGTAAAGGTTTATATCTTTGGCATGCAGTGATTCGATGAGTTTTTGCACCGGGGCTTCGATGGCATAGTCCGAGCCGCCCTGCTCAGGGTTGACATTCAGCGCGGCGATGCTGACGTCGGCGCAGAGTATTCGCCGAGCGAAGTCCGCAAGCTCCTGCGCGTAGTCCTCGCTGATGCCCACAAAGTCAAAGCGCTCGAGGGGAAACCCCCACAAAAACTGGCAATAGATGTTGCGCAGTTCCGGTTTGCCGGCGAACTCTTCAAGGCTCCAGCCCTCCTCAATCATTTGTCGATGCAGCGGTCCCGATTGTCCCGGCTCATAGCTTCGCTGCCAGTACTGATAATGTGAGACCAGTCGCTGTACCGGGTCCCGTAGCCAGGTGACGAACCGAACAGGTTCCTGCGCGCGCAGATAGCGGTAGCGCAGGGGCAAAAAGTGGCCATGAACACAGGTCACAACGCTGTCATACGGCCCGAACAGGCTGTATCGCAGACAATCCCGACCGGCTCGTAGATTGCGCGACAGCGTTCGGTGGTGCAGCGGGCGATCGGCGTAATCCAGCTTCAGGCCGTCGCCAAAGTGTTCGGCGAGCGTTGCCTGAAAGCTGGAGCCTGCCGTTTTTGGCATGTGAACGGAAATCAGCATTCTCAGTCGTTGCTCAATCGAGGCGGGTCGTTTAAGGGCTCGCCGGCCTTTTCGCCCGGGAGTTTTCTTTTTCTATCGCCGCTGCCCTTACGAGGTCCAGGAGCGCAGCGTACATCGCGTCGAACTGTCGTGCTTCCAGGCTTGTTTCGGGCATCGCGTGGTAGCTGCGGTAGTCGAAGAGTTCATCATCTCCCAAAAATTGCCTGGCGACCTCGCGATCGGATTCCTCGCAGCGCGCCCGAAGGTCTTGGGCAATCTCTGGTGGCACCGCGAGTTTCGCAGCGGGGAACAGGCTGTTGAGTCGGGGCAGCACGTCGTAAGTCTGCTCCCTGGCTGGCTTGTCAGCCAGCATGCGACGATTCATCTCGCACTTGAACTGGGTCACCAGGCTGTTCAGGGAGGGGTTGCTGTGCGCTTCACGAACCACAAACCCATCGCTGTGAATGCCAAGCGCATGTTGCATGAAGTCCGCAACGACATTTTTTGAATCATAGCGGCGTACGATAAAGGTGTCGGGAAACAAGGCTTTCCACCCGCGCAGAAAACTGAAGTAGTTGCAGTTACGAATATAAATATCCTGGTAGTAATCCTCGATGGAGCCCGCATAATCGGTCGCGTGAACCCGTTGTGCGTAGGCGGAAGCCAGATAGTCAAGCTGATGCCTCAGGTAAACGACCACCCTGGCTTCGTAGCCGGAAAACGCCTCCCGGACGACCTCGGGTCTGCAGTTCTGAAAACCCTCGGAGCTGATCACGCTTCTCAGCCAGCGATATTCATCGGAGAGTTCCCTGCGTAGCTGCACGAAAGGTTTGAGCTGCGTGAGATCTACGTCCGCTGGAAGTTCATGCTTATTCCGGGGCAGCAGCGGGGACCAGGTAGCCATAGCGTCGCAGCAATCCCCGATTGTCACGGAGAAAATTCTGGATAGCGGTGGTGCCCGTTTTATGCCGGCCAATGTGGATCAGTAGGTTTCGCATGGCGTTGCCGCTATCACTGGGTATCCCGGTTGGCTTAAAATCGAAGGATACCAGCCCAGCCGGCTGCTCGACAGAATAACAGTTGACGCGGTCCCGGCGCGTTGGATCGCAGTTACGCCGGTTTTCCGATGACTAACGATGCCCTTCATGTGTTAAGACCTATTTATGCGCCACATCCTGATTCACGGACATATTTTCAAAAATGCAGGGACTTCCTTCGATTGGAGTCTGGACCGAAGTTTCAAGCAGAACTTTCTGGACCATCGTGATGACACGGCGATGCGTGAGCAGGGCGGAAAGTGTCTTGCGGCGGTTGTAGAGAGCATGCCCGGGTTGCGGGCGCTATCCAGCCACCACATGTGTTTTCCTCTGCCCGAAATGCAGGGTGTCGAGTTCCACAGTGCGTATCTGCTCCGGCACCCCATCGAGCGTGTCGCCTCCGTGTATGCCTTTGAGCGCCAACAGGACTCCCAGTCCCTTGGCGCACTTGCGGCCAAGGAAAAAAGTTTTCAGGAATACGTGGCCTGGCGCATGCTGGACGAGGTGCCCAGAACCATTCGCGACTATCAGCTCTGCAACATTGCAGGTTTTCATGACAAGCGCGCGCGGAGCCCCGCACCGGTAGCCTGGCTCCGGCGCTCAATCAATCATCTGGCTTCGATTGACTGTGTTGGGGTGGTAGATCGTTACGACGAAAGCATGGTCGCCTTCGAGCATCAACTGGCCCCGTACTTTCCCGATATCGATCTGGCGTATATCCGCCAGAATGTAACCCAGCAGGACAAGTCGGCGATGAGTATCGGCACGCGGGTGGAGGACACCTTGCAGCGTCTGGGATGAGCAACAACAGTTACGATCTGGCCCTGTATCGCCAGGCCAATCAGAAGCTGGATGAAGCGCTCGAGGCCATGCCAGACCCTGAGAAAAGTCTCGCTAAATTTCGTAAGCGCTGTGCAAGGCTGCAGGGTCGACGTTTTCGATGACTGCAGCTGGCGACGGTCCCGTACTTCTTCATGCGCACCTGTTCAAGAACGCAGGCACGACCTTTGACTGGAGTCTCAAGCGACATTTTGGGGATCGGTTCTGTGATCATCGGGATGATGTACAGATGCGCGGCAATTCGGCTTATCTCAAGCGGTTTCTAGAGGAAAACAATGAGCTGCAGGCGCTCTCCAGCCACTGGCTACCTTTGCCTCCGCCATCGATCGAAGACCGACGCCTGCTTCCGGTTCTGTTTCTCCGCGATCCCATTGAGCGCATTGCCTCAGTGTACGAATTTGAACGTCGCCAGGAGCTGGACCACCCGGGTACATTAAAGGCACGGGAGAGCTCCTTTCAGGATTATGTGCGCTGGCGCCTGGAGGAGCGCACCGGGCCGGTGATTCGCAATTATCAGGTGCGGATGCTGTCCGGGGCATATCCCGGTGATGGATCTGAGCAGCAGTTTGAGCGTGCCCTGGCTTTGCTCGATGCGCTTCCGGTCGTGGGTTTGGTTGAGTGCTACCGACAGAGTATTGTCCTTATCGAACGCGCGTTGACTGGAGAGTTTCCCGGTCTGGATCTGTCCTTCAGGCCCCAGAACGTCCGCGATGCTTCCGATCAGCGTAGCCACCGTGAACGGCGTGCATCTGTTGAGTCGCGGCTGGGGCCGCTGCGGGAGGCTGTGATTGCCGCGAATCAGTATGACCTTCGTCTTTATGCTGCCGTGAAGGAGCGATTTCAGCGGGCCTGGCACACACTCGAACACGCCGGCGACTGGCTCAGCGACTTGGATCAGCGCTGTGCGCTGCTGGGAAGTGACTGATTTGGTGTTCCGACGGCTCTTTAATCGCGGCGGCTTTCGGCGTCCATCCTTTGTGCGTGCAGCCCATTACTTCGCTGATGGCTGGCCCCTGGATTCCCTGCAGGTAATGCGTATGCCCGCTTTGCGTGAGGATCTGAAGCGCCTGCACAGCGACGGCTTTAACACGATTATTCTGGTCGTGCCCTGGCGCGGTCTGCAAAGCAGCCAGTCGCCCATCGAATACGATGATTTTCATCGCAAGCAGCTGCGCCTGGTGCTTGCTGAGGCACAGCGCACCGGACTGGCTGTACTGCTGCGCGTGGCTTACGCTCATCAGGTGATGCTGGGACCCGCTATTGGTGGCATACGACAGGCACAGGGGCTCCTTACGGACCCGCTGATAGAGGAGGCCTGGCTTGACTACCATCGGGAGATAGGGCGTCTGGTGGCAGATTATCCATGCTGTATCGGTGGCTTCGCATCCTGGGAGGAGCTGTGGCATGCCTTTGGCAACTGGCAGGCCCGGGATCAAAACGTACGCCGGACGGCGGCGATATCCTCGGGCTACCTGAGCTATCTCGATGCGCGGGATATCGCCCACAATGGCGAGATTCCCAGCACCGAATCCCCGGACCACGCGTACTATCTGGCTTTTGTGAATCATCGGATGACGCAGCTCTTTGAGCGGGCCAGAAACTGTTGGCCGCAGTTGGGTGTGGAGTTTCGGGTTGATAAGGATTTGGTGAGTACCGATGACGGACCGCACTGGTTCGAAAACAACAGTTTTCTCGACTGGGAGCCGAACCGCTACAGCTACTGGGCACCGTTTATCGGAGCGAAAAATGAGGGGGAAGAGCTGTCTGCGGAGGCTGCAGCGGCGTCTCTCAAATACATGCTTGAGTCCAGCAGTGCCTCCGGAAGCTGCACCGGGCAGGTTCTCGAGCAGTTTAACTTTGTTGATAACACGCAGAAATATCTGGGCACGCATGCGCAAATCGCGACCGATCAGATCGAAGAATTTTTAACCCTGGCGGCGCCCTTGCTCCAGACCTACGCCGGTGGCTACGGGCTGTGGGCCGCTCGCGATTATCGATTGAACATCCTGTACAACACGGCCTTTTTGAACGGCGGACACGGTTGGGTGTTGCAGGGGGGGGACTGGAAGCGCAGCGGTGGACTCAAGATGTCCTCCGGCGCGCGACTTGTGCAGCGGATTCATCCCCGGGTGGCCTGGATTCCGCGTATCCATCCCTTCAGTGAAATCAAGCTGGATATCGATCTCAATCGATCACTGCCTCCGAGGTCCGGGGCCCTTCGGGCACGCTTGAATGGCGGGATCTGGAGTACGCTGCAAGCGTCAGCCGTTGACAACAGGCTCAGCGCGAAGGTCCCGGTCGACTTTGAGAGAATATTCAGCGAAGGGATATATTTTGAGCTTGAGAATGGGGGGGCGGCGCTCTCGATCCTCAGGCTGCAGTTATACGACCAAACCTACACCGCCGGAGTCCGTGGCGTAGACGCAGAGCCCGGACCCTACCTTGCGGGCATTCGCCGTTTCAACCAACGGCTGTCCCTGCCGCCTGAGCCATCCGGCTAATGGCCGAGCGATCCGATTAATGGATAGAGGGTTACAGATAGGTAGCGGCGTAAGGCGTTTGCTCCAGTAGCTGCCGCTCCTGCCGAAGTGCAGCAAGGACCAAGCCGCGCTCTCTGGCACCCACTCGCGCAAGTTTTTTCGAATCGATGTTCAGCAGCGGCCTGCGTTGTACCCCATCAATAGCGTGGGCTTCGATCGCCGCAAAAGGATCCACGTCTGCGATTGACGGCAGCCAGGTTCCCAGCGCAGTAAAACTCTGCCCGGGCTGCGAGACCATATCCTCGTAATACAGGACGCGGAAGGCCTCGCCTGCCAATGCCTGACGACAATCAAGATGTAAGCGCAACCAGTGAATCCAGCGCTCGGCGGCCTGGGTCCAGTCCATACCATTGCGGCGATTCAGGGCTTCGCAGATAGCC
>CAZGGN010000107.1:0-448 GCA_964525195.1 uncultured Congregibacter sp.
CGCGACTGGCCAAGCTGCAGTTTCGCAACGAGGCCGCCTGACCCGGGCGGAAAATAGTCGGCCTCAGCGCATACTCGTCAGAAACTGGAGGTGGTTTTCGTACTGGCTGAGCACATCGTGGGTAATCTGTGCGCGAGTCCAGCCCATGATGCAGTAGTCCTGCCCCCCCTGAGACAGGTGAACCTCAGCGCGGTAGAAGAGGTCATCATCAGCCATGGCTGCAATGGCTTCGCCGGCGAGGCGCTCATCCGGCATGGTGTGGGGGCGACTGAGCACCTCGTAGACAAAGTCGATCTCTCCTCCGCTGAGGACCTCAAGACGCACGGAGCCATCATCGGCCTGCTCCGTCACCTTCGCATCCACATCGTGTCGCTTGAGCTCACTGGCAAAATCGCGCAGCGCCGGAGCCACCTCCTCGTGCAAAAACCGCTGCACACTCTGGTTCTCA
>CAZGGN010000107.1:458-4776 GCA_964525195.1 uncultured Congregibacter sp.
AGGAAAAGTCAGCAAATTACCCAGGCGCTCGCGCCAGTCGTCGGAACCGCTGGGTACCGGGGATACGCTCTGGGCATTGCGCTGAGTCGAATCCACAGACAAAGCCCTGGCGAAACCCCAGATAGCGCCCAGGAGCGCCACAGAAAACGGCAGAGCGCTGGCGATAGCCGCGGTCTGAAGCGACGACAATCCACCGGCCAGCAGCAATACCGCAGCGATTGCGCCAATCACTCCGGCCCAGAATACGCGCTGTAGTATCGGCGTGTCGTCGCGCCCATTGGCCGACAGCATGTTTAAAACCAGCGCGCCGCTGTCGGCGGAAGTGACAAAAAAGATCACAATCATGGCCAGGCTCAGGCCCGCCAGAAACGTTGAGAATGGCAGGTATTCGAGAAAACGAAACAACGCGACTGCCTGATTGGCAGCCACGGCGTCAGCGAGCTCCGAAGCTCCGGCGTTGAGAATCAGATCAATGGCGCTGTTGCCGAACACGCCCATCCATAGCAGCGTGAAGCCGCAGGGCACCAGAATCGCGCCGAAGGTGAACTGCCGAATCGTGCGTCCGCGGGAAATACGGGCGATGAAAAGACCCACAAAGGGCGACCAGCTAAGCCACCAGCCCCAGTAGAAGATTGTCCAGCCCCCGAGCCAGTCCGTAGGATCGTAAGCATAGAGCGTAAAGGTCTTGCTGATCAGTTCACTGACGTAAATACCCAGACTCTCCAGCGTTGCCCCGAGTATGAGAATCGTCGGGCCGGCAATCAGAACACCGATCAAAAGCAGCACCGAGAGCGCGATGTTCAGTTCCGATAGGCGCTTAATGCCGGCGTTGAGTCCCATCGGTGCAGACGATGGCAAACACATCGATGGCCGCACCAATCGGCCCATAAATCCGCTCCCCGATCAGGGGATAAAAAGCCGAACGCATGGTCAGCGGCAGACCATGGCGAAAGGAAAAGTAGCCCAGCAACAGGGCGACGATGGCGTAGATCGCCCAGGCATGCAGCCCCCAGTGGAAATAGGTCAGGGTCATCGCATGCCCCGCCGCTTCGACGGTTCCGCCCTCTCCGTGGGGCGGCTGCAAAAAATGCATCACCGGCTCGGCAACCCCGAAAAACATCAGGCCGATGCCCATGCCGGCGGCAAACAACATGGCGAACCAGCTCAGGGCACTGTACTCCGGCTCTGAATGGTCTGGCCCGAGCTTGATATCCCCAAAGCGCGACAGGCTGAAGAACAGCACGCTCATCAGGACGATGGCCACAACCAGCACGTAGTACCAGCTTGCGTAGGTCACGATGGCATTCTGCAGCCACTGAAACATGGCATCACTGGCATCGGGCGCGATTGCCGCACCCACAACCAGCAGCAGCAGGATCAGGGTGGAGGGCAAGAACACGCCGCGATCGACGCTAAAGCCTAAAAATCCTCCCCCAACAGCATCCCTGTCCGTCTCGCTGTCGCTCATTCGAGTCCCCGCTTATGAAAATTGAGGCGGAAGGTTACTCAGATTATCCAATGCGGGCAAAGTATTAATACGTTTTATATGAAGTAGATGGATAAACGAGGATAAATTTAACTTGTTGTTTTATAGATATTTTTTTTATCTTTAGGCGTAAATGGGCATGCAAACTAATTTTACTGTAAAGTATCGACCCTTTTTTATGCCCCGTAGTTGTTAACCAAGGAGACTTCATGCCGTCCAGTAATAAGCTTCAGCGTGCTACACGCGCCGCGGTCATCGCCACCTTCGCCACAGGAGGACTGGCCAGCAGCCAGGCTTTTGCGCAGCTCGAAGAAGTTATCGTCACCGCTACCAAGCGCTCTGCGAGCACCCAGGACATTCCCCTCGCCGTTCAGGCGCTGGGTGAAAACACGCTCAACAATATGGGCGTGACCAATTTTGAGGACTATCTGGTGCAGCTTCCCGGGGTGACCGCGGGCGGCAGCGGACCGGGTCAGAACACCATCTATATTCGCGGCGTCGCCTCGACGACCCCCAATCTGACCACCGCAGGCGTTGCCGGCCTCTCCCCCAACGTCGCGCTGTATCTGGATGAGCAACCACTCGCACAGCCCGGCCGCAACCTGGATGTTTATGCCGCCGACATGAATCGCATTGAGGTCCTCGCCGGCCCCCAGGGCACACTGTTTGGCGCCAGCTCTCAGGCGGGGACCGTGCGCCTGATTACCAACAAGCCCGACTTCAGCGGCACCTACGGCAAAATGAAGCTGGGCACATCGTTCACCAAGGGCGGTGAGATGAGCAACAGCGTCGAAGGCATGATCAATATGCCTGTGAGTGACAAGCTCGCCCTGCGCGGCGTGGTCTACGTCGACCGCATGGGCGGCTACATCGACAATGTCGCGGGCACCCTGAACACCAGCGAGAGCGCGCGCTTCCGTCCCGAAGGCACGGTGCGAGCCAATGGCGTCCCGGTCAGCGCCCAGCGCGCCGGATTCCAGTCGACCGCGGACCTTTCCGCTGTGAACTTTATCGATGCGGACAACAGCAACCGCGTCGAGGATGATTTCAACGACACCACCTATTCCGGCTTCCGCCTCGCCGGCATGTATACGATCAATGCCAACTGGGACCTGCAGGTCTCGCACATGCGCCAGCAGCTGGATTCAGACGGGGTCTTCTTCTCGGACCCGGAACTGGGCGACTACGAGATCACCCGCTTTCAGAACGACAACATCAGTGATGAATTTGACAACACCGCATGGACCCTTCAGGGACGCCTCGGGGCGCTGGAGGTCCTGTACACCGGGGCGTTCACGAACCGCCAGACCGACCAGCTCGTAGACTACTCAGACTACCTTTTCGTGGGACAGTATCTTCCCTACTATATTTGCGACAGCTCCGTGTCCTACCCCGGCGATGCAGCACCCAGCGGCACCTGCCAGGCACCGGACCTGTTTGTGAACAGCACCACCAAAACCGAGGTCCAAACCCAC
Source organism: uncultured Congregibacter sp. (assembly GCA_964525195.1). Lineage (GTDB taxonomy): Bacteria > Pseudomonadota > Gammaproteobacteria > Pseudomonadales > Halieaceae > Congregibacter. The sequence goes on from CAZGGN010000107.1 coordinate 3,420, forward strand.
GAGATTCGCTTTAATACCCCCGAAGATCGACGCTTTCGCGCCACCGTCGGCGGCTTTTACAGCGACCTGACCCTCGAGGAGCGCAACGACTTCACCTACCCCGGATCGACATTGGTTGACGGCTACGGCACGCAGACGGGCTTCTCACCCAACTTTCCCTTCACTACCGGCTTTATTTCAGACCCGGGCCCCTTCCCGGCCGGGGTGATTTTCCGCAATGACGTTCGACGCACAGACGAGCAGATGGGCGTGTTTGGCGAGGTCACAACGGATCTGACCAAAACCCTGGCGCTGACCCTGGGAGCCCGCTGGTACGATATCGAAGTGGACCTCGACGGCAGCGCCAACGCATCCTTCTGCAACCTCTTCCAGCCGGACTCAAACTCCTTTGGGACCGACATCTCGGATCTCTACAACGGCGACGGGCAGGTCACCTTCCGCGGCACCTGCGATCCGGCTGCACAGCTGACCTATACTCTCGATAACATCGATGAAGCGCCGGCTCAGGTGGCATCAGCGCTACGTAATGCCCCGGACAGCGCCCAGACCGATGGCTTTATCGGCAAGGTCAGCCTGTCCTGGACACCGACCACCGACCAGCTCTGGTTCGCCACGGTGTCTGAGGGCTTTCGCCCGGGCCTGCTGAACCGTCCCGGCGGGGCCGCAGGGCCGAACGGCTTTGAAGTGCCCTTTGCGCTGGATACGGACGACGTCACCAACTATGAACTCGGCTGGAAGCTCGACCTGCTCGACCAGTCCCTGCGCTTTAACGGAAGCCTGTTCTTCGTCGATATCGAGCGCCTTCAGACCACGATTTTCGACCCGAGCATTACCAACCTGTTCTTCTCCGATAATGCGGCGAATGCCGAGGTCAGGGGACTTGAAGGCAGCGTCGACTGGGCGCCGAGATCCGTACCGGGCCTGACGGTGATGGGCTCCTTCTCGGTCCTCGATACGGAAATCACGGAAGTGCTGACTCCGACGAATGATGTACGCAAAGGCGATTCCCTCGCCTTTGCTCCGGAGTTTCAGGCCACGGTGCGCGCGCGCTATAACTGGGACCTCCAGAACGGTCTGCGCGCCCATGTCATGCCGCACATGTCGTACTCGGACGAGTCCTTTAGCGATATCGTCGCGATTAACAGACAGGTGGTTGATTCCTGGCTTATGCTCGGCTTCACCGCCGGCGTTTCCAGCAGCAAGTGGACCGCCGAACTGTTTGTCGACAATCTCACCAACGAGGCCGCCGAGTTGTCCGGTAACTTTGTAAACGATCGCAACCGCGTCACGCTGGCCCGCCCGCTGACCGGCGGTGTGCGCTTCAGCTGGAACTTTGAGTGATTTATCGCGCCCGGCT
>CAZGGN010000107.1:4789-10166 GCA_964525195.1 uncultured Congregibacter sp.
GAGAGCTCCCAGATACAGCGCCTGATGCGCGACGGCCGTCTGGCCGATGCGCTGATCCTGCTCCAGGCTCGCCTGAAAGAAACGCCGGATGATAGCGAGGCGCTCTATCTCGCCGCCGTGTGCAAGCGCCTGAGCAAGTCCTTTGACGAGGCCCGGGCCTTACTCGGCCAGCTACTGGCGCTCGATCCGGACAACGGTCGGGCGCTTCAGGAACGCGCGCACCTGGAGCGCGACCTGGGACATCAAGCGGCAGCCTTAGACAGCTATGCACAGGCCCTTCGAGCCAACCCGGCGCTGCTCGCCAGCTACCGCCAACGCCTCCTGCTCCTGCGTGAGCTGGGCCGGGAGAGCGAGGCTGCGGCCACCGCAGCGCAACTCGCCCGCGTAGAAGCACTGCCCAAGGCCCTACTTGCGGTCACAGACCTGCTGGCCCAGGGACGCATCGTGAAAGCGGAGCAACTCTGCCGGCAATTTCTGTTGCAAACGCCCCACCACCCGGAAGCCATGCGCCTGCTGGCGGACATCGGCATGCGCCTCGGGGCACTGGATGAAGCCCATTTTCTTCTCGAAAGCGCCTGCGAACTCGACCCCGGAAACACAGCGCTGCGCATCGACCTGATCCGCGTCCTCAGTAAGCGCCAGCGTTTTGAAGACTCGCTTCGCCACGCAGAAAAGCTGCTTGCGAACGCGCCGGAGAATCTGCAGTTCCAGTCCCTGCGCGCCATAGAACTACTCCAGATGGGGCGCTACGAAGAGGCCATCAACGGTTTTGACGCCATACTCGAAAAACTGCCCGGGGATGCCGTGACACTCACATCCCGGGGCCACGCACTGAAAACCTGTGGCGCGACGGAACGGGCTGTACGCTCTTACGAGACCGCCACCACGGCCTCTCAGGGCAGTGGCGAAGCCTGGTACGCCCTGGCCAACCTCAAGATCTATAACTTCAGCGATGCGCAAATCGATGAAATGCAGGCACGCATCAGCGACGAACCGCCATTAATCGATCGTGTCTATCTGGCCTTTGCTCTGGGCAAGGCCTTCGAGGATCGCGGCGATTACCAGACCTCATTTGCGCATTACGCCCGGGGCAATGCCCTGAAGCGCTCGCAGCTGGGCTATCAGCGCGAGAGTTTCCAGCGGGAAGTTGACGCGCAAATCGACAGCGTCAGGGAAGATCTCTTTGTGCAGACAGGAGGCGCGGGCTGCGATGCGCCGGATCCCATTTTTATCCTCGGGATGCCCCGCGCCGGAAGCACACTGCTCGAGCAGATTCTCGCCTCCCATAGCCAGATCGACGGAACCCGGGAACTACCCAATATTCTGTCCCTGGCCCAGCGACTCAGGCGCCAGCGCGGCAGCAGTGGCGAGCGGCCCGGTTATCCGCAGGTGCTGCACGAGCTGGAACCGGAAGCCCTCAGGCAGTTTGGACAGGACTTTATCGATCAGACTCGCCTGCAGCGGGGCGATGCACCTTTTTTCATCGACAAGATGCCAAATAACTTCCGGCATATCGGCCTGATAAAGCTCATCCTCCCTCGGGCAAAAATCATCGACGCGCGCCGCGAAGCGATGGCCTGCTGCTTCAGTAACTTCAAGCAGCTTTTTGCCGAAGGGCAGGAATTCAGCTACGACCTGACTGACCTGGGCCACTACTATCGGCAATACGAACGACTGATGGCTCATTGGGACTCGGTGCTCCCGGGCAGCGTTCACCGACTCCAGCACGAGGCGCTGCTGGATGATTTCGAGGGCGAACTCAGGCGACTGATGGACTTTCTGGAACTCCCCTTTGAAGAGCAGTGTCTGCGCTTCTTCGAGACCGACCGTCCGGTTCGCACGCCGTCCTCTGAGCAGGTGCGACAGCCGCTGTTTCGCGATGCGCTGGAGCAGTGGCACAATTACGCGCCTTGGCTGGAAGCGCTGACACAGGCGCTCGAAGATCAGGAGCCACCGCCAACACCGGACGATTAAACACATGGCAGAACTTCTCGACGACGTCCTTGTTTCACTTCGCCGCATTCTTCGCGCCACCAGTATTCACTCCCGCAAGCTCGGTCGATCCGTGGGTATCACCGCGCCACAGCTGATCGTGCTCCGGGCCGTGAGCGCCAAAGACGGCCTGACCGCCTCGGAGGTTGCGCGTGCCGTAAGCCTGAGCCAGGCGACGATCACGTCAATCGTCTCGAGACTGGAAGAACGAGGGCTTCTCGCGCGAGAGCGAAGCAGCGTCGACCGGCGACGGGTCCACGTGTCCCTGACGCAGGCCGGTCGCGATGTTCTCCGCGAGGCGCCGCAACCCCTGCAGGAGAGCTTTTCACGACGCTTTGAGGCACTGCCGCGCTGGGAGCAGCATCAGCTGGTTTCGTCACTTGAGCGAGTGGCGGCGATGATGGATGCAGAAGATCTGGACGCCGCGCCGCTGCTCACTGACGACGCGGAAATGCGCTGAAAATTCAGAGTCGCACCCACCTATCGCGGGTTAGTGATTCACCTGCTCTGCACGCTCCTTGCGCTGCTTCAGCCTGGCTTCAACAGCGCTTAGGGCCTGTCGGCGCGACGCAACAAACGCAGCCGGTCCTGACGCTCGCGGTTGACGCGCAGCAGATCCGTCGCCACATCCTTATACAGGCGCTGCATCTCATCCAGCCACTCAAGACCGATACGGGTATTATTCACCGCGCACAGATAGGGCGCTTTGAGCGGCTGATCAAGGGCGATGTAACTTGATTCACGCAGCCCCGTCAGCAGTTGCTCGCGAGTGATCGTCCGCCCGCTCTGTGCCGCCATACTCACGACCTCATAGGCTTCAAGCAGGGCCTCGATCCCGACCCAGTCGGCCACTGCGCGACGCTCCACGCCCCGGCGCAGACTGCGCCGCAGCTTGCGCGCCATGTTGCGAAACTCGCGCTGCACACGCCGCCCGAAGACCGGGTCCCCGACGGGTTTAAGCTGATCGTCTGCTGCCAGCTCCCGCCAGTCCGCGCGGGTCAGTACCGCATCGATGGCGGGAAACACCTCCTGTTCTTCAAAGCTCATATGCCCGTAGGAAGCCTGCACGTATTCGCGACCGAGCCGCACCACCTCCGCGCCATTCACCTCGCCGGCCCGCCAGGCCTCGATCGTCTGCAGCAAATCGCGACCATTGCGCAACATCATGTCGTGATCATGCTCTAATTGGCGTCGATCCTCAGCCAGCCGATGATCAACGTCGGCGGCATAAGCGTAAATAATGTCCTCTCGCGGATGATGGAAGCGATCCGGCCAGGTCACCATGTAATCCATGATTTCGTAGACCACATGCGTGTCGACAAGCTCGCTGCGCTCAATTGCATTCAGATGATCGGAGAGCAAGGCAAGGACGCTGGCGATATGCCGATGCTCGGCACGCAGGGCCGCCAGCATCGGTGCCTCAGGCAAATCGCGCTGATACTGGTCAGCAAAGGCCTGCAGGTCCATCGGCTGAGAGGTGGTTTTTGCTTTAAGCGCAGCGGTCGCAACTCGCTGCCCGGCTTTCGCCGCGGTGCGCGGGGAGCGCTTGCGGGTGGCTGAGGTTTTTGCCCGGGCCGCCCCGGCCGCAGCGCGCTTGCTCGCAGAGGACCGGGGGGAAGCTTTAGCTTTAGCCTGTCTGGCCGCCATAGGAATCACCGGAGGGCTTCAAAGGGAAACGGCAGGCAAGCCTAACGGCGGAGCAACGTTCGGGCAAGCGGGGCAGCCCACAGCGGGGACTGCCGCCGCTCGCAAGGGCTTATTTGTTGCTCAGCTCTCGCACCAGCCCGCTGATTGACTCTTTCGCATCGCCAAACAGCATGCGCGTATTGTCCTTGTAAAACAGCGGGTTTTCGATACCGGCAAAGCCGGAGGCCATGGAACGCTTGAGGACAAACACCGTTCGCGCATCTGCGACGTTGATCACCGGCATCCCGTAGATCGGAGAAGACTCGACCTCCCGGGCGGCGGGGTTAACCACGTCGTTGGCACCGATAACAATGGCCACGTCAACGCTTTCCATGCGCGGATTGATTTCGTCCATCTCCAGAAGCTGGTCGTAGGGCACATCGGCCTCGGCAAGCAACACGTTCATGTGCCCGGGCATACGTCCGGCGACCGGGTGGATACCAAAATTCACTTCCGCGCCGTTTTTCTCCAGCAGCTCGGTCAGCTCTTTCACCGCATGCTGCGCCTGGGCAACGGCCATGCCATAGCCCGGGATAATCGCCACATTCGTTGCAGCTTCGAGGATGTAGTAGGCGTCTTCGACGGAGATCGGCTTGATTTCGCCCTCAACTACAGTCTCTTCGGTGCTCACGGTGGCGAAACCGCTGAACAGGACATTGGACAGTGAGCGATTCATCGCCTTACACATGATCTGCGTCAGGATGATGCCCGAGGCGCCCACCAGGGAGCCCGCAACGATCAAAATATTGTTGTTGATCGCAAAACCGGCCGCACAGGCCGCAAGACCCGAATAGGAATTCAGCAGCGAAATCACCACCGGCATATCCGCACCGCCGATGGGAATCACGGCCATCACGCCAAAGGTCAGCGAAAGCACAATCATGACGATGAGCCAGAGCGGCGTTTCCGGGTACAGGCAGAACAACCAGCCACTGACAAAGATGGCAAACACAATCACGCTGTTGACCATCTGCTGGCCGCTGAACTGCACGGCACCACTGGAGATGGTTTCACTCAGCTTACCCCAGGCCACCAGAGAGCCGGTAAAAGTGACACCACCAATGAGAATCGACAGCACAATAGTGATCAGCGTGAAGACGCTGCTGCCGCCACTGATTGCCGCTACGCCGACCAGCAGACTGGCCAGACCACCAAACCCGTTGAACAGCGCCACCATTTCCGGCATCGAGGTCATCTGGACCAGCCGCGCTGCCGCCACACCAATCGCACCACCGACAATAAAGCCGGCAAAAATCCACTGGTACTCGACAATGCCCTGATCAAGCAGCGCAGCGACAATCGCCACCAGCATGCCGATTGATGACAGCTTGTTACCGCGCCGCGCCGTATCAGCGGAGCCCAGAAGTTTCAGGCCAAAAATAAATAGCGCCGCCGAAACGACGTAGGCCAGTTGTATGAGCAAAGAGCCGGTTTCCACAATCAGCCCCCCCGCTTTTTGAACATGGCAAGCATGCGGTCGGTCACCAGATAGCCGCCCACCACGTTAATCGAGGCCAGGGCCACTGCGGCGGCGTCCTTGGCCGCATCGCCTGCGTCAGCGGCTTCGTTGGCGGCTCGCCACGCTTGGACTACAACATCACGCTGGATCAGACGGGGCCATTACAGCTGTGCATGTTGGTGGATGCCGAACGTGCAGCTTGTTGCTGCGCAGCCCAAGCACGAGCGTTGTTGGCACGCA
>CAZGGN010000108.1:0-9979 GCA_964525195.1 uncultured Congregibacter sp.
CGCGGGGCTGGCACCTTGCTAAAGACCGCTAGGGCCGAAGCCACTAGATGGTGTTAAACAGGCTGCTTACGCAGCGAGTTGTGCACCGTAGTTGTCGTCATTGGCAACTAATAGTTTGCAGCTTTGGATTTACGTGATTGGCTACCATCACGGCATGCACCGCAGGTTTTGTTACCGTCGTCGAATCCGTAACGCCCCCAAGTGTCAGGCGAGAGTTTAACACATCCCGCCTGTATCACGGAGCTATGACAACTATCCTCGGTTGACAGTTCCCGCTTTCTGAACAACGCTCAGAGAAATAACAATTAAAAAATGTTGTGAGGGGGTGGTATGGACGGCGTATCCGTGAATTGGCTGGCGGTGGTGGTGGCAGCACTGGTGGGTTTTGTGGTGGGCGGCTTGTGGTACTCGCCCATGCTATTTGGACGAGCCTGGATGCGCGCCGCGAGCATTACGCCCGCGCAGGTTGCGGCCGGGAGTAAGGGTAAGACCTTTGGTCTGTCGCTGATTTTTCTGCTCATCATGAGCTATTGCCTGGCGATGTTTCTCGCGACCCCGGATATCACCCTGCAAACGGGAGCGTTTTACGGATTTCTCGCAGGTTTTGGCTGGATCTTTTTCGCTTTTGGCGTCGTTGCCATGTTTGAGTTCAGACCCTGGGCCTATATCCTCGTCAACGGCGGATATTGGGTTGTTACGATGACTTTGATGGGGGCAATCCTGGGCGGTTGGATGTAGCGCAGCGCCTCCCCATGACTTAGGGTCTGGAAGAGGTGCGGGGCCTCATCGTGGATCAACAGAGACTCCGAGTGCATGTACGGCATGTAGCAAAAGTAGTGCTGATCGGGCGTCATCCGCTGGTCATCGCCGCGAGCTCTTGAAACCAGAACCGGAGGACGTGCCGGGCGCTTTGCATCACCTGCTGGATGGAGCCTGGGCCGTCGCCAGTTACCCGACGAAGGCCCGCTCAATAACGTAATCGCCTGCCGTGCCTTGATTGGGCGAGACCTCAAACCCCCGGCTGTCGAGCAGCGCAGACAGGTCTTCCAGCATGGCGATGCTGCCACAGATCATGGCCCGATCCCGCGTGGGATCAAGCGCCGGGATGCCCAGGTCGCGTTCCAGCTTGCCGGTTTCCAGTAGTTCAGTAATGCGCCCGCTATTGCGAAAAGCCTCCCGCGTGACGGTCGGGTAGTAAAGGAGTTTTTCCCGTATCTCCTCGCCGAGGTATTCGTGCTGGGGGAGTTCTCCGGTCAGGTAATCGTAATAGGCTAAATCGCTCACATGGCGAACACCGTGAACCAGCACGACCTTGTCATAGCGCGCATAGGCGTCGGGGTCGCGGACGATCGACATAAACGGCGCAAGCCCCGTTCCCGTGGCAAACAGATAGAGGTGCCGTCCCGGGTGCAGATCTGTCAGAACCAGGGAGCCTACCGGTTTTTTACCGAGCAAGACTTCGTCACCGACCGCTATGTGCTGCAGGCGCGAAGTCAGCAATCCGTCGGCTACTTTGATGCTCAGGAATTCCAGCTGATCTTCATAGTTCGCGCTGGCGATGCTGTAGGCGCGCAGCGCGGGTTTGCCGTCGACGGTGAGTCCAACCATCGTGAAGTGGCCATTTTCGTAGCGAAATTCCGGCGCGCGCTCGGTCTTGAAGCTGAACAAACGATCGTTCCAGTGCTTCACTTCGGTGACTTTGACGGGTGCTACGGCGGCCATGGATTCTTCCTTTGTTCTCGTCTGCTGGGGTATACGTACCGAGCGACGGATTCTGATCACCTGCTCTGCGGGCTGCAAGCGCCTGGCAGTGCTTTTCAAGAACGGTTTTTCCTAACCTTATACCCGGGAACGCCGGGCTTTCTATGTGGACAGGCCAAGCGGCGCTGCCTAGACTTGCGGTTATAAGTTGGGATAAAGCGGGAAAACGCAGTGGAATACGATCTGAAAATCACCGGTGGTCTGGTTTATGACGGTAGCGGCGGCGAGCCGCGCGAGGCTGACGTGGGTATTCGAAATGGCATGATTGTCGCCGTGGGGGATTGCCCCGGCGATGCGCGCAATAGCCTGGACGCCCGCGGCCACATCGTGACCCCGGGGTTCATCGATCTTCATACACATTACGACGGGCAGGTGTCCTGGGACGCGAATATGCAGCCCAGTATCAATCACGGGGTGAGTACCGTGGTAATGGGCAGCTGTGGCGTCGGCTTTGCGCCGGTACGCGCCGCAGACCGGGAGAAGCTGATCCGTTTGATGGAGGGTGTCGAGGATATTCCCGGCATCGCCCTCGCTGAGGGTATGACCTGGGACTGGGAAACGATCCCGGAGTACATGGATGCGCTGGATGCCAAGCCGCACAGCATCGATTTCGCGGTGCAGGTGACCCACGATCCGCTGCGGGTCTACGTGATGGGTGACCGTGCGGTGTGCAATGAGCGGGCCAGCGAGACCGATATCGCGGCCATGCGGCGCATCACCCGTGAGGCGCTCGAGGCCGGGGCGATCGGCTTTTCGACCGGGCGCTCGGACATCCACCGCAGTGCCGATGGCGAGTGGACGCCATCCTCCGAGGCGACGGCGGACGAGCTGGCGGGCATCGCCAGCGCCTTTGACGGGCTCTCGCACGGTATTCTCCAGGCGGTCAATGATTTTGACCTCGAGCGTGAGGGCGACGCCTTTGACGAAGAATTCAATATCCTCGAAGCCATGGCCGCGGGTGGGAAGGGCAGGCCGTTCTCGCTCTCGCTGATGCAGCGGGACTTTGCTCCGGACCAATGGCGCCGGATTATCGATCGCGCCGAAAAAGCCGAAGCCAAGGGCATCAACATGCGTCTGCAGACTGCGCCCCGCGGTATCGGGGTAATTACCGGTCTGCAATGTACTTTTCATCCTTTCATCGGGTTTCCCAGCTACAAGGCCATATGTAATTTGCCCCTCGCCGAGCGCGTGGAGAAAATGCGCGACCCGACCTTCAAAAAGCAGATTCTGTCCGAGGAGTCAGAGAAGCTGGCCGGTGACGGAACCCCGGTTCCGCCGATCGTGGACGCGTTGATGGCGGCCATCGACTACGTGGCCAGCAAAACGTTTTTGCTGGGCGATAACCCCGAATATGAGCAAAGCGCCGAGACCTCCGTGCTGCACATGGCCCGGGAGCGCGGCGTGTCCTCCCTGGAGATGATTTACGACCTGCTGCTGGAGGATGCCGGACGCGCACTGTTGTATTTTCCGATCTACAACTACACGGAGATGAACTTCGACAACGTCCTGGAGATGATGAAACATCCGCAATCCATCATGGGCCTGTCGGATGGCGGGGCGCATGTGGGAACGATCTGCGACTCGAGCTTCCCCAGCTACCTGTTGAGCTATTGGACCCGGGACCGGCAGCGGGGAGGGCGTATCGAACTTGCGGACGCGATCCGTCGGCTGACCTCGGATATCGCGGACTATTGCGAAATGGCCGATCGGGGGCGAATCAAAGTCGGACTCAAAGCCAACATCAATGTCATTAACTACGACGAACTGCGACTCTTCGCGCCGCGTATGGTGCAGGATTTGCCGGCCGGCGGGCAGCGTTTGCTGCAGGATGCGCAAGGCTATCGCGCGGTGATTGTTGCGGGGGAGGTCGTGCTTGAGAACGACCAGTTGACCGGGAAATACCCGGGTCGCCTGTATCGCGCCGGCCAGCAGGCTCTGGAGTCGGCTGCCTGACGGGCCCAGATGCCACGCGGCGCGCCCCGGCGCCGCGAATGCCGGCGCACGGTTGTGTAACCGGCTGAGCGATCCCAGTTGATTTCTGAAGCGCCCCGGCTGTCTCAGCGGCCCGGGCGTTTTCTCTTGTGAGCTGTTTATGATTACTGCCCTTAGCGATACTTTTGCGACGATCGGGCTGGCCCACATGCTGGCCATTTGGGGCGCGCTGGTGTTTGCCGCTCTGATTCGCGCGTTTACCGGCTTTGGATTTGCCCTGGCGGCGATGCCGGTCCTGTCGCTCTTTGTCGCCCCCACGGAGGCCGTGGTGCTCACTGCCTCGCTCACACTCGCTATCAACCTGCTGACGATTCGCAGCTTCTGGCCGGCGGCGCCCAAGCGTCAACTGCTGCCTATTCTGCTGGCCGCTAGTGTCGGGACGGGACTGGGTGCCCAACTGCTCACGCGCTTTTCCGTCGCGCAGTTCCAGCTCTGGGTCGGTCTTGGTGTGGTCACTGCCTGCCTGTTGCTGACGGTTTATCACCCGCTGCCGCAGCCTCCCCGGCGCGGCATCCGGGAGCTCACGGGTCTTGTCTCGGGGCTGATGAACGGGGCCTTCGCGATACCGGGGCCACCCATCATTATCTATGCGATGGCAACAGAGCGTGACGCAGGCAGAAGTCGGTCGATGCTGATGACCTATTTTATGCTGGCGGCTATCGTCGCCCTGATCATTTTCGGCGCGGCGGGCTACCTGAGTTTGCGAAACCTCTGGCTGTTTATGCTGGCTATGCCGGCGATGCTGCTGGGGGACCGGATCGGGTTTACCCTTTTCCGGAAGTTTGGCACAAAAATGTACCGGCGCATCGCACTGGCGGTGCTCTACGCCGTGGGTATCAGTATTACCCTGAAGGCCCTGTTGGGCTAACTACTGCTTTACCGCGTCGCGAATGATCCGCTGCTTCTGGACGTTCCATTCCCGGGCGCGCTCAGTGGCACGTTTGTCGTGCGACTGCTTGCCCTGGGCCAGGGAGATCGATGCCTTGACCAGATGGCCTTTCCAGTAGAGTTTGGTGCAGACGCAGGTCTGGCCCTTGGCGCCTACCGCCGCGAGAATTCTCGCAAGCTCTCGCTTGTTCAGCAAAAGCTTGCGCGTGCGCGTGGGGTCGGTGACATAGTGAGTCGAGGCGGTATCCAGCGGGGTTATCTGCGCTCCCAGAAGATATGCCTCGCCATCTTTCATCAGCACATAGGAGTCCGTCAGCTGCGCCTTGCCCGCGCGCAGAGCCTTGACCTCCCAGCCCGCGAGAGCAACGCCCGCCTCAAAAGTCTCCAGCAGGTGGTAGTCAAATCTCGCCCGTTTGTTCTGGACGATCGTGTTATCCGGTATGTGACTTTTCTTCTTTCCCATGGGCGGCATTGTACAGCCTGCGGGTGATTTCGGCGGCAAGTTGAGCGGCTCTTTTCACAGCCGCTCAGGTCGTGCAAGCTGTGCTGTGTTTTTCCCTGAATGAAGCCGATGAAGCGCTACCTACCCGTCGAACGCTGGCAGTCTCGCACGACCTTTGTGCTGGCCTTGTCGATTGCGGCGGTTGGGCTTGGGAATCTCTGGCGCTTTGCCTGGTTGATGGGGGAGCACGGTGGCGCGCCGTTTTTCTTCAGCTACGTCGTTTGCCTGTTTCTTGTCGGCGTGCCGCTGCTGGTGGCCGAGGTGGTGCTCGGTGCGCACGGTCGGGGCTCACCGTTTCTCACCCTGAGCTGGGCGACCGCGGCATCGGGTCGCTCGAGGCTGTGGCTGACCATTGCCGTGATTGCCTGCCTCGCTGGTTTTCTGCTTCTGGTTGCCTACATTCTCATCGCGGGCTGGTCCCTGGCCTACGCTTTTGATCTCCAGTTGGGGCGCTTTGCCGCCATCAGTCTCGAGGGATCTGCGCGGATTCTGAGTGATCAGCTGGCGGCGCCGTCGGGTCTGCTGCGCTGGCAGTTTCTTGTGGCAGTTGTTCTGGCGCTGGTCGTGGCCGCAGGGGTTCGCCGTGGACTGGGTTTGCTTGCCTGGATCACAGTACCGCTGATCGTTACGCTGCTCGCCGTATTGATTGATTTTGCCATCGAATACGGCGATCTCGATGCCGCGGGGAAGTATCTCTTTGGCTGGCAGTCCCTGGACTTTGATCGGGGTTCGTTTATGGCGGCGCTTGGCCATGCGCTGTATACGCTGACGCTGGGTGTGGCGGTGGGGATGAGCTATGGCGCCTATGCGCCCGATAAACTGCCGATTGTCCGTTCGGTGATTGCCGTTGCATTGTTTGATGTTGTGGTGGCTGTCGCTGCGGGCGTCGCGATTTTTCCCCTGCTGTTTGCCAGTAACCTTATGCCCGCCGAAGGTTTTGGTCTGTTGTTTATCAGCGCCCCCTTCGCCTTTGGAAACATGCCCTTTGGGGATCTCTACGGGGCTCTGTTTTTCCTCGCTATCGTCACGGCGGCGCTGGGCACCGCCGCGGCGCTGCTCGAGCCGGTCGTCAGCGTGCTCGAACAGCAGTTTCAGGTGCCCAGACACTACGCAGCGGTCGTAATGGTCGGGCTTGCCTGGGCGCTGTCGGCACTGGCCACGACGGACCTCGCCGGTGATGCCGGGGGAGAGGGTCTGTTTCTGATGATCGATGAAATCACTTCGCAGTGGTTGATTCCTGGCGCCGTGCTGCTTCTGGCGCTGTTCGTCGGCTGGCGAATGCCGCGAAATCTCCTGCGCACAGAGCTGTCGCGAGAGCCCGACATCCTCTTTTCACTGTGGTATTTTCTCATCCGCTTTGTGGCGGTGCCGGTGATTGTTTTCGCCTGGTTGTGGCTGCTGCTGGTGCCCCAAAACTAATCAACGGATCCTATGACTTCTATTCATCGCAGTGCACTGCTTCCTTATTCGGACGAACAACTGTTCACGCTGGTTAACGACGTGGAGGCCTATCCGCGTTACATGGACGGCTGCGTGGGCGCCTCGGTCATCCATATGGACGGTCGGCACATGGAGGCGAGACTGGATCTGGCCCGGGCTGGGATCACCCAGAGTTTTACCACGCGCAACGAACTGACACCCTACGAGTCCATTCGATTAACTCTCAAGGATGGTCCCTTTGACAGCTTTGACGGTATCTGGCGCTTTCAGGCTCTGGCAGAAAAGGCCTGCAAGGTGTCACTGGATATGGAGTTTACGGTTCGCGGTGGTCTGCTCAGCGTGGCCGCCTCAAAACTACTCGACCGGGTGACCGGTAACCTGGTGGATGCGGTGGTGCGGCGGGCAAACGAGGTTTACGCGGGGTGAGCGATAGCGAGAAGATCCGGGTGGAAGTGGCCTATGCCTTGCCTGAGCGGCAGACTATCCTCTCCCTCGAGGTGCCGCCGGGCACAACGGCCCTTGAAGCGGCCCGGCAATCGGAAATCCGCAAGGAATACCCTGAGCTGACTCTTGATGAAGGCAGTCGACTGGGTATATTTGGTCATGTCGTCGCCCCTTCGCAGCTACTGCAGGCCGGCGATCGGGTGGAGATTTATCGTCCCTTGCTGGCCGATCCGAAGGAAGTTCGCAAAGCGCGGGCCGCGCGGGCCAGGGCGCGCCGTGATGACGGCGGCGAAGACGAAAGCAAAAGCGAAAGCAAAAGCTAGCCCGGCGTGTCGCTGGTTGCTGTCTCGTTTTCCGTGTCAGTGGGCGGTTGAGCCTCGGGCTTGGCCCAGGCAGGAAGGTAGTCGCCAGTCACGTTGATCAGCCGATCCCCCTCAAAAAAGATGCGTACCTGAGCCTCGCGAATGATCGTCTGCCCATTGCGAATCACGTAGGGATAGTCCCAGCGATCCTGATGAAATGTATCCTCAACCAGTGGGGACCCCATAATGAATCGCACCTGTCGCCGGCTCATACCCGGCTGGAGCTGATCAATCATCTCCTGATCCACCAGATTGCCCTGCTCGACGTCAATTTTATAAACGCCCGGGAAGCCGACAAAGCCACAGGCTGACAGAGTCAGACTGGTTGCCAGAAAAAGTGCCACGCTCAGAGGCTGTAGCAGTGCGCGGTGCAGGGATTTCCAAAGATGGGTCAAGGCCAAACTTCCACAAGCTGGAGCGGGGTGGCATGATAACGCCGAGCCCTCCGTCAGAGAAGTCCGTCCCTTATGTCCTTTAGTAATCAAGATTTGCGCAGTGCCGGCCTGAAAGTGACCCTGCCTCGGGTCAAAATTCTGCAGATTCTTGTCGATTCTGACGAGCATTCACGCCACCTCAGCGCCGAGGACGTCTATCAGCTCCTGCGCGATGCCGGGGAAGACGTCGGTCTGGCGACGGTCTATCGGGTGTTAACGCAGTTTGAGAGTGCCGGTCTGGTGACGCGACATAATTTTGAAGCGGGACACTCGGTGTTCGAACTCGATCATGGAGAGCATCACGACCACATGGTATGTACCGACACCGGCAAGGTGATCGAGTTTACCGATCCGGTTATCGAAGAGCGGCAGCACAAAATAGCCGAGGAGCACGGCTACGAGCTGGTGGACCATTCGCTCGTGCTTTACGTGCAAAAGGCCGATCAGGGCTAACGCGCGCGCCTGCAAAGGCGCAATGCGCGGGCCTCGACCCGCTAGGCGGCTGACGAAGTCAGCATTTCTCGCGCGTGATTGAGCGTGCTCTCGGTCATTTTCAGACCCCCAAGCATCCGTGCAATTTCTTCTACCCGTTGGTTCTCGTCGAGTTCCCGGAGCCGTGAAGAGAGCGCTTTAGCTTTGCCGCTTTTTTCCACCAGCAGATGATGGTGACCCTGGGCCGCCACCTGCGGGAGGTGGGTGACGCAGAGCACCTGTGATTCCCTGCCCATGTCTGCCAGCAGTCGGCCCACGACCTCGGCCACGGCGCCGCCAATACCGACATCGACTTCATCAAAAACCATGCTGGGTACCGTGGTATTGCCGGCAGTCACGACCTGAATCGCGAGGCTGATGCGAGAAAGTTCGCCTCCCGAGGCAACTCGCCCCAGGGGCTGGGGGTCTGCGCCGGGATTGGTGCTGATCAGGAGTTCGATATCTTCCGCGCCCAGGGGGTGCGGGTCGCTGCTCGCCCGCGGGCTCAGGGCGACTTTGAAGCGGCAGTTGCCCATGGCCAGTTTTTCCAGCAGTTTCGCGACCTCGCGCTCCAGGCTTTTCGCGGCCTTTTTCCGCGCTGCGGTCAGCGTTTGTGCCGCCTTCGTATAGGCATCAAGCTGCGCTGCGAGTTGTGTCTCGAGGGCTTCGAGTGTTTCGTCGCTGGAATCGAGTGTGGCAAGTTCCTCCGCCAACAGCGTGTGGTGCTCTGCCAGACCCTCCGGCATCACCCGGTGTTTGCGTGCCAGCGCGTAAATGGCTTCCAGCCGTGACTGAACTTCCCTAAGGCGCTGTGGGTTGCTCTCGCAACCGGCCAGATACTGCTGCAATTCACTACGCGCTTCATCCAGCTGAATTGCCGCCGAGTCCAGCATCTGGCGGATATTGTCGATGGCTTTCCCCTGGTGCAGGGAAGGGTCAAGGGCGTTCAGCGCAGCGCGAACTCCGGATTCATGGCGGTCGCACAGCTCGATTGCCGTATCCGCCTGTTGCTGAATACTGTCCGCGTTTTCGAGCATGCGCTGCTCGTCTTCCAGTTGCTGCAGTTCATCGACGCCCAGAGCGAGATCGTCCAGCTCGCCGACCTGATAGCGCAGTAATTGCTCCCGATCAGCCTGCTCCTGCTGGCTGCTGCGCAGCGCCGTCAGTCGATCGCGCAGTTCGACCCACTCCCGGGCAATCAGCGAGATGTCGCGAGTGTTTTTGCTCTGCCCCGCATAGTCATCCAGCAGTATCCGCTGCTGGGCTCGTCGAAGCAGCGATTGATGGGCGTGTTGGCCGTGGATATCGACGAGGATTTCGCCGAGCGCAGCACAATCCTGAAGGGTGGCGGGTCGACCGTTGATATAGGCGCGGGAGCGCCCCTCGCGGGTGATCACCCGGCGAAAGAGGCACTCGCCATCGGCGTCCATGTCATGCTCGCTCAGCCAGTTTTGTGCCGCCGGCAACTCGCCAAGGTCGAAGCGTGCGCTGATCTCCGCGCGCTCACTTCCCGGGCGGATGGCGCTGGGGTCGGCCCGGTCACCCAGGCACAGCCCAAGGGCGTCGAGCATGATGGATTTTCCCGCGCCGGTTTCGCCGGTAATGACGGTCAGTCCGCTGCGAAAGTCCACCTCAAGGCTGTCAACGACGGTGAACTGGCTGATAGTGATCTGCGTGAGCATGAT
>CAZGGN010000109.1:0-2452 GCA_964525195.1 uncultured Congregibacter sp.
CACCAAAGGCTTTGGCCGTATTGGCCGCGTCCTGGCCGGTCATCGCATCGACCACAAACAGGGTCTCGATGGGATTGACCGCCTTCTCCAGCGCGGCAATCTCCTCCATCATGGCCTGATCTACCGCCAGACGCCCCGCGGTGTCCACGATCAGCACGTCGCTGAACTGGATACGCGCGTGCTCCAGCGCGGCCAGCGCAATATCTACGGGTTTCTGATCTGCCGAGCTTGGAAAAAAGTCCACGCCGACCTCAGCGGCCAGAGTTTCCAGTTGCTTGATCGCCGCGGGGCGATACACGTCGGCGCTCACCACGGTCACTTTCTTCTTGTCTCGCTCTTTGAGCAACTTGGCGAGCTTGGCGGCGGAGGTCGTTTTACCCGCTCCCTGCAAGCCAGCGAGAAGGACCACCGCGGGCGGCCGCGTCGACAGATCCAGCCCCTCATTGGCTGCCCCCATCACGGACTCAAGCTCTGCCTGGACAATTTTCAGAAAGGCCTGTCCGGGGCTCAGACTGCTCATCACCTCCTGCCCCAGAGCGCGCTGTTTCACGGATTCCACAAACTGCGTGACCACGGGCAGGGCCACATCAGCTTCCAGCAGGGCCATTCGAACTTCGCGCAGCGTCCCCTGAATATTGTCCTCAGTGAGGCGTGCCTTGCCGGTGACAGCCCGGAGGCTCTTGGTTAAACGCTCTGAAAGATTCTGAAACATGGGGTGCTACGTCCTCTGGCTACGCGTCCGCTTTGACGGCGCGCTATTGATTACGCGGTAACAAGTCGGTACAAGGGTGCGCAAGTATACGCGCCGCGGAGCCGGCCCCCAAATTCATGTCGATCGCTTTTCTCGCTGTCATTGCCGCCCTGCTTTACATTGCCGCCGCGGGGCTGCAACTTGTAAGCGCCCTGCAGAACCGCGGCAGCCTGAGTCGCAGTGTTGTCGTCATTGCACTGTTTGCCATGGGCTGCCATGCGGGGCTGACCTGGCACAATAATTTCACTCCCAGCGGACTTGATTTCGGCTTTGTCCGCATACTTTCCCTCATCTTCCTGGTAATCAATGGCGCCTGCCTTGCCGCCCTGCTGCGCCGACCACTGCAAAATCTGTTGATCATCCTGTTTCCGCTCTCGGCGGTTGCGGTGCTGATTGCGACGCTGGGGCCTGACACTGCCGCCCGCGAGCAGGGACTGCCTCTCGGGGTTGTATTTCATATTGGCAGCTCCGTGGTGGCCTACTCGATTCTCACGCTGGCGGCAATTCAGGCGGCCCTGCTCGCCGCTCAGGACGCACAGCTCAAGCGGCGCCAGATGGGCGGACTACTGGGTGTGCTGCCGCCGCTGCAGTTGATGGAGAGCATGCTCTTTGAGCTGATCTGGGTAGGACTTGCCGCGCTCACGCTGTCCATCGGCACCGGCGTCATCTTCATGGAAAATATTTTCGCTCAGCATCTGGTCCACAAGACGGTATTGAGCATCATCGCCTGGCTGCTCTTTTCGGTACTCCTCTGGGGACACTACCGACTGGGCTGGCGCAGCCAGACCGCCGTGCGCCTCACAGTCAGTGGTTTTACCCTGCTTATGCTTGCCTTTTTGGGATCCAAGCTGGTGCTAGAACTGGTACTGGAGCGAGGCTGAGTTGAACGACGCACCCCTTGGACTGCTTTTTGCAGTTATGGCAGCACTGATACTGATGTCCGGTTTCTTCTCGAGTTCCGAGACCGGCATGATGTCGCTGAACCGCTACCGACTGAAACATCTGCGCAAGCAGCACCACAAGGGTGCGGTGCGCGCCAGCAAACTACTTGAGCGCCCCGACAGGCTGATCGGACTGATCCTTATCGGCAACAATCTGGTCAACATTGCCGCCTCGGCAATAGCCACGGTGATTGCCATCAGGCTCTATGGCGATGCCGGTATTGTGGTCGCCACTTTTTTACTGACTCTGGTGATTCTTATCTTTGCCGAGGTTACGCCGAAAACCATCGCCGCCCTGCATCCGGAAGGCGTCGCGTTTCCCGCCAGCTACGTCCTGCTGCCGCTCATGCGCGTGATGATGCCGCTGGTAGCAACGGTGAACTGGATAACCAACGGACTGCTGCGCCTGCTGGGCGTCAACATGAACGAAATCGGCGATGAGCGGGTTTCCAAAGAAGAACTGCGAACGATCGTATCTGATCCTGGCGCCATGATCCCCCAGCGCCACCGGGGTATGCTGGTCAATATCCTTGACCTGGAAGGCGTGACCGTTGACGACATCATGGTCCCGCGCAATGAGTTTTACGGCATTAACCTGGACGATAGCGACGAGGTCATTCTGGAGCAGATCAACCGCAGCAGCCATACGCTGCTACCGGTCTGGCGCGAAGACATCAACAATATCGAAGGCGTGCTGCATCTGCGCAACGCCAGCCACATCATCAGCCGCGACGGCCTCTCGCGCAGCTCCCTGATGGAT
>CAZGGN010000109.1:2467-3353 GCA_964525195.1 uncultured Congregibacter sp.
CGAAAGCACGCCCCTGCATACGCAGTTGCGTAACTTCCAGCAGAAGAAATGTCGCCTGGCCATTGTTGTGGACGAGTACGGCGACGTGATCGGGCTGGTTGCCGTAGCCGATATCCTCGAGGAAATCGTCGGCGAGTTCACCTCCAACCTGAACGACAACAGCGACGAAATCTATCCGCAGCGCGACGGCAGTTTTGTCTTCGATGGCGGTGTGAGCGTCCGGGATGTCAACAAGGCACTCAAGTGGGAACTTCCTACAGACGGACCCAAAACGCTGTCCGGTCTGATTCTCGAAAACCTCGAGTCATTCCCCGACGGTAATGCGGGCCTGTGGATCGGCGCCTACTGCTTCGAGATCCTGGAGCTTGAGGGCAATGTGATCCGAGCGGTGCGGGGAAGACCCAGGGACTAGCGCAGGTAGACCCGGCCGCCTTGAAACCCGGGGAGCCTCCGAAGCTCAAAAGACCGGCACTTAAAAGCCTCTTAAAGCAGGCGAATGGGGTTATCTTCCAGCCGCCGAGCCGCCGCGCGCTCCAGAATCCGGCGTTTTTCAGCAGGCTCGGCCATAAACCAGTCGGTTATCTCAGCGGCGCTGCGATAGCAGCCCATACAGATATCCTGTTCATCCAGGGCACAGATCGAGATACACGGCGATGCCGGCTCCGCCTCCGGCGCGGGCTGCGCAGACGACAGCTTTCCCCCATCGTTTGCAGCGCTCATGACCGGACCTCGAGTTCCCGGGCAAAGCGTGAGAACCTTGCGGCGGTGTCGTGGCAGCGGACGCACGAGTTGCCGCGGTGGCAGTCCACGCACTGCTGGCCGAAGAGGTCGACGTGGTCGGCATGGTGGAACGAGACGATGGGCCCGTCCTCGTAGGTGGTCTCGT
>CAZGGN010000109.1:3363-4767 GCA_964525195.1 uncultured Congregibacter sp.
CCGGGCAAAGCGTGCCGCATTCGCAACGTAATGCTCGGCATTGAGTGCCAGCGCCTGCTGCTGCTCCGCGGACAGGGTTTTGCGCACCGCTGCGGGAGAACCAAGGACCAGGGACCCGTCCGGGATCTGCATACCCTCGGTGACCAGGGCATTCGCGCCTATCAGACACCCCTTACCAATCACTGCGCCATTGAGCACCACCGCATTGATCCCGATGAGACTCCCCTCACCAATCGTGCAGCCATGCAGCATGGCATTGTGTCCTACGGTCACGTTCGCGCCGATTTTGGCGGGAAAGCCCGGATCAGCGTGTATCACCGTGCCATCCTGAATATTGCTGCCGGGGCCGATTTCGATGGACTCCACGTCGCCTCGCAGTACGCAGGAAAACCACACGCTGGCGTTCTCCCGCAAGGTAACGCGACCGATCACAGCCGCATTGGGCGCGACAAAGTGCCCCTCTCCCTCAAGTCTCGGACGATCATCACCCAATTCGTACAACATAGCGTTTCCCTAAATCCTGATATCCGGAACGTAGCGACGGCAGCGCAGCACTAAGTACCGCTCGGGCTTTCCTGTGCGGCATAAAAGTCGCGCGCGAAGCTGCTCAAGGTCCCAGCCTCTATCGCAGTGCGAATACCGCGCATGTGATCCTGATAATAATGGAGATTGTGCAAGGTGTTGAGCTGGGCCCCGAGCATCTCATTGCACTTGTCCAGATGATGCAGATAGGCGCGACTGAAGTTGCTGCAGGTGTAACAGCTGCAGTTTTCATCCAGCGGTTCCGTGCTGTGGCGGTGCCTGGCGTTGCGGATTTTGATCACCCCTCGAGAGGTAAACAAATGACCGTTGCGCGCGTTGCGGGTGGGCATCACACAGTCGAACATGTCCACGCCGCGCAGGACACCCTCAAGAAGATCAGCGGGCGTTCCAACGCCCATGAGATAGCGCGGATGATCCTCGGGCATCAGTCCCTTCAGTCCCTCGAGGACCGCAAACATTTCCTCTTTGGGCTCGCCCACGGACAGGCCGCCAATCGCGTAGCCATCAAAGCCGATGTCGACCAGCCCCTCCAGGGACCGGGCGCGAAGATCGTCGTACATCCCACCCTGGATGATGCCGAACAGCGCCGAGGAGCTATCGCCGTGTGCCACGCGACTGCGCGCCGCCCAGCGCAGCGAGAGCTCCATGGAACGCTCGGCCTCATCGCGCGTCGCCGGGTAAGGCGTGCACTCGTCAAATATCATCACGATGTCGCTGCCGAGCTTACGCTGAATAGCCATGGAGGTTTCCGGATCGAGGAATACCTTGGAGCCATCCACCGGCGACTGAAACGCGACACCTGCTTCGGTGATCTTGCGCATGGCGCCCAGGCTGAACACCTGAAAACCACCGGAATCCGTC
>CAZGGN010000109.1:4880-9949 GCA_964525195.1 uncultured Congregibacter sp.
GATCTGGGCTCCAAGCTCTTTGATATCGCGGGGCAGAACGCCCTTCACCGTGCCGTAGGTCCCCACGGGCATGAAAGCCGGCGTGTCGACAATCCCCCGCGAGAAATGCAGCCGCGCCCGTCGTGCAGCCCCGTCACTGGCCAGTTTTTCGAAACGCATCAGGATCGGGCCTCAAGGCAGGGGGTCAGGAACATCGCATCGCCGTAGCTGAAAAAGCGATAACGCTGCGCCACGGCTTCCCGGTAGGCCTGCAGAATCTGCTCGCGACCGGTAAACGCACTGACCAGCATCAGCAGCGTCGACTCGGGCAGGTGAAAATTGGTAATCATCGCGTCCACACAGTGAAAACGACACCCGGGATACAAAAACAGCTCGGTATCGCCCACATAGGGCTTGATCTGGCCGTCGGCGGCGGCGGTTTCAAGGCTGCGAACCGCCGTGGTTCCCACCGCGACTACGCGACCGCCGCGCTGCCGGGTTTCGGCCACCGCGTGGCAGACCTCCTCGCTGACCTCGAGATACTCCGCGTGCATCTGGTGGTCGCGGATGTCATCCGCGCGTACCGGCTGAAAGGTCCCCGCACCCACGTGCAGCGTGACCTGCGCCCGGCGCACGCCCAGGCGATCAATTTGCTCCAGGAGGCGCTGATCGAAATGCAGCCCTGCGGTCGGAGCAGCTACCGCGCCATCACGGCGCGCATACACGGTCTGGTACCGCTCCCTGTCGGCTTTCTCGTCCGCCCGGTCTATATATGGAGGGAGTGGCATGTGCCCGATGCGCGCGAGCAATGGGCCCAGCGGCTCATCGCTCTGCAGTGCAAAGAACTCCCCCTCGCGGCCGGTCACCGTGACCTTTGTACTGCTCGCCGGCGCATCAGATGTCGCCGCCAGAAAAACCAGTGAACCGGGCTTGGGGCTTTTACTCGCCCGGACATGCGCCAGCGCAGTGGTTTCTCCCGTGAGCCGCTCGATGAGAATTTCGACACGCCCGCCGGTTTCTTTCACCCCAAACAGACGGGCAGGTAAAACCCGCGTGTCGTTGAAGACAAGAAGATCGTCGGGTCGAAGAAGCTCGGGGAGATCCCGAAACTGTCGATGGGCGGGACTGCCCTGGGGCGCCACGCAAAGCAGGCGGCTGGCAGAACGCTCCGCAAGGGGCTCCTGAGCAATCAGCTCCTCGGGCAGGTCGTAGGAAAAGTCAGAACGGCGCATGGAAGTCTGGTGCAGCAGACGCTGCACCAGCCTCAACCACTATGCTTACTCGGCAGTATCTTCCCCCTCGTCAGCCACAGCAGCTTCCTCGGCAGGCTCTTCTGCGGATGACTCTTCCGCGGACGCCTCCGCGGGCTCCGGCTCGGCCGGCGCGCTGGGTGCAGCAACCTTGATCAGGCCTTCCTCAAGCAGGATTGCTACTTTTTCGTCACCATTTACCGGCTTCTTTGCAGCATCCTTGACGGCATAGCGCTCGTCACCACGCTGAAAAATGCTGTAATCGGCGGTTTTTTTGATCAACTTCATGGTCATGGTTGTCTTTTCTCTCTGTCGGCACCCTCTCGGGGGTGCATGGGCGGATACTCAGGAGCAGCGCCGGTGCGGCACTGCGCGGGCGGAGTTTACCTAAACATGAAGCGCGCTTACAGCGTCTGCAAGCCCCCCGCAGAGAAAGATTGTGGGGATGTCTGGTGATTGGTGATTTGGCGCTGTTATACTCGCGCGCCGCGGCCATGGTGGTCGCAACCTCTCTGTGCCGGAGTGGTGAAATTGGTAGACACAGGGGATTCAAAATCCCCCGCCCTTAAAAGCGTGCCGGTTCGAGTCCGGCCTCCGGTACCACTCGCGCGATTTCGCCGAGAGAAAGGTCACCTTTGTATGGCGTTCCCCCATAAATACCCCGATTAATTAAGTATCTCCTGGTTAGCTACATGCATGATTAGAGTTTCCGGCACCCTGATTCGCAGCCAGATACTTACTGGGACTGAGGTCCCCCAGGGCATCGTGCGCTCGTTCTTCGTTGTATTTCCGTAGCCAGGCCAGCTGCCTGTCAGAACGCGGATTTCCCTCAGGGTCATCGCATGTATCGAGGACCAGGGCGTCATCGATCGGATAGGAATGGCATGCCCAACGTCGCGAACAGGATTTACGGGTCAAAAGATGGAAACCTTGAAAGGCCTGCAGGTCCAATCGACTCGCTAAGCAAGAAAGCAAACCCCCGGTAGGACCTTTATCTGCCCTATACCCTGCCAGTAGAACCCTGTGCTGACAGTGGTACATTAAACCGTCGTTGATTCTTCCAGTGTCCCCGCGGGTGGTATCTGACCCACGTGGTTGAGTGCGAGTGGAAAATGGAAAAATGGGGTGAGCACCCTATTACCGCCTTCGGAGCCCATGTCTAGACTGGATTCATGGTGGTGAAGGGCCTCGGTGCTGGTTCATCCCTGTGACTGGCCGCTGCGCAACCACGCTGTATGTGACAAGGCAGCACTCAAAAATTACGGAAAGCGGAGACATGACATGTTATCAGGAACCCGAAAGATCACTGCGTTGCTGGTGCTAGCGAGCGCCTACATGATGCTCGGATCAGGCGCAGCGCAAGCCAAAGACTGCGGCGGGCTTAATCAGTCAAGTTGCTGGAACGTGAACCCGGCAAAATGGTGCAACGGTGACTTGCAGTACAAGCCAACGGGTGTGCCGGGCAAGGGCACCTGCGTAAAGCGAAAGGAAAAACCCAGCAAACCCAAGAAAACCTGCGGGGGCCTCGGGCAAAGCAGTTGCTGGAACGTGAACCCGGCAAAATGGTGTGAAGGTGACCTGAGATACAAGCCTACCGGAGTCCCCGGGAAAGGAACCTGCGTAACTCGCGAAAAGGAAACCTGTGGAAACCTGGGACAGTCAAGCTGCTGGAACGTCAATCCGGCAAGATGGTGTAACGGAAACCTTAAATACAAGCCTACCGGGGTACCCGGGCAAGGCACCTGCGTTCTGCGAGTGTCCGACAATGATCTCAAGGACGTTGCTGCAACAGTGGTTGATCGACTCAAACAGATCGGTGACAACAACCCGTTGGCAAACCTGCGAACCTGCCTCAAGCGACCACAGAATCAGGCGCAACTTTTTGAAGCGCTCAATGAAAAATCTAAAAACGGCGTAAACGCCGTGCTCAAAAGCTGCAATGCCTCACCTGATCAGCTCGCCAAATTTGCGCATGATGTTCTGGGGACATTTGGTGGCGACGGCTCGGCGAAAAGCGCCACACGCTCGCTTGCCAGCACAACAAGCTCGAACACTTCCTCGGACCGTGGCGACGCAGTCAACTTGTCCATCTCTGGCGGTGGAAATGCCGGTGCGGGCGTCGGTGTGGAGGGAGGCCTGGGCTACCGTATCGAGCTGCGTAGTAACCCCGAAGGCCGTTTCTATGTGTCGGGAGGAATCTCGACCGGCTTTGGCATCTCTGCCGGGGCTGATTTATCAGTCGGACTGAACTACGGGTCAATGCCTACCACTCATTGGGCGCGCGAGCCCGGCGTAAGCGTCAGCTATTCCGGGAAGGCAGTGTACGGCGGCGGCGTTGCTGTCGATTTCGAGACGGATTCCATTGTGCCCTCCGGCTTCACATTGAGCGGTGGCGTTGGTGCAGGCGGAGAAGCCGGCGTGGTCACGGGCTCGGTCACACAGTATCTCTACAACTTCTAGGATAGAGCCCGGAAGCGCCCGACGCCTTGTGTCGGGCGCTCTTCGCACGTTTCCTCATAGTCCGGAGTAATCCCCAATGAAAAATCTTCTGTTTCCTGTTGCTCTGATACTGTGCCTGCTACAGGGCGGCGCAGCCCGAGCCTACGAACAGGGGCCCGCATCACTCGCGTTGCAGGAGCAAACAACCATCAACGCTATCGCGGGCGACCTTTTACTGGCGCGGCTCAACGAACAGGGGCTGGGCAACGCGATGACCTCCGCTGTTTCACTCTACTACGCGCTTAGTGTTCTGTCTGGCGGCGCCGACGGTGAAACCAGACGGGCCCTTGATGTCATTCTGACAACTGCAGGAAAAGAGCCGAGTGATGAACTCGCGCCCGCGCTGCTTGAGAGTCTATCAAGCTCCTTTGCGGACGATAACGCCACCGCCGCATTTCGTCTGGCTCACTCACTGTGGTCAGATTCCGGCTCGCCCGGCGGCTCTGCTTTTCATTTTCTCGAGGATTTTCTCGCCAGGAGCGCCAGACTGTATGGCGCAGAGCATGAGGCGATGGACTTCCGTTCGTCCGACACCGTCAGGGCAATCAATCACTGGGCGGAAGAACAAACCCGGGGGCTCATTCCCAGCATCATCGATGCTAAAACCCTCGAGACTTTGGACTGGGCAATACTCAATGCTGCAGTATTTGAAGGCAACTGGGCGACCGCTATGCGTAGAACAGGCCCCCGAAGCAATTATCATTTTAATGATATCAACGGTAACTCCATCGCTGCACAAAGCATCAGAACCGTCGACTACGTGGCAGCCGTTGCCGACCTCAGCGACGGTAGTGTTGCCTTCAAGTTGCCATTTAAAGGGGGAAAATACGCATTCGTTGTCCATCTGGCACCCGAGAACCTGAGCGATACCGGTCTGTGGCTGATCGAAGAGTCGGTGCCCAGGATAGCGGATGTTGTGAGCACCGCTTTGAACATGAGGGAGCCGCTGCATCAACTTTCGATAGAAATGCCCGTATTCGCCTTCAGTGACGCCGTGGAGATGCGGGGCGACTCAGCTATTGCGGTGGCGCTGGGTCTTGACCCGCTATTTCGCCCGAGCGCTGACTTTTCTCTGCTTTCCGATCAGAAGTCGGCGGTATCACTCATCAAGCAAGATACCCGTATTGAGCTTGATGAAAATGGCGTGCGCGCTGCAGCCGTAACGCTGATTGGCGGCGTAAGGGCTACCAGCGTCGGGCCGAGGTTTCCGCGACGCAGCATCATCGTTGATCGACCGTTTAGTTTTGCCCTGGTAGAACTGGAGTCACAAACCATTCTGTTTAATGGCGTAATCACCTCGGTTGAAGGCAATCGCTGAGCGTTCATTATGGGGCGTGGACC
>CAZGGN010000110.1:0-9791 GCA_964525195.1 uncultured Congregibacter sp.
CATGGCGGCCCGGGGCAGCATCCTTGTGCTGTCTGCGCGTAACAAGGCGGAACTTCAACGCGTGGCAACCGCATGTCGCGAAGCCGGTGCGCGAGATGTGCTGGTACTGCCCTTTGATATCGTCGATTACGCAGCGATGGAGCCGGCGGCCCGGCAGGTACTGGCGCAGTATAGTCAGATCGATTTGCTACTCAATAACGCCGGGGTCTCACAGCGCTCCTTTTGTGTCGATACAGACTTTTCCGTGTATCGCCAGATGCTGGAGATCAATGTGCTGGGCCAGATCGCACTGACCCAGGCCGTGCTCCCCGCCATGCTTGCTCGCGGCGAGGGCCATCTGGCAGTCACCAGCAGTGTCGCCGGCAAGGTGGGCGCCCCCCTGAGGACCGGCTACTGCGCCGCCAAGCATGCGGTCATGGGTTTCTTCGACGCATTGCGCACCGAAGTGGCTGCGGATGGCCTGCAGGTCACTACCATCACCCCCGGATTCATCCGCACCAACGTCTCCA
Source organism: uncultured Congregibacter sp. (assembly GCA_964525195.1). Lineage (GTDB taxonomy): Bacteria > Pseudomonadota > Gammaproteobacteria > Pseudomonadales > Halieaceae > Congregibacter. The sequence goes on from CAZGGN010000110.1 coordinate 510, forward strand.
AAAACGCTCTTGGGGCCGACGGGACACCCACGGGAACCACCGATGACGATATCGCCGGCGGCATGGATGTTGGAGAGTGCGCCGACGTCATTATCGCAGGCTTTGAATCCGGAGAACCGGAGATCGCTGTAGGCAGCGGGCCGGAAATGGGTCTTCTCCAGCTCAAGCGTGACGATCCCACCGCCGCTTTTCGGGCGCTTGAGCAGATGGCGACACAAATCCGCAAGACCGCATAACGCGGCCTGTGGTTTCACTGCGCCGCCGACACCTCCTCTGGATGCTCGCCGGCGCAGCCGTCACGGGCTGCGGCGGCTACGAAATCAAAAACCTCGCCAAGTCCGATATTGACCTTGTCACCGACGAGTTTATTAGCGAGACCCGGGCGCTGGTCCGTGAACTCATGATCAAGCTCTACGGACGCAACCCCGACCAGCTGCGTCGCGGTGCTGTCGATACTATTGAACGGCGTTTACAGCAACTGAGCGATAACCCCGGCCCGCTGGCGTTTCGCGAACTGTCAAACCTGCAGGAGATCGCGGCGCTGGAACTTGTCTTCGATGAGGGTTTCAAAGGCGACCGGGTTTTCGCTCTGGTGGTGGGTCTGGGAGGCATGCTGCGGCGAGCCTACGGCTACAACAGCGAATCCTTCATGTTCGACTCTCTTGACAGCGCAACACTGGAAACCAGCGCGAGAAATATAGAGATACTGCTCTGGCGACTGAAAAACAACCGTCAGGCTGACGGTTCGCCATTTCTGGTCAGCAGTGAATATCAGGGGGTCGTCGACAACCTGAGCTTCGAGCGGCTGTTTGGAAAACTGATTGCGCTGCAGGACATGATGGCCAGGGTGGCCGGTGACGCCGGCGACCGCCGGGTCACCAAAGCGGTTCACACCGCCACCTCCGTATTCATTCCCCTGCCTCTTTAAGCCTGACTTCAAGGACAATGTTTCGCGCGACAAACACCCGACTCCCGATCATCACCCTGCGTATCAATCATCCACTACCCCGGAGGTACACCGCATGCTCCCAAGATCCATTGCCTGCCCGCTTGCGCAGCTTATCGGCGCCGCCTGGCTTGTCTTCGGCGCGGCGCCTATGAGCGCTGCCCCCTCGCCCGGCCCCGCAGAAAAGCGAATCGAAGCGGCGATCGCAGACATAGAGAAACGCGATAAAGACTATCGTGCCGTCATCGCTCTCGACCCGCAGGCCAGCGAGGCCGCCCGATCCCTGGACCGGCAGCGAAAAGCACCCGGGATACTGCATGGAGAACCTATTCTTCTGAAGGACAACATTGAATCCCTGGGCCTCCCGACGACCGCCGGATCGCTGGCGCTGGCCGGCAATATCACCGGCCGCGATGCCCCCCTGGTCGCCCAGCTGCGCCACGCGGGCGCGGTCATTCTCGGTAAGGCCAACCTCAGCGAGTGGGCAAATTTTCGCTCGGAGTTCTCAAGCTCCGGCTGGAGCGGAGTCGGCGGACAAACGCGCAATGCGCACGATCCGGCGCGCACCCCCTGTGGCTCCAGCTCCGGTTCAGCGGTCGCCGTGGCTCTGGGCTACGTCAACGTCGCCATTGGTACCGAGACCTCCGGCTCTATCGTCTGCCCCGCTTCCATCAACGGTGTCGTTGGCTTTAAACCCACTCAGGGACTCGTCGATGGCGCCGGCATCGTCCCCCTCGCAAGCACCCAGGATACCGCGGGACCAATTGCCAACAGCGTCAGTCTGGCAGCACGCACCCTGGCTGTGATGAGCAGTGACACAGCCAGAGACATTAAAACGATACGCTCCGGCTTACTCTCTCTGGATGCTGTGGGCAGCCTCGAGGGCCTGCGCATCGGTGTTTTTGCGCGGACGCAGGGCTACGATCCTCGGCGTGACGCCGAGCTGGAAGACGTTCTGAACACGCTCAAAGCGCGTGGCGCGATTCTCCTGCCCGGTTTAAACATCGAACCCTACGAAGATTACGGCAATGACTCCTACGACGTTTTACTTTACGAGTTTCGTCGCGATCTCAATGCCTACCTCGCGGCGCTACCCAATGAATACAGGCATCTCACCCTGGCGGGATTGATCGAGTTTAACGCGGCCCATGCCGCGCAGGAACTCAAGCACTTTGATCAGTCGATTTTCCTCAAAGCCGAGGCGCTCGCGGATAGCGAACAGGACTACCGGCGCAAGCGAGCGGCGACCCAGAAGGCAATGCGCGAGGATGGTCTGGACCGCTTGTTCAAGGACAAGCAGCTCGATGCACTTATCGGTATCACCGATGGCCCAGCATGGATGATCGACTGGGTAAATGGCGACGCCTTCTTCGGTCCCGGTATGGCCGGTCAGGCGGCGGTTGCCGGCAATCCGCATATCACGCTGCCTCTGGCAAAAGTCGCGGGCCTGCCTGTGGGTATCTCGCTCGTCGGCGAGCGTTGGCAGGATCACCGCCTCGCGGCTATTGCCCGACTTCTGGAGAAAGCCCGGACCGGTCAGTAACACGGGAGCCCGCGACGTCTGTCGCCGGCCATAAAAGAAGCGCGCAGATTATCATCCCCAGGACGGTCGCCGGCGCCAGTATCTCCAGGCCAAAATGTTCAACCAACTGCCCCGAGATGATCGCAGCCCAGGCAAAGCCGCTGCTGATCAGCGGCGCCGCGATACCGGCCCAGCGCCCGTGCATATCCAGCGAGCCCGAGAGGGCCAGCAGGATCGGAAAATTAAACTGCAGGGCAAAAACCGCCGGGATCAGCGCAGCTAAAAACAGACCGGGACTTGCCGCATGCACCACCATCCACCAGCCCCCGGCACAGGCCGCAAACGCAAGGAGCAGCGGATAGCGGGGACCAAACCGTTCGCTGCACCAGCCGCCCAATTGACAGGCCAGCGCCGATAGCAGCAACAGCAGACCAATCCGCGCACCGGCGTCCTCGTAGCCCATACCCAGGCGTGCCGCGAAACTGAAAACAAAGGCAAAACCCAGCCCGCTGCAGCTGACAAAAAGTATTCCCATCAGGATCACCGCCAGAGGACGCCTGCCGATAGGCAACGCCCCCAGAGGCTTGTCATGATGCGCAAGCAGCGTTCGGGATTCGCGATAAGCCACAATAAGCAAGGCGTAGCAAAGCGCCAGCAACGCGGCAAAGAGATACCCGCCACGCACACCCCAAATGCTTACCGCCCAGGCCGCTCCGGCCACCATCAGCGACATCAGGGCCACAGCCGACATGTCGATGAAACCAAAACTCGCATCGGGTGCTGCGCTGACTGCAACCAGTCTTGAGCTGGCTGCCATCAGCACCCCCACGCAAAATCCCGCGCCAAACTGCAGTACCAGAAGCGCATAAACCTGAGTAAACATCCACGCACTGAGCAATTCACAGGAGATGAACAGCGCGCCGAAAATCAGCCCGAGACGCCGGAGGGATGATCGGGGAGGACGAAAAAAATACAGCAGGGATGATACGGCAATACCCAGGAACGGCGTGGCCACCACAAGCCCCGCCAGACTCTCTCCCCACACGGTTTCCTCCAGAAGCCGGGTCAGCAGGACCGGATTCAAAGCGCTGAACAGCGTCGACATAGAGAAGGCCGCCGCGCCGGCCAGGAGTAAACCGGGGTGAGAAAACAATCCGGAAAACAGGCCTGCTTCGCGAGGTTGCTCAGGCACGATGTGTCGCTTCGACCTTCGCCTGGCTGCGAAGCGCCCTATCGCAAGTAATCACCGCTACATTCATCGAAGCTCTCCGCTGAGCCAGGGGCTGCTCACGATCACAGCATCAAAACCCGGATAGTGACACAAAGCGCGCAGAGGCGGCCCGCCCGGCACCGGTGAGGAATTGCCGCACGGGCCGGCATCGGGGAACTTCCTGACTTAAATCAATACCTTCAGCGCCGGGACTGTTAGCGTTAGGATCTATTATTATCTATCGAGACACTGAATCATGGCCGCCCACTCGCTGCGCTGGCTCTGGATATGGGCCGGGATCGTTCTGGTGCTGCTGCTGCCGCTGCTGTGGCTGTTTCCTCCATCCTCCGGCCCCGCAGACACTCCCTGGGAGTCTGTCCCGAACCGCCTGCCGGATATCGACCACAGCGCCCTCCTGGATCAGGAGTTCAACACCCCTCAGGCGGTTACGGCGCGCTGCCTTGAGTGCCATGAGGACGCTGACCAGGAGCTGCGGCACTCCGCCCACTGGACCTGGGAGCGGGAACCGGTGGCTGTGCCGGGGCGCGCGGAGCCCGTTGCCGGCGGCAAGAAAAATGTCATCAACAACTTCTGCATCGGTATCCGGGGAAACTGGTCGAGCTGCACCGCCTGCCACGCAGGCTATGGCTGGACTGATGCGAGCTACGACTTCAATGCCACCGAAAACCTGGATTGCCTGGTGTGCCACGACGGCTCCAAAACCTATGTGAAAGGCACGGCAGGGCTGCCAGTTGCGGGGGTCGATCTTCGCGAAGTCGCCATGAGTGTCGGTAAATCGGATCGGGACAATTGTGGCAGTTGCCACTTCAATGGCGGCGGTGGCGACGCCGTGAAGCACGGCGACCTCGACTCCTCCCTGTTCTATCCGAGTGAAAACATTGATGTGCACATGGGACGTTACGACTTCATCTGCACCGACTGCCACCGGACCCGGAACCACCAGATCGCCGGACGCTCTATTTCGGCGTCCCTGGATAATGCCAACCAGATTGCCTGCGTAGACTGCCATGCGAATGCGCCGCATAGGGAATCACGGCTCAACAGCCACAGCGACACCCTTGCCTGCCAGACCTGCCATATTCCCGAAACCGCCCGACGCCGGGCTACTAAAACGCACTGGGACTGGTCCGAGGCCGGCGACGTCAATCGTGAGGATGATCACGACTATCTGCGCCACAAGGGCAGCTTCAGCTACGAACAAAGCATTCGCCCCCGCTACTTCTGGTTCAACGGCGGCGCAGACCGCTACATTCTCGGCGATCCGATCGACCCCGGCACCGTCACAGCCCTCAACCGCCCCCTTGGGGATATCACGGACCCGGAAGCGAAGATCTGGCCCTTTAAGGTGCACGACGCGACGCAGGTCTACGATGCGCTGAACAATTACCTGCTGCAGCCGGAAACCAGCGGTCCCGAAGGTTACTGGACACACTTTGACTGGGACCGCGCGCTGCGCAGCGGATCAAAGCACACAGGGCTGGATTACAGCGGCCAGTTCGGCTTTACAGAAACCACCATGTTCTGGCCGCAAACTCACATGGTGGCACCGAAGGATCGCGCCCTGCAGTGCCTCGACTGCCACAGTGACACTGGCCGGCTCGACTGGCAGGCTCTGGGCTACCCGGGAGATCCCTTACGTTGGGGTTCCCGAAAGTCGGTGGCAGCGCCGGCGACCGGGAACACACCATGAGAGGCGGCCTGGCGATGCTGCTGCTCGCATGGCTTCCGGCCCTCGATGCCGGGAGCGCTATCGAGCACCCCGCCTTTCAGCTTCTCGATGCGACAGGCGCTGCGGTTTCGCAGCTCAAGGACGCCTCAGAAACAGTCAGCTGTGGTGCATGCCACGACAGTGAGCATATTGTCGAATCGCTGTCCCTCGCGCATCGGCAGGCCCCCGAGAATCTCAGCCTTGCCGATGTCCTGCTCACGCAACTCGGCCACGACAGGTTCAGCAGCGCGAGCGACCTCAGCTGCAAGCAGTGTCACGGCAGCGTCGCTAGGGTAGATGACATCGGCATGGCCGCGGGCGACGGACTGAGAAGCGGTCGCGAGCCCGATGCCTGTAGCAGTTGTCATGGCGAGCTGGCCCTGGACGGTACCCGGCCTTTTTCACCCACTGAGAGGGCGCTCCCTGCCGATCTTGGCACACTGTCCGGGGTAATCCTGGCCGGGCAGCGGATCAACAGCAGCGCGATGAATGTTACCGACAAGACCGCGCGCAGCGACCCCTTCGATATTCATCTGGCGCGGGGCATGGTCTGTACGGACTGTCACCAGGGAGACAATCGACCGGGGAATCAGATCGACGCATCCGGCACGCAGACTCCGCACCTGCGCCAGGATCCACGCGATGTATCGCTGCGCGAGTATCTCCAACGTCCGGATCACGGCATGCGCAACACGCTTCAATGCCGGGACTGCCATCGGGAAGCTACCGGCCACGAGTGGCTGCCCTTTGCCGCGCGACACATGAGCAGACTGGCTTGCGAAAGCTGCCACATACCCACACTTCTGGGCCCGGCCCTGAAGCGTATCGACCTGGACTCCGGTCAACGCGAGCTTCGGGGACGGGACTCCCGCGGGCTTATTCACGGCTACTCGCCGCTCCTGCTCGACCTTGAGGGCAAGCTATCGCCTTTTAATCTCATTGCACTGAGCTTCCGGTCAAGGGAAGTCCGCGAGAGTGCTGTCCTGGCCGTACCCGTTCGCCATGGCGTGGTACGCGACGCCGCGCGTCGGGAATGCGCCAACTGCCACTGGCCCGGCGCCCTGGCGCGGGCCACCCTGAGTCTGGGCACGCAGTTTGGCGACAGCTCGATGCCGCTTGTCGGCCTGGGATCACAGAGCCTGACCCTTGAAACGCAGGATGGAGAGCTGATCGCCAGAGCCACGCCGGATAGCACGGGCTTTTACCTGCTGGGCGCAGATCAGGTCACCTGGGCGGATCGCCTGGGCATGCTGATCGCCAGCGGCACCCTCGCCGGCGTGCTCCTGCACGGGCTGGCCCGTTATCTGGCGTTTCGCCGCCGTGGCCCCGCAAAGGCGCCTCATCAGCGGGTGTATATTTACGGCGTCTATGAACGATTCTGGCACTGGCTGCAGGCCACGGCGATTCTCGGACTGCTGATTACCGGCGCGGCCATCCACAAGCCCTATCTGTTTTCCTACCTGAGCTTCCCCTACATGGTCGAACTGCACAATCTGCTCGGGTTGATCCTCCTGATCAACGCCGCACTCGCCGCCTTTTATCACCTCGCGAGCGGCGAAGTGAAACAGTACCTGCCGGGCACTTCCGACCTCTTTGGACGCATGTTCGTACAGGCACGCTACTACGTTCAGGGCATTTTCCGCGGCGAGCCGCACCCCTTTGCCAAAGACAGGGAACACAAGCTCAACCCCTTACAGCAGATCACCTACTTTGGACTGCTGAACACCCTGCTCCCGGCACAGATTGTGACCGGCATTCTCATCTGGGGAGCGCAGCGCTGGCCTGAGCTGTCCGCCTCGCTTGGGGGACTGATGTTTCTGGCGCCCCTGCACAGCTTCATGGCCTGGCTTTTTGCCGCCTTCCTGATTATGCATATCTACCTGACAACCACCTCCGGCCCCCGTCCCCTGTCCGGGATACAAGCGATGCTTGAGGGCTGGGAAGATCTCGAATCCTCTGAAGGAGGAGCCCCCTGATGGCCAATGAGTTCCCCGTAAAACCCAGCAGCGGTCGTCACTACTGGAACCCCTACTTCGGGGGTCTGATGCTGGGACTGGTACTGTTTCTGGCGTTTTTCTTCAGCGGAAGCGGGCTGGGAGCCTCCGGCGGAATGAACCGCCTGCTGGTCTGGGTTCAGGACATCATGATGCCCGAACACGTGGACCAGGTGCCCTACCTGTTAAAAATGGCCGGCGGGGAGCTCAACCCACTGAAAAACTGGATCGTCTATCTCACTCTGGGCACGATCATCGGCGGTTTTTTTTCCGGCCTGTATGCAGGAAGGGTTCGACTGGAAACCAACAAGGGCCCTCAGATCAGCAGGCCCATGCGCTGGCTGCTGGCTTTTATCGGTGGGGCTCTCATGGGCTACGGGGCGCGTCTGGCGCGCGGTTGCACCTCTGGCCAGGCCCTCTCGGGAGGCGCTGTGTTATCGACAGGCAGCTGGCTGTTTATGATCGCGGTGTTCGCCGGCGCCTACCTGCTTGCCTACACTTTCCGAAAAACCTGGAACTGAGGAGGAACGCATGGCGAACTTTCCCCTCAATCTGATCGAATCACTGGGCACGGCCCAGGCGTTCTTCGTCTACGGTCTCATCGGCTTTGCCTTTGGCTGGGTCCTGGAATCATCGGGTTTCGGCAACTCTCGCAAACTTGCGGCCCAGTTTTATCTGCAGGAACTCACCGTTCTGAAGGTGATGTTCACCGCGATCATCACCGCCATGACGCTGATTTTCGCCGCCAGTGCCGGGGGGCTGCTGGACTACAACCTGCTGTGGGTTCCGCCGACCTATATCTGGCCCGGGGTACTCGGGGGCTTCATTATGGGCATCGGATTTATCGTCGGCGGCTTTTGCCCGGGAACCTCCCTGGTCGCCGCCGCAACCCTGAAAGTCGATGGTCTGTTCTTTGTGCTCGGCGCGCTCTTCGGCATTTTTGTCTTCGGCGAAACGATCGGTCTCTATGAACCGTTTTTCAACAGCAGCTACCTCGGTCGCCTGACCTTGCCAGAAAGCCTTGGACTCAGCACCGGCAGCGTGGTTCTGTTGATTGTCCTCGGTGCCCTGGTGGCTTTCGCCGGCGCGGAGTGGGCAGAGGCCCGCATCGGCGGCATACCCAGAGACAGCGCGCCGCGCTGGCGCTATGCCGCCGCGGGATCACTCGTGCTGCTGGCCGGAGCCGTTGCCCTGGTCGGCCAACCGGATAACGCCAGCCGCTGGGCTTACCTCGCCGAGGCCGAGGAGCCGCGCCTGAATAATCGCGAAGTGCATGTACATCCCCTGGAAGTGCTGTCGCTACTGCATGACGATGCGCTGCGGATACAGCTCTTTGATCTGCGCGATGAATACGACTTCAATCGCTTTCACATTCGGGACAGCCAGCGGGTAGTGAGCAGCTCAGCCAAATCGCTGGCGGATCTCGCTGAGACGATGATTGCCCAGCCGCCCAACACCGTGTTTATTCTCGCTGGCGGGCCTGGCCCCGAAGCGGAAGAGGCCTGGCGCTATTTACGCGCCGAGAGCGTACCCAATCTGTATATTCTCGACGGCGGTGTCGATGCCTGGCTCGAGCAGTTTACAGATCCCGATGCCGAACCGATTCCGGACGGACAGGCGCTCGGCTCACGACACCCGGCGGCCGATCCTAATCCGCGCCTCTTTAGCGGCTCCTTTGAACCAAAAGTCAAAATGGAGATCAAACGGGCTCCTGCCGGAGGTGGATGTGCCTGATGACCGATGCCAGCCCGCGACCCCGATACACTGACATGCGGCTGAGGCAAAGCGAGCAATACCTTGCAGGCCTGCGCCATCGCTTGAGGGCGCTCCTGCGTAGCGGCGTTCTCCTGGCCCTGTTCCTCGGTCTGATCTTGCCGCGCT
>CAZGGN010000111.1:0-9043 GCA_964525195.1 uncultured Congregibacter sp.
GGGGCTTCCCAGGGGATGAGCATGTGTGCCTTGTCCTCGGGTCGCGCGCTGGCGCCGGCGTGGCGAATGCCTTTAAAGAAGTCGCCCGCCAGCGACTGATGCAGGTCCAGAGCCGCGTCGAGGGTATCGGTCTGATCGAGCTCCACATGGCCGACCATGCCCAGAATCGGTGCGCCGAGCTTCAGTTCCCGGATACGCGCTGCCTGCGCGAGGACGTACTCGGTTTCCCCCGCTGATTTCTCGTGTTCCGGGCCGTCTTCGCGGTAGCAGCTGCTGCACTCCATAAAGACCGTGCCGATCACATTGTGGCCAGAACCGGTATCCAGAACCAGTTCATCCACGTTATAGATATCGCCCATCGTGTTCGGCCAGAGGTGGTGGTGAGGGTCGATGATCGGGCGATCGGGTTCGAGAATCTCTTCCGCAACTTGCGCGAGCCAGGCTGCCTGATCTTCATGAAAAATATCCACGCGGATGTCCTCAGTTCTTCGCGGCGAACTGACAGTCTGTCGCCGTGCTGATCTGTGATCAATACCTCAATCACAAAGATGTGCCAGGCGGACTGGACGGGTCGCAGAACATTCCCTGACTGTGTGCGTAGTGCTAGTCTGAAGGCTGAATTTTCACCTGGAGAATCATGATGGCAACGTTCATGGTGGGTTCTACGCGGGTGCATCATGTCGAGGAGTGGCAGGGCGCTTTTGCTTCACCTGCAGAGCTGTTTGCCGGCTACGACGCGGAGAGCTTTGCGATGATTGAACCGCAGCTTCCCCCGGGAACTTACCTGCGTGAGGACAACGCGGTGTATGCGTTTCTGCAAAGTTGGGTGATCGAGCACCAGGGACTCGTGGTCCTGTATGACACCGGCGCCGGCAATGGCAAGGAGCGCCCGGGGATTCCCGTTTTCGGTCAGTTGGATACGCCTTTCCTCCAGCGTCTGGCTGCGGCAGGCTTTGAACCGGGCGATATCGATATTGTCATCAACTCGCACCTGCACATTGATCATGTCGGCTGGAATACTGTGCTCGACAACGATCGCTGGGTGCCGACCTTTCCCAATGCCCGTTACCTGTTCTCGCGCATTGACCGCCAATACTGGGATCCCGCCGGGCCCCAGCCGCGGCCGACGGAGGGCGGGCGCTTGGTGAATACCCAGGTCTTTGAGGATAGTGTCCAGCCCTTGCTGGATCGGGACCTGGCGGATTTCGTGGAGGACGGCTACCAGGTGGCTCCCGGGATGAGACTCGATCTCTATCCGGGGCATACCCCGGGACACCTGGTTCTGGAGATCGAGGACGGCGGAGAATCTGCGCTGTTTGTTGGTGATATCCTCCACCATCCGGCGCAGGTCTACTTTCCACAGTGGAACTCAGTCTACTGTGAGGATCAGGAAGGCGCCCGGGCAAGCCGGATCAGGGTGCTCGAGCGCGCTGCTGATCTGGGTGCCCGCGTTGTGCCCGCCCATTTTGGTGGCTGCCACTATGCCTGGGTTGATCGCGCGGACCCGGGGTTCTGTCCGCGCTATGACTGAACGTTGAGCTATTCTGCCGGTGCGTTTACAGGTTCAGATACGCTCAAGCACCGTAGTGATGCCCTGGCCAAGTCCGATACACATGGTTGAGACGCCCAGGGTCTGATCCCGGTCCTGCATGACGGTCAGCAGCGAGCCGGTGATCCGGGTGCCCGAGCAACCGAAGGGGTGCCCGAGCGCGATTGCGCCGCCGTGAACGTTGACCTTGTCTTCCATGTCGTCGAGCAGATCGAGATCCTTGAGCACCGGCAGCGCCTGCGCGGCGAAGGCTTCGTTCAGCTCGACCATCTCGATGTCTTTGATCGTCAGGCCGAGTTTCTTGAGCGCCTTCTTTGTTGAGGGCACGGGACCATAACCCATGATCGACGGATCGACGCCGGCGGTTGTCATCGCCTTGATCCTGGCAATCGGTGTCAGACCCAGCGCCTGGGCTTTCTCGTAGGACATCACCAGCATCGCCGATGCGCCATCGGAAATCTGCGAGGACTGCCCTGCGGTCACGGTGCCACCCTGGGGATTGAAGGCAGGGGGCAAGGCAGCGAGGCTTTCCAGCGTCGTCTCGGGTCGGATGGTCTCATCGCGATCGACCGCGATCAGCGCGCCCTGCGCATCGTGGCCTTCGACGGGGATGATCTCCCGGGCGAATTTGCCTTCTTCGGTGGCCTTGTGCGCCAGCTGATGTGAGCGAACACCCATCGCATCCTGGGCCTCGCGACCGATGCCGTGCATGAGCGCGAGGTATTCAGCGGTCATTCCCATCATGCCCGCGGCCTTCGCCACGTTCAGGCCCATGCGCGGATTAATATCCACATCGTCCATCATGGGTAGATGACCCAGATGCTCAACGCCACCCACCAGGTACACATCACCCAGCCCTGCCATGATGCTGGCCGCGGCGGTATGCAACGCGGACATGGACGAACCACAGAGTCGGTTGACGGTTTGCGCCGGAATTGTGAAGGGCAGCTGGGCGCGGAGTACCAGCAGGCGCGCAAGGTTCATCCCCTGCTCGCCGCGCTGGAGCACACAGCCCCAGATCAGATCGTCGATTTCTGCCGGGTCCAGCTGGTCGTTGCGGGCCAGCAGGCCTTTGATCACCGCGACCGACAGATCGTCGGCGCGGACGTTGCGGAAGCAGCCGTTTTTGGAACGACCCATAGCGCTGCGGGCGTAGTCGACGATGACCGCGTCTCTTGCATTTACACTCATCTGAATTCTCCCCAAAAGCGCTTAGTAGTAGGTTTCGCCGGCGGCGAGTTTGGCGCGCATGCCGTCGGTCAGTTGGTAGGCTTTGCCGAGTGAGGCAAACTTCTCGGACTGCTCGGCGATATGTGCCAGGCCCACCGTATCCATCCAGCGGAACACGCCGCCGCGGAAGGGTGGGAAGCCGATGCCGTAGAGCAGGGCGAGGTCGGCTTCGGCGGCGGATCCGACGATGCCTTCCTCGAGGCAGCGCGCGAGTTCGGTGCACATCGGCAGCATCATCCGCGCGACGATGTCTTCGCGGTCAAACTCCCTGCGCTCTCCCGTGATTGGCGCCAGCAGGGTGTAGGTCTCTTCAGATAGGACTTTCTTCGGCTTGCCGCGTTTGTCGGTGACGTATTCGTAGAAGCCCTTGCCGTTTTTCTGCCCCAGACGATTGTTCTCAAACATGGTTTCCGTGGCGGTTTTGAAATCCATCTTCATGCGGTCCGGGAAGCCCTCCGCCATGACCCCGGCGGCATGCACGCCGGTATCGATACCGACCACATCGGACAGATAGGCCGGACCCATGGGCCAGCCCCAGCGCTCCATCACCTTGTCTACGGCCTGGAAATCGGCGCCGTCCCGCAGCAGTTTTGAGAAACCGTCGAAGTAGGGGAACAACACGCGGTTGACCAGAAAGCCCGGACAGTTGTTGACTACGACGGCCTTCTTGCCCATACGGTTGGCATAGGCCACCGTGCGGGCGATCGCGCTGTCTGAGGTCTTCGCGCCGCGAATGACCTCCACCAGCGGCATGGCATGTACCGGGTTGAAGAAGTGCATGCCGCAGAAGTTCTCCGGACGTTCCAGGGCTTCGGCCAGAAAGTCGATGGAAATGGTTGAGGTGTTGGAAGCCAGCACCGTATCGGCGCTGATGTGCTTTTCGGTCTCTGCGAGCACGGCGTGCTTGACCTTCGGGTTCTCAACGACCGCCTCGACCACGATGTCGACTTTGTCAAAGCCTTCATAGGTCAGCGTCGGGTCGATGTTGTTCAGCACTTCGCCCATTTTGGCTGCGCTCATGCGGCCCTGGGATACGCGTTTGGCAAGCAGTTTGTTCGCTTCGGCCAGGCCGAGGTCGAGACCTTCCTGAGCGATATCCTTCATCTTGATCGGGACGCCCTTGAGGGAGCTCTGATAGGCGATACCACCGCCCATGATGCCCGCACCGAGTACTGCGGCGCGTGCAACGGCCTTATCGGCCTTCTTTTCCCAGCCCTTGGCCGTCTTGGACAGCATCTGATCGGACAGGAATACGCCGACCAGGGCGGCGGCCACATCCGTAGTGGCCAGCTCGGCAAAGCCTGCGGCTTCGACTTGCAGCGCGTCTTCCAGCCCCATACCCCGGGCGGCTTCAATGACCTCGACCACCTTGATCGGGGCCGGGTAATTTTTGCCCGCCTGCTGGGCAATCATGGATTTGATAGTGAAGAATGCCATCATCGCCTCGGTGTCGTTCAGGGGCAGCGGCGAGCTCTTGGCGTGACGGCGGCCTTCGATATCGAGGGTGCCGGCCATGGCAGACTCTAGGGTACTCATTGCAACGGCGTGCAGCTCTTCGGGGCTGGCAATCGCATCTACTGCACCGGCCTTGAGGGCGGCTGCAGCGCTTTGTTCCTTACCCGTGGCCATCCACATCACGGCCTCGTCAACGCCGATGATACGAGGCAGACGAACCGTGCCGCCCCAGCCCGGCAGAATACCGAGCTTGGTTTCCGGCAGGCCGACCTTGGCCGCCGTGCTCATAACCCGCAGATCGCAGGCCAGGCAGATTTCGAGCCCGCCGCCCATGGCGAAGCCATTGATCACCGCGACGGTGGGGTAGGGCAGTCGCTGCAGGCGGTTGAAGTTTGTGTTGTTGTGCGCGGTGAACCCCTTGAGATCCTCCGGGGCGGCATCGAACAGCTGGGTGAACTCGGTAATATCGGCGCCGACGATGAATACGGGCTTGCCGCTGGTGACCAGCATGCCGCGGACGTTGGTTTCCTTCTCCAGAGCGTCCAGCGCCTCGGTCAGGCACTGTACCGTGAGCTGATTGAATTTATTGACGGATTCGCCCCGCAGGTCGAATTGCATCTCGAGAATGCCGTTGTCGTGACGGCGGAGCGTGATAGCGTCGCTCTGGTAGATCATGGGCGGATTCCTATGACTGATTCCTGTGAAAAAACCGATGAAGCTGTAGTAGGTGTTGGCGGGGATTGATTGTACGGCGCGCATGATCGCGCGCGCATGTGTTCACTGTCAATATAGCCCGGGCTGACCCAGAGCACAGGGAGGGGGCTGAGGGTCGCCCGCTGCGTCGATTCCCTGCGAATGCGCGGCGCTCCCGGCGTGCGGACCACTCGCTTTACGGTCTACCACCTTTCTCAGGGAGGAGATATTGCAAGGGGATGTTGGAAGGGATGACCAGGAGGGTGGGGCGAAGGATGGGGGTTGAAGGAGATAGTTGAAGGAGATAGTTGAAGGAGATAGCTGAAGGAGATAATCGGGGGCTAGTGGGAGGCGGCAGTGGGAGACTACAGTGGGAGACTACAGTGGGAGGGAGGCCGGGGGCCGGAGAACCCCTAGTGCAGGGTCCGCCCCGGGCGCATGGCTTCACGGACTTCCATTTCCTCGCTCATTCCCTGCTCCTGCACAAAATGCCGAAGCCGGCCCACAACGCTGGTCATGACATCAATGGTCTGGCTGATCTGATCCAGCGCTATGAGTATGGTTTCATTGTCGCTGCGATCGTCGCTGCGATCGTTCTGGCTGTCGTTCGGGTCTTGTTCGTTGTCGTTCATGCTCTACCTCCTCGCAGTGAACTACGGGTTCACGTCAAAGCGGCTGTCGGCAGCTGGTTGCCCCCGACAGCGCTCAAGGATTAATCCCAGGACAGGGCGCCGCCGGTCTGGTATTCGATAACCCGGGTTTCAAAGAAGTTCTTTTCTTTGCGCAGGTCCATGATTTCGCTCATCCAGGGGAACGGATTCTGGACGCCGGGGAACTGTTCCGGGAGACCGATCTGCGAGAGACGACGGTTGGCAATGAACTGTAGATACTCTTCCATCATCGCTGCGTTCATGCCCAGCACACCGCGGGGCATCGTATCCCGGGCGTATTCGATCTCGAGCTGAGTACCCTCCAGAATCATCTGAATGGCTTCCTGTTTGAACGCTTCGGTCCAGAGGTGCGGATTCTCCAGCTTGATCTGGTTGATCACGTCGATGCCGAAGTTCAGGTGCATGGACTCATCGCGCAGGATGTACTGGAACTGCTCGGCAACGCCGGTCATCTTGTTCCGACGACCCATGGAGAGAATTTGCGTAAAGCCGCAGTAGAAGAAAATGCCCTCGGTGACAGCGTAAAAACCGATCAGGTTGCGCAGCAGAGTCTGATCAGACTCCATAGTGCCGGTGCGGAAGTTCGGGTCGGACAGTTCGTGGGTGTGGCTGAGGCTCCAGGCCGCTTTCTTGGCGACCGAGGGGACCTCGCGGTACATATTGAAG
Source organism: uncultured Congregibacter sp. (assembly GCA_964525195.1). Classification (GTDB taxonomy): domain Bacteria; phylum Pseudomonadota; class Gammaproteobacteria; order Pseudomonadales; family Halieaceae; genus Congregibacter. The sequence continues at coordinate 6,265 of CAZGGN010000111.1, forward strand.
ACCTCGCCCTCGTCCATACCCAGCGACTCAATGCAGTACTGGTAGGCGTGCGTGTGAATGGCTTCTTCAAAAGCCTGACGCAGCAGATACTGACGGCATTCGGGGTTGGTAATCAGGCGGTAAACGGCCAGCACCAGGTTGTTGGCGACCAGTGAGTCCGCGGTTGAGAAGTAACCGAGGCTGCGCAAAACGATACGACGCTCGTCGTCAGTCAGTCAATCCGGGCGCTTCCAGGTGGCCACATCGGCGGTCATATTGACCTCCTGGGGCATCCAGTGATTCGCACAGCCGTCGATGTATTTCTGCCATGCCCAGTCGTACTTGAAGGGCACGAGCTGGTTGAGGTCAGCCCGGCAGTTGATCATCGCTTTCTCATCGATCGATACCCGCGCTGCGCCCATCTCCAGTTCTTCGAGTCCCGCGGCCACGTCCAGCGCCCGGAGGTTTTCTGCCGCTGCATCTATATTCGCCTGGGCTTCTGCGCTGATTTCGCCGGTGGCTGTGCTCGTTTCCACGGCGGCCACAGGCGCTCCGGGCACAGCTTGCTCCCGAAGCTGCGCTGCCTGCGGAGCACTGCGGGTGGCTTCAAGTCCGGCCAGATTGTCCGCCGCTGCCTTGGCGACTGCGGCAGGCGCGGCTGCGGCCGTCGTGTTGCCTTCTTCGCTGTGGTAATCGTCCCAGTTCAACATGTGTCACTCCTTGTTTTTTTGGCTGGCCGCCCCCACAGCGGCCAATCGTTTCATATCTCTCTGCTGCTTACTGGCAGGCCTCGCAGTCCGGATCGTCCAGCGAGCAGGCCTGGGGCACCGGTGCCGGCACGGGCTCTGCACTTGAGGACACGGCGTTCAGCTTGCCGGTGTCGATCGTCGACTTTTCGGTCCCGGTCGCTGCCAGCGAACGGAGGTAGTAGGTGGTTTTCAGGCCGCTGTACCAGGCCATGCGGTAGGTAATATCCAGCTTTTTGCCGCTGGCGTTATTGATATACAGGTTCAGCGACTGCGCCTGATCAATCCATTTCTGGCGACGGCTGGCACATTCCACGATCCACTTCGGTTCTACCTCAAAGGCATTGGAGTAAATAGCTCGCAGATCCTCGGGAATGCGGTCAATCGACTGCACGCTGCCGTCGTAATATTTGAGGTCATTGACCATTACCCCGTCCCACAGCCCCCGCGCCTTCAGGTCGTTGACCAGGTAGGGGTTAACGACCGTGAATTCGCCGGACAGGTTCGATTTGACGTAGAGATTCTGATAGGTCGGCTCGATTGACTGTGACACACCCGTAATGTTGGCGATCGTGGCGGTGGGCGCGATGGCCATCACATTGGAGTTGCGCATGCCCCGGGCTTTCACGTTTTCGCGCAGGGTCTCCCAGTCCATGGTCATGGACTTGTCGACCTTGATGTAGTCGCTGCCACGCTCCTCGATCAGTCGGTCCAGGGAATCGATCGGCAGAATGCCCTGACTCCAGAGTGAACCCTCATAACTGGAATAGGCACCGCGCTCCGCGGCCAGCTGGCTCGATGCGTCGATTGCGAAGTAGCTGATTGCTTCCATAGAGTGGTCTGCAAAGGCCACGGCCGCGTCCGAGCCATAGGCGATGTGCTGCTTGTAGAGCGCGTCCTGGAATCCCATCAGCCCCAGCCCGACCGGGCGGTGGCGGAAATTGGAATTACGGGCTGTGTCGACCGAGTAGTAGTTGATGTCGATTACGTTATCGAGCATCCGCACGGCGGTGCGCACGGTTTTTTCGAGTTTTTCGATATTCAGGCCGTTCTCGTCCACGTGCTGTGGCAGGTTGATCGACCCGAGGTTACATACGGCGATTTCGTCGGCGCTGGTGTTCAGGGTGATTTCTGTACACAGGTTGGAGGAGTGCACCACACCGGCGTGTTGCTGCGGGCTGCGCAGGTTGCAGGGATCCTTGAAGGTCATCCAGGGGTGCCCTGTCTCGAAGAGCATGCCGAGCATCTTGCGCCAGAGATTCTGTGCCCTGACGGTCTTGTGGAGCTTGAGCTCGCCCCTGGCGGCCATAGCCTCGTAGGCGCAGTAACGCTCCTCAAAGGCTTTGCCGTAAAGATCGTGAAGATCCGGTACGTCATTCGGTGAGAACAGCGTCCACTCTCCGTCATCGAAGACCCGCTTCATAAACAGGTCAGGAATCCAGTTGGCGGTGTTCATGTCGTGGGTGCGGCGGCGATCGTCACCGGTGTTCTTGCGCAGCTCCACAAACTCCTCGATATCCATATGCCAGGTTTCGAGATAGGAGCAGACCGCGCCCTTGCGCTTGCCCCCCTGGTTGACGGCCACCGCGGTGTCGTTCACGACCTTGAGGAAAGGCACGACCCCCTGGGACTTGCCGTTGGTGCCCTTGATGTAGGAGCCCAAAGCGCGCACCGGCGTCCAGTCGTTGCCCAGACCGCCGGCAAATTTTGACAGCATGGCGTTGTCCTGGATCGCACCGTAAATACCGTGCAGATCGTCCGGTACGGTCGTCAGGTAGCAGGAGGACAGTTGCGGGCGGAGCGTACCGGCATTGAACAGCGTCGGGGTTGAGCTCATGTAGTCGAAGGACGACAGGAGTCGATAGAATTCGATGGCGCGTGCTTCACGCTCTTCCTCTTCGATGGCCAGCCCCATGGCAACGCGCATGAAGAATATCTGTGGCAGCTCAAAGCGCACTTCGTTGCTGTGAATGAAGTAGCGGTCATAGAGGGTCTGCAAGCCGAGATAGGTGAACTGCAGATCGCGCTCCGGGATGATGGCCGCGCCCATCTGC
>CAZGGN010000111.1:9053-9777 GCA_964525195.1 uncultured Congregibacter sp.
GTCCAGCAGTTCAAGCTCGACGCCACGGGCGATGTAGGCGGGCAGCGCCTTGGCATAGAGCGTCGACATGTCTGCCTGGGTGGCGGTCTGCGCCACACCCAGAAACGACAGGGCTTCGGCGCGCAGGTTGTCGCAGAGCAGGCGTGCCGATGCGTACGTGTAATTGGGTTCCTGCTCAATCAGGGTCCGGGCGGTGATGACCAATGATGTGGACAGTTCGTTCATGCTCACGCCGTCGTACAGGTTGCGCAGCGCTTCATCGAGGATGCGGGTTTCGGAGACGTCCTCAAGATCCGCACAGGCCTCACTGACCACGATATGCAGACGCTCCAGGTCAAGAGGCGCCTTACTGCCATCCGGCTGGACTACGTTGATACGATCCGCGGCCTGCTGGGTCTCCGCGGAGAGAGACTGCCGGGCGGCACGTTTTTGCGACTGCTGCTCCCGGTAAATGACATAGTCCCGGGCGATTTTGTGCTCACCGGCGCGCATCAGCGACAGCTCAACCTGATCCTGAATGTCTTCGATATGGATCGTGCCGCCCGAGGGCATGCGACGTTTGAAGGTCGCTGTGACCATTTCGGTCAATTTGGCCACGCTCTCGTGGATACGGCTGGACGCCGCCGCAGTACCGCCTTCAACCGCCAGAAAGGCCTTGGTGATCGCCACAGAGATCTTGCTTGCCTCAAAGGGGACAACGGTACCGTTGCGCTTGATTACACGC
>CAZGGN010000112.1:0-2663 GCA_964525195.1 uncultured Congregibacter sp.
CAATCAATTGGCGGGCTTCGGGCATTTCACTGCGGTGCATAGTCATGTTCAATAGCAGCTCGGTTCGAGCTTGATACTGTGCGGCAACCGCGATTTCATGCGACTGCTTGACCTCAAGACCGACGAAAATAAGAGACAGGGCGACTGCAAAAAGCCCAGTAATGTCCAGCCAGTCCCTCAGCTTTGACAGGTTCAGGGCTTAGCTCTCCATTAGTAAGACCATTAGGACTGTGAATGTAGTCGAATCTCGCGCTCGTCAAAAACGTATGGCCTGAGAGCGGCCGAACAAGCGGACGCTCCGCCAATCTAACTCAGCCGGGCAAAAACACCCCAAACATCCGCCATCACTGGCCGTCCGAAGTGGGTTGTGAATTCAACCGGTCGATGCAACACAAGCGTTAAACCTAGCAGCCGGTGTTTGCCAGTCCAACTTCTCCCGGGAATAGACTGATAGGTCTGTGTACTGGCGGAGGTATTCGCGCAGCAGACGATTGGTGTTTTCATTGTTCTTTGCCGCGGATGCGCATCGCGAGCGGGAGCCATTCCCGAAAGCGGAAATTCAGATTTGAGAGGGCCTGCCTTCGAAGACCGGAGTCGGCGGGGGAATCGTATCGGTAGTTCCCGGACAGTTCGCTATCGCCGCATTTTCGCCGCGTCTCAATGATGCGGGGAACGCTGCACTCGGCCTGGCCTTCTGTCAGCTACTGCTGCCGTGGCAAGCTAGTCTCCCGCGTCTGGAGAAATGCTTTATCGTCTTTGAGCTCTCAAAATCTCGACCCCAGCTGCTCGCAGGATGAGACTTCGATCCGCGGCAACCTCAAAGGCGTCAATAGTTGGCAGGAGCCTGAGGAATGCGTCTTCCTGGACCATAAGGTGCTCCGGGCACATCATACGGGTGACGGCCAGATTGCCATACTCATCGCCAATTCTGAGATTTCCAGCATCCATCGAATATCGCCCCGAAAACCGGTTACAGGACGCGTTGCCAGAAATCCCTCCCGACTCAGTAAAACGAATTTCAGGTTCGGAATCTTCTATCACAGGTTCACCCGCGAAGTGTGTAATCTGCCAGGTGCCAAGCAATTCAACGCTGTCAGTCATCGCCCCATTCCCCTCATTCAGGCCGGAATTTTTTGCAACAAGATAATCCGCAACCGCCTGGTAAGCCGGCAACGACGTCGGATCAATAAAACTGTTCTGCGCACGAGGATAAGATGCGAATCGGACGATGACCATTTCCGCCAAGGGATCTACATAAATTGTCTGGCCGTGCACCCCGCGCGCGGCAAGAGCGCCGTTAGCATTGTGGAACAGCCACCACTGACTGGTGTAACTGCCGTTAGCGATAGTTGGAAATCCCCGGAATTTTGAGGGATCGCCACCAGCGCGAATAGTTCTGACCACTTCGGCCGGAAAAAGACGCTCGCCGTTGATGACGCCCTCGTTAAGCATCAGAAGCCCAAGCCGCCCCAGATCTCTCAGTCCCGCCGTGATGCCGCCTCCGGCAAAGGGCACTCCCTTCCCGTCAACTGTCTGGTAGGCATCCTGCTCAGCCCCCATGCGCCGCCATAGTCGCTCGGATGCCAATTGGGTAACGGACTTTCCTGACACGCGGCTGATGATCCAGCCAAGCATGTCCGAATTGATGGTTTTATAGTGGAAAGACTCTCCGTGATCGCCCTCTGCCTCTACCTGATGCAGGTATTCCCAATAGCCGTCCGGGCCGTCGTAGTCCGAGGACCTGGGTAACGGACTCGCCGCTTTTGAGTACAACCAAATGTCGGCATTCGGGTCGGAGTAATCCTCGGAGTACTTAACCCCGGTAGTCATGTCCATAACCTGACGCACCGTCGCATTGGCAAAAGCACTACCTTTAATTTCGGGGATGATGTCGATAACTTGCAAGCCGTCGTCCAGCACCCCCTCTGCGACGAGTATCTGTGCCAGTAAACCGGTAACCGACTTGGTCATCGACATGATCGCGTGCTTTCCGTCTTCCTTGAGACATCCAAAGTAACGTTCGTACACGACCCTCCCCTGATGCAGAACAAGTATTCCATCCGTGTAATTAGCGAAAAGCGACTCCTCCCAGCTCATAGGCGCATCGCTATTCATCGGTGTAAAACTCAGCGCATCAATGTTGTCATCCAATGCGTAGGGGAAAACACTGGGCGCCCCCAGTCCTCGGCTGATCTGTTCCGTTGGAAGAAGCTCACGAAGATGACAGACAGACCAGCGCAGCTTTGGAAAACTGAAGTAGTTCGAATCAGGCTGGGTAATAAGTCGGTCCTGCGCTGGCGGAAAGCCCTGCATCCAGCCCATCAGTTGTGGATCTGACTCCTGTGCACTGAGGGGTTTTGGCCCTGCACCACCTGCCGGATATGCGGTGGCGCTAGCGCCGATGAGAGTGAGAATTACCACGGCAATTGTTTGCTTACAGTGCATAGTCAAACTCCCAGCGACCCTCTTGGAGGCAGTGAAGAAAACCCTGTTTGTACCTGAGCTGGTAGTACATTGCCCAACAGTCATTGGGATATGAATCGTGAACATCGTGCTTTGGCTTTGGCTTTGGCTTTGGAGACAGCAACATCCATTCAAGCAGCGCGTTTACAACTGATTCTCGATCGGCAGCCAGCGCAGCAGTCCCACAACCACCCTGCGCA
>CAZGGN010000112.1:2673-9602 GCA_964525195.1 uncultured Congregibacter sp.
ATGCTTGCGGCTCCCGGTCAGACACCATGACCTCACTGCCGGCATCACCGGCAACCCAGAGCATTTCTCCTTTGGCAGCCGGCGGATCTTTTTCCAGACCCTCAAGGGTAACGCGCCAGGCTTCACGCGGCAGCTGATTTTCCCGCCAAATCAGCAGTTGCGCAGCCAGTTCCGGGCTCTCAATCACAACGCCCATTTCTGTGTTCAGAAGATTAGAACGCGGATCCATGTTCATCGACCCCACCAGCAAAATCCGTCCGTCGATAACAAACGTCTTGGCATGCAGACTACTCTGGGACGAGCCAAAACGAGGCTTTTCGCCGTCAACTAGCGGCGCCGACGGGCGTGTTTCGTAGATCTGTACGCCCGCCTCAAGCAACTCCCGACGATAGCGCACATCTGTCGAAGCCAGAGAGTTAGTCACGACGGTGACCTCTACGCCACGCTCCACCATCTTGGCCAGTTCTCTGGCGCCGCGCTTACCGGGAACAAAATACGGTGATATGGCAATCAGCTGTTTCTGTGTGGTGGCCAGGAGTTGTTCGAGTTCAGGACCCAAATGCGCGCTGCGGTCTTCTGGATCGGTCTGAACTTTGTGTGGCAAGTCGTACAGCAGTTCCGCCGGTGCCCAGTAAAGCGCCGTGTCTCCCTGCACAAGGCTTTTTGCCAGATCAGACTCCCGCAGCCGCATGCCGGAGTCCGTATCAGCAATCCCGATAACTTCTGCCCTTAGTTTCTGGCGAGCCAGTTGTAACAGTTCTGGATCAGCTTCGGCCCCGAGCGCCGCTACGGGAAAAGCCAGGTCACTGTTCCAGTAAAGGTCAAAGGAGTGACTGATATCCTGGACGATGGGGCCAATCGACAGCAAGTCCATGTCGCCAAAATTTGTCCCCTTGGATGCCTCGAAATAGGCATCCCCGATATTCCGGCCCCCTACCACCGCAACCTGATTATCAATAACAAACGCTTTATTGTGCATCCGCCGGGTAACGGTACCGAAGTGAGTAACAAAGTTCGCGTAACGCAGTCCCCGGGACGGAAAGGGATTGAACAGGCGTATATCGATATTCGGATGCAGGGCGATAGATGCAAGCCCCGAGTCCCGACCGTTCATGTCCATGTCATCCAGAAGAATGCGAACACGGACCCCCCGGTCAGCGGCCTCCAGAAGATGGGACATCAGCGCGCGGCCAGACAGATCGTCATGAAAAAGATAGTACTGAACATCAATACTCTGGTCGGCGTAGCGTGCAAAAGCGAGCCGCGCAACAAAAGCATCGAGGCCGTTACCTAAAGGATGAAAGGCTGACAGCCCGGGATGCTCACCAAGCAGCGGTTCGATGCCCTGGCCAAGCCGCGTATCCGCAGTCTGCTGCAAAGCCACGGAGGGCACGCGTTGTGGGTTCTCCGGCAACTGCGCGCATGCAGCCAACGTGCTCATCACCAGGACACCGAGCATCGTTTTCCGAACAGTTCGGTAAATACGGCGTAAGTCAGTCAAATTACGTCCTTGCGCGCAGCAAACGGTATGCTTCTACCAACTCCGATAACTCAAGTTAAACCCCGATAGTACAAATTTCCACCCAATGCAGTCGCAGACAACTGTCAGCAACCTCGGGGGGTAGACTGGGACAGTCACGTTTTCAGCAGATTGGCTGCTGTCAGAAAAACCCACCCTGCTTGTCGTTGCGAGTTCGTTGTCGCTGGTGTGAAGAGCCGGTGAGTGCGCCAATCGCGCTTAGAATGGCTTATCATCCGCAAGATACAGAAACGGTTTGGCGTTGTACGCTTTTCCCTGAAATCAGGCTTTGCATGTGGAACGGACAGTAAGCCGGTGAACTTCGTGAGTAAGACTTTAACGGCGTGTTTCCGCTACGCGATACTGGCGCTCTTCGTTACCACCCCCGTGCTTGCTCAGGAAACCTTGCCCGGCGACGCCTGCCAGCAGGCCCAAAGGTCCCTTCAGGAAATCGAGCTGACAAGTCGCCAGCTCGACGCCCAACTGGCCGAACTGGCTGCCTTCAATGCCGGAGAGATGCGCGAGGCCATCGGCGCTGCTCAGCTGGAGCAGCTTTTTGGGGCCGCCTCGGGACCGACACCCCCTCGGGCGGATATCCGCTGCGCCACACTGCGGGATGAATATGAGGCGGCGATAGAGAGATTGGCCAGTCAGCGCGCGGAGCTCGCCTCGCTGCGCGAAGCCTATCTGGACGCAATACCCCCACCGGCGCGCCTGGGTCTCGAGCGCATGCGCACCTCTGGCGAGCGAGTAGCGGCAAGCGCTAAAACGCTGCGAGGACTGTTGGATCAGAAGCATCTGAGCACGGTGCACGACAGTGCTGCAGAGTATCTGGCGTTGCTGGATACGCTGCGTGGAGAGTACCTCGCGCTGCTGCCCAGCCTAGGTGGCGAAGTCGATGCAAGCGATGTTCGCGCATGGTTGAGTCGCTGGCGCCATGCGCTGGACATCGCGCTGAGTAACAAGCAGCGCCCGGTTGACGACACTGTTCTCAGCCGGACCCAGCGCGAGGCGCTGGATACCCACTGGCGCCTGCTACAGTTTGACGCCAGCACGATTGCCACGTCCTACAGCCTTGTGCGCGGCTGGCTCTGGGAGTCCCATCACCGCAGCTTCAGGGCAGCTGCTCCTACGCTGGACGACCGCTTGGCACTACTACGGGACGAGTCCCGCGCTATTGCCAACGCCTTTTTTTGGCTCTATCTGGATACCGTGAGCCAGGATGACACACTGACCGGGCGCATAGTCTGGTGGCGACTCCTTTTTGGTTTTGAATACCTGTTGGGCTTGTCTGCGTTCGCGGTGCTGGCGCTTCTCGCGCGGCGGGCCGAGCAGCTAGCAAGCCACTGGCAGGCCAGTTTTGCTCGCCGGTACCGCGGCAATCGATCGGTTGCGCAGCTGGTAAGACTGACCGCAGGCATTCCCGAATGGTTGCCCTGGCTGATCAGCTGGCTGGGGTTGCGTGTACTCGAAATCCAGTTCCGACAATACGGCCTGGAACTCCTACTCCCCCTACTGCCCTTTGCTGAGTTGTTTGTGGTCTTCGGACTACTGAGCATGGCTGGCGAATGGTTTGTACTGCGGATGGTGGAGCTCGCGGGCAGCTTCCTGAACGAAGCCCAGCATGCAATGGCAGTGCGACGCTCGCGACGAGCCGCGGGGATTGTAGTCCTCCCCTGGCTGTTGATGAACTTTGTCCGCCTGAGCCTGGGACCATCGCTGGCGCTGAGCAGACTGGACGTCCTTACCGTGCTGGCGCTTTTGCTGGCGCTGGGCCTGCTTCTGCGTCCCTGGCAAGACGAGTTTATCCGCGCTCTGCAGTCCTTCCTGCCCGCGCGGCTCGATGGTCCATGCAATAAACTGTTCCGCGGTCATCGCTTCGTGCTACTCGCGCCGCTCGCAGCGCCACTGGTGCTGCTCGCCATGGCCGCATTTTTCGCGCACAAGGGTCTGGTCACTTTCGACTGGTATCGCACGCTCATGGCGCGCAGTTTCCTACTGAGCTCTACCCTGCCAGAGGAGGCGGCACAGCCGGAGTCGAATCCCCAAGCCCTCGCAGAGTACCGCCGCTGGTTCGACACTGCCGCGGAGAGCGAGGAGCTCCCCGTCATCCGCAGCGCCATGACGGATATCCTGGAGAACATTCTCAGCGATTGGCTGGAAGAGCGCTCGGAAGAGAACACATTGCTGCTCCACGGCGAGCGTAACTGTGGCAAAACCCTTTTGCTAAAACGGCTTGAACGATCGCTGGCTGAGCGTGAGGCCGCGCCCCAGGTCAACTACATTGCCATACCCGCCAAGTCGGCGAGCCCGAAAGCATTGGCAGAGCTACTGGAGCCTGTATTCAATATCCCGCTGCAACAAGGGCCCGCAGAACTCGTTAAGTCCGATACGGAACGGCCACCGGTCGTTGTGATTCTCGATAACGCCCAGAATCTGTTTCTGCGCAGCGTAGGGGGCCTCACCGGTTGGGAATTTCTTCTGAGCCTGACTCGTGCACGACTTCGTAACGTGTATTGGATCATCTCTATCAACAACCAGAGTTGGAGCTATCTCGCCAATGTCTTCGGGCGTTACTACCAATTCAACAAGCTGGTGCAGACGCAGCCCTGGAGCCAGGCTGAAATCCGCTCCCTAATCCTGTCACGCAATCAGCTGAGCGGATTCAAAATAGAATACGATCGCATCCTGCTGTCATCGCGGGGACCCGAGGCGGGCAACATTCGCAACGCCGAGCAGCTTTATTTCAGCCTGCTCTGGGATGCCTGCAAAGGCAATCCCGGGATCGCGCTGCAGCTCTGGCTGAGTTCGATTACCGTGAGCGCGAGCAGGGTCAGGGTAGGACTGCCCGAAGAGGTTCCCGGCGCTGCGCTGGAGCGACTGAGCGATGATCTCTACTTCGTCTATGCCGCCCTGATTCTGCACGAGAACATGACCAGTGACGAGGTGGTAGAGACCACGGCGCTGCCGGAGAGCCTGGTGCGCTCAGCATTGAAAATCGCGTTCGACACGGGTTTTGTCGAGCGTTCGGAAAATCGTCGATACCGTATTGTGCCTATCTGGTATCGCACCGTTATTCGCCTGATGGCCCGGAAAAACCTGTTACATGAATAATGACGCCACTGACCTGATTGACGAATTCGCCGTTGTGGCAGAGATGTTCGACACCGGCACGATGCTGGCGCTGATCGCTGGCATTTTCACAATCTGGTTCGCAAACTGGTTCATCCGCCGCATCTGCGAAGGACTGATGAAGCGCATGCCCTCTCGGCGCTTCCTTATTCTACAGTTCTCCACGCTGGTCAGCTTTGTACTGTATATCGGCGGCACGGCGCTGCTCATCGTAGGAGTCGTTCAGCCCCCCCGGGAATTTATGCTGGCGGTCGGTGGCTCCGCTGCAGTGGCAATCGGCTTTGCGCTGAAGGATGTCGCGTCGTCGCTGGTCTCAGGCATCCTGCTGCTGTTCGATCGGCCCTTTCAAGTGGGTGACCGCGTAGCCTTCGGCGATACCTACGGCACCATCACGGGGATCACCATGCGTTCTGTTCGTCTGCAAACACTGGACGACAGTACCGTAACCATTCCCAACTCCCGCTTTGTCACCGATGTTGTGTCCTCCGGGAACATGGGGGCCATGGATATGATGATCACCGCGGATTTCCACCTTGCGCTGGATGCAGACATCGATCAGGCACGGGACATTGTCCATCAGGTTATCGTCACCAGCCGCTTTGCCTATCTCAAAAAGCCTGTGACCTTCAGTGTCGAGGAAGTGGCCGTCGCGGAGCGCTTTGCATTGCGCCTGCGGGCGCGGGCCTATGTACTGGATGTTGACCACGAAAAGCAGTTCCTCAGCGACATCACTCAGCGCACGTCGAAACTCTTTATTCAGGCCGGCATCGCGCGCCCGGGACGAGGATAATCAACCAAGCCATGAACTTTTCTACAGCGTCCTTCACGCCCGCATGTTTGGCCACGGCTCTCGCTGCGCTCTCGCTGGCCATGCCGCTAGCGGCGCAAACAATTGACACCAATCGTCCGGGATTCACCTTTGCACCCACTGTCGTTCCCACACATCGGCTGCAACTCGAGGCGGGCATGGGCTACGACCGTGACTCCGACAGCATCGCGGTTCCACAGGCAGAGCTGCGCTACGGTGCTGCCGACGGCATAGAGCTCTTTGTCGCCTCGTTGAATTGGAGTGACGGCGAGCGTGCGGATATGGCCCTAGGGTCAAAAATCGCGCTTACCGGACTTCCAGACAGTACGCAGATGGCGGCCCTCGTTCAGGTATCGGCACCCACCGGTAGCGGCGCTGTGAGCAGCGACCGCTGGGATCCAAGTGCTGCGCTGATCTGGGCACACAGTGGTGTGCTATCGCTTGCCGGGACCGCAAAGTTCACGCAGTTCGACAACGGCTTTCAGATCGACAATGGCCTGAAGCTGATACTGCCATCGCCCGCGAGGCAGACCGCGTTTTTCGAGTGGGAGCTAAACTGGCCCGAAGGTGGAGAGGCGGCACACTGGTTGAATGGCGGGTATCAGTGGCTGCTGAACGATAACTTTCAGCTCGATGCGAACGTGGGTCTCGGGCTTAACGACGAGGCCGGGGATTACCGCTTTGGTATCGGCCTCGCCCGACTTTTCTAAACTACAGGTCTGAACTACGGGTCTGAGCTGCAGGATCGCGACAGCTCAAAGTAACTCGATAGTAGAGCCAAAGCGCGTGGGATATGATGGGGAGCGCGAATCGGTGACGCTCGCGGGTAGTCGTGGATCCAGCCAGGCATTAGTGCAGCGCTGAACAGGGCAATACCTGCAGCTCGCCTGAACCGGAGAGCTTGTGGTGGCCGAGAACGACAAATACCGCCGGGACATGGGTACATTCGGCGTTCTTTTTATGGTCGTGAACGGCCTGATCGGCGCCGGAATTTTCGGTTTGCCTGAAGTGCTGCACGTCGCCGTCGGCGAGTTTGCGCCCTGGATACTGCTTTTTGGCGGTCTTCTCGTGATGGCGATCGTCGTCTGCTTTGCCGAACTCACCAAGCTCACTGACCGCTCCGGCGGCCCCCAGCGTTATGTGAGCGATGCCTGGGGCGACTTTGCCGGATTCCAGGTTGGCTGGGCGTTTTTCATCGCTCGGCTTATCAGCCAGGGCGCCAATGTACTCGTCCTCATCGCGTATGCCGCCGCTCTTTGGCCCGCAGTCGGCGACGGACTGGGCCGTACCGTGCTGATCGTCACCGTGTTGGGCAGTCTTACCATCATCAATATCGTGGGCATCAAACGTGTTGTCACTGCACTTGGTGCAATGACGTTTTTGAAGCTGCTGCCTCTCATTGTTCTCATGTTCGCAGCGCTGGGCGCCGCCAGTGCGCCCGGGCCACTGATCCTGCCGCAATTCAGCGCC
>CAZGGN010000113.1:0-2974 GCA_964525195.1 uncultured Congregibacter sp.
GACGGCGTCTCTGGAGATGCGCGAGCAGCTCAAAGGACTGCCGCCTACCTCGCCGACTTCAGGACGCGGTCAGAGATCGTCGTACGCCGAGTCTGAGGAAAATCAGAAGTAATCGAAGAGCGTGAGCCCCTGCGTTGTAACAAAGGTCTGCTGCGCCGCCTGTAGCGCGACCAGCTGGAGATTCAATTTGCTGATGGCTTCGGCAAAATCCACATCCTGCACATCCGAGAGGGTGGTTTGCAGCTGCAGATTGAAGTCTTCGTTAATGGCCTGCTGGCTTTCGATGCGATTCAGTCGCACGCCCACGTCGGACTGTACTTCAAGCACGTTACCGATAGCCTGATCGAGATTACTCAGGCCGCTGGCAAGCGCATTGTTGACCGCCGCATTGCTGGCGGGACTCCCGTCGGTTCCGCTAAGGGCCGCCGCTATGGCGCTCACGGTGTCGAAGATCGACTGGCGCGGCGTACTGTCCACAGTGATGCTGTCGCCATCGGCCGGGATTCCCTCGATGACCAGTCGCGCCCCATTGAAACTAATGGCATCTCCGGAATTATAGGTCCCGGAGGCGACCACCGCGGCACTGCTGTCCGTCACCGAATAGGTGATGGGGTCCGCTGGCGTGGCCTGGCTGAAGGTCAGCGTGTAGTCATCGCGAATGTAACTGCTGTCAGCGCTGGATTCCCCTACGACAGCCGTTCCGCTATTGCCGGCCGCCGGTGCAAAATCAAAACGGCCGTTACCGGCAGGCACCGCCAGAAATACCCGGGAGCCCGAGTCGCGCACCGCCACCTGCGCCGAGGCCGCGATATCGAGGAACCGCTGACCGTCATCGCCGCTGTAAACGACGCTATCGCCCTGCTGGCTGAAGGGCTGGGTCTGGGCCTGAAACCCCGCAAAAATATACTCGTCGTTGCCATCGCGGGTATTGGCCAGGGCGACGAGCTCTTCGAGACGCGCTGTCACCTCTACCGCAATCGAGGCGCGGGTTTCCGGGCTCTGGGTCGCATTGTTAGCCTGCACGGCCAGCTCACGCACGCGCTGCAAGACATTGGTAACCGAACCCAGCGTGCTCTCTTCTACGGCCAACTGCCCCTGGGCCAGTGAGGCATTGCGCTGGTATTGATCGACGAGCCGGATATCTTCTTCCAGATCCAGCACTTTAACCGCGCCACTGGGATCATCCGACGGCGAAAGTATTCGCTTGCCCGTGGATAACTCCAGCTGCGTACGCGCCAGATCCGCCTGCTTCTCCAAAATGGTGGAGATACCGGACTGGTAAATCTGCAGGGTAGAAAGACGATCAACCATGAGCTAGGTCCTAGCGCCGTCGGGTGGCATTGAGCAGGGTCTGGAACACCTCATCAGCCACCGCGATGACCTGGGCGGCAGCCTGATAGGCCTGCTGATAACGGATGAGGTTGGCCGCCTCCTCGTCGAGATTGACGCCCTGCGCACTGTTGCGCGCTGAAAGCGACTGCTCCAGTAACGCGTTCTCCGTATCCGCGGCACTCTTGGCCTGGCGGGTGCTCACAGCGACGTCCGCCAACAGTGATGCATAGGCGTCCTGGTAGCTGGCTGTGCCGCCGTTCAGCGTGCGCTCGGTCTGCAAGGCCGCCAGGGCCAGGGCGTTGCGATTGTCGCCGGAGCCATCCGTGTTGTTTTCGATGGTGAAGCTGTCGCCGTCCTCGGGAAGCCCGCGCAGCGTGAAGTTGATATCACCCAGCGTCACATCCAGACCAGTCGCGTCGCTGGCCGGATCATAGGCGATGGGTCCGCCGGCAATGCCTGCGACATCAAAGCCCGGCACACCCGCACCGAGGGCATCGGGGTTAAAAGTCAGCACGATGTTGCCCGCCAGAGGCAGGCTGGCAACGTCTGACACTGCCAGATTATCCAGCACCCCATTGCCCGCATTGGCCAGCGACGTGCTACTGCGCACGGGGCTTGCCGCAGCAAAAGCCCGGGGATCAGATATGGCGACTTCAAACAGATTCGCACCCTGGGCCACCGGCGATATCAAGAACGCATCACCGGCCGCCGGCGCGCCGGAGACGGTAATATCCACGCCGTCAATGCTAAAGGCCGGACCGGGACCGCTGGTGCTGACGTTACTGGTGGTATTGGTCAGCGTGTAGTTTGCGCCGTCGTAACTCAGGCGGTATTCGTCGCCGGTCAGACCGGTCGCATCATTTATCACCGCCGTAACCGCGCCGGTACCACTGTTGCTGGTGCTATTCGTGACCGTGGGTGTCAGTGGACGGAAGAAATCACCGCCAAAGTTGCCGTTCAGATCCAGGCCCAGAGCCTGCTGCTGATTGAACGTAGAAGCGAGGCCCGTGGCAATCAGCCCCAGATCCGTGCGCGCGCCATCCAGCACATCGCCGCGAAAATCCAGCACCGCACCGAGTTCACCACCGCTGAGAAAGCGGCCGATATCAGTCTGCACCGCCAAACCGGAAATGCCCACATTAAGGCGCGATACGTCGAACGGATCGGTAAAAGTTTCGAGCTTTGACACGCTGTTGCCCACGACCAGCGCCTGACCATTGCCCACCAGAACGTTAATCGCACCATCTCCCTGGGGAACGGTGGTAACGCCAATGACTTCCGAAAGCCTGTTGACCAGCTGATCGCGGGCGTCCAACAGATCGTTTGGCGACTGCCCGCCGGAACGCACGGTATCGCTCACAATCTGCTGATTCAGGTCCGCAATCGCTTCGGCAAAGGCATTGATCTCGCGCAGGTCTGTCACCATGCGCAAGGTAAACTTTTCCACCTTGCCCATTTCCGATTCGACCAGAGACAAAAATGTTTCTTCCGTAATGGTCACCTTGCTGGTATCCAGGCCTTGCGCGTTGGTGGGCGGCGGTGCCGTCATGGAAAGAACGCGAGACCCTTCGCTAGCGCTGCAAAACGAGAAAAACAGATACAAAAGAGACAGCCATGATGGCAGGAAAACGCGAAAGAAAAA
>CAZGGN010000113.1:2984-9575 GCA_964525195.1 uncultured Congregibacter sp.
CGGCAAAGGCATTGATCTCGCGCACCGAGTTCTCGATGCGCACGTTGGCTTCCTGATCCAGACCTTGAAAACGATCGTTCAGGTATTGAAAGCGATCCGCCAGCACATCTGCCTGACCGAGCAACACCTGACGCTCCGGGAGTGAGCCGGGGTTGTTCGCAACATCCTGCACAGCGGCAAAAAACTCGTCGAGCACGGGCGCCAGACCCGTATTGGGGTCCGCCAGGATGTCATCCACCCGCCCGGACAAATCGCCAAGGGCTGTAGCCCCCGCCGCGCTGGAGGTGCGGGTCTGCACATCGGCCGCAAGAAACTGGTCGTAGCTGCGCGTAATCGCGGCGATCGTAACGCCCGAGCCAATAAAGCCAGACCCAGCGAGCTGCGGCTCAAGGGCAGCAAACTCCACCCGCTGGCGACTGAAGCCCTCGGTGTTCACGTTCGCGATATTGTGCCCCGTCGTGCTGATCGCACGCTGCAGCGACAATAGCGCCGAAGTGCCAATGTTAAGTACGTCTGCCAACTCTAAACCGTCCTCGTGGTCTCAAAGCGGACCACTACTCACCCTTCTAGCGGCAGATTCGCCGGATTCTTTAGCCCCGGCTCTGCCCAGGCAAGGTCACCGCGGGCCAGAATCGACAGCACCTTGTCTGCATAAGCCGGGTCCGTCGCGTAGCCCGCGCGCTGGAGTTCGCGCAGATAGCGCTCTCCATCCGCGGCCTGGGCGCGAGCGGCGCTGTAGCGCGGACTACCCTCGATCAACCGGGCATAGTCCGCAAAGGACTCCGCCGGTGATGCGTAAGCGCGAAATTTCGCACTCTCACGCACCGCAATACCGTCGCGATATTCAATCGTCTGCACGGTAACCGTGGGGCCGGACCAGTCCGCCCCCGCCTTGATGTTAAAAAAATTGTTGCTGCTGCCATGCTGATCGGCGCTGACGTGCTTGCCCCAGCCCGTTTCAAGCGCTGACTGCGCCAGCAACACCGCGGGCTCGACCCCCAGGCGGGACGCCGCGGCCTCCGCTACTTGCTGCAGCTCTGCGGCAAACTCCGTAGGCGAGGTCGGCACCCAGACATCGCGCGACGCTCCCGGCTGCGCTGTCCGTGCTGCCGTGGGGCTGACGATCCGGGTCGCCAGTGGCGCCTCGAGGTAGCGCGAAAGATTCATGGCCGCCGCGGAATTCGCCGCCGAGGCCAGGGTCATCGGTACCTCCTTGTCGGGGACAGCGCCCTGACTGCGCCCCCGGTCGGACTGCAGCTGCTCCACCAGCACCCTGGCCAGCCCAATCCCGCCGCGACTGGAGATATCCAGCGACAGCTGCTGATCGTGCATTTGCTGATAGCTCTCCAACTGGTGACTATCAAACAAGCCGCCCTGCATCGTCGCGTCGCGCATGGACTTGAGCATCATCTGCACAAAGAGTGATTCGAACTGGGCCGCCACCTCCTCCAGATTGGCATCCGCATCCTGCCGCGCCGCGCCACGCAGCTCGGCCAGCGCACCAAAGTCGCTGTACATGGCCTGAGCCTGCATGGGCTGCGTCTGCATGGCTTTAGATCACCACCAGCTGGGCGCGCAGGGCGCCGGCCTGCTGCAGGGCTTCGAGTATCGCGATCAGATCGCCCGGCGCCGCACCGACCTTGTTCACTGCGGTCACCAGTTCCTGCAGCGTAATGCCGGGCTCGAGCAGAAACATCCGCGCCTGCTCTTCGGCCAGGGAGACTTCCGAATCCGGGGTTACCGCTGTTTGCCCCGCACCGGCAAAGGCCCCCGGCTGACTGACATTGATGTTCTCGGCAATCGTCACGGTAAGGTTGCCGTGCGCCACGGCGGCACGCTCTACGCGTACGGCGCTGCCAATCACAATCGTGCCGTTGCGGGAATTCACTACTACACGCGCCGGAGCCTGCGCCGGATCAACCTGAATGTTTTCCAGGATCGAAACAAATGCGACCTTGTCTCCGGGGTCTGACGGCGCACGAACCTCGATCGATACGGCGTCCAACGGACGGGCCGTTCCTTCGCCAAGGGTCTCGTTAATACTGGTGGCGACCGCTTGTGCGGTGCTGAAGTCCGCCGAGTGCAGGTTCATCACCATCACCGGCTCCGAGCCAAAGGGACTGGGCACACCGCGCTCGACAATTGCGCCGTTGGGAATCCGACCCGCACTGGGGATATTGACCGTGACACTGGACCCATCAGAGCCCTCGGCACCAAAGCCGCTGACAATCATGGAGCCCTGAGCGATGGCGTAGGTTTCTCCGTCCACGCCCTTCAGCGGCGTCATGAGCAATGCACCGCCGCGAAGACTCTTGGCGTTCGCCAGGGAAGACACAGTCACGTCGATGGTCTGGCCGGGCTTTACGAAGGGGGGAAGCTCGGCGGTCACCATCACCGTGGCGATATTTTTCAGCTGCGGGTTGACGTTCGCCGGCACGTTCACACCAAGTTGGGCGAGCATGCTCTTGAGGCTCTGAATGGTAAACGGCGCCTGAATCACCTGGTCCCCGGTGCCGTCCAGGCCCACTACGATCCCGTAGCCCACCAGTTGGTTGGAGCGCACACCGGAGATACCCGCGATGTCCTTGATGCGTTCGGCCTGGGCCGGTGCGATCAACACCATCAGTGTCAAAAGGCCCGGCAGGGTGCCGCGCAAAAGACTCAGTATCTGCATAGTCATAGCTTTGCTCATTCAGAAGGGCATCAACGGGCTCATGAAGAACAGCGTCAGCCAGCCCGGGGTATTGCTCTGGTCGAGAGCACCCGTGCCGCCGTAGGAAATCCGCGCGTCAGCGACGAGAGTGGATGGGATGGTGTTGGTTGGACTGAGGTCCTCCGGGCGAACAATGCCGCGCAGCCGTATGTACTCATCCCCCTGGTTGATCTTGATCCATTTTTCACCCTGTATTTCGAGGTTGCCATTGGGCAGCACCCGCGACACCTGAACGGCGATCGATCCATTCAGTCTGTTGCTCTGATTGCTCGACGCCTCGCCGGTGAAGGCACTCGAAGACGAGAGTTCAGTCCCGAGGTTATAGCGACCGTTGTTGATCGTGACCGGCGCACCGAAGATCGTCGGGTCGGTAATGCTGACGCTATTGTCCTTGCCGATATCCGTGTCGGCGGACTTGGCTGCGGAGGTCGACTCAATCAGCACCACACTGACAATGTCGCCAATCTGATGCGCGCGCACGTCCTCAAACAGGGACATGCGACGATTGGCCGTAAAGAGGCTGCCGGTGCTCGGTGCGGAAGAAACCGTAACTTCCGGATATTCAATGGGCTCAATCGAGACATACTCCGGATGTGCAGGTCCTTCAACACCCGCACAACCGCCGAGCAATACGAGCAGTGTGAGGAGCGCCTTATGCGGAATTTTCATCAATGCGGCCTATAGATTGTTGGAGACGTACTGCAGCATCTGGTCGGCGGTGGAAATCGCCCGGGAATTCATTTCGTAGGCGCGCTGGGTTTCGATCATGTTGACCAGCTCCTCCACCACGTTCACGTTGGAGCTCTCAACATAGCCCTGGGACAGCGTACCCAGTCCGTTCAGACCCGGGTTACCCGGCTGCGGTGCCCCGCTGGCGCCGGACTGCAGGAACAGGTTCTCGCCACGAGCCTGCAGACCGGCGGGGTTGATGAAGTCCGTCAGCTGCACCAGCCCGACCTGCGCGGCAGCGGGGGTACCCGGCTGCTGCACCGATACAGTCCCGTCGTTAGCAATCGACACCGACAGCGCATCCTGGGGAATCGTGATCGGCGGCTGCAGCTGATAGCCCGCGGACGTCACCATGATGCCCTGATCATTGATCTGGAAAGAGCCGTCACGGGTAAAGCCCTGGGTGCCGTCCGGCAACAGGATTTCAAAAAACCCCCGCCCCTGAATCGCAATATCCAGCGCGTTGTCCGTCTTGGTCAGGTTGCCCTGGGTGAAGAGCTTCTCCGTGGCGACCACCCGCGTACCGGTACCAATCTGCAGACCCGACGGCAATAGCGTGTCCTGGGACGATTGAGAGCCCACCTGGCGCACATTCTGATAAATCAGGTCCTCGAAAATTGCGCGGCCACGCTTAAATCCCGTCGTGCCGACATTGGCCAGGTTGTTGGCGATCGTCGACATCTTGGTCTGCTGGGCGTCAAGGCCCGTCTTGGAAATCCACAGTGACTGATTCACGTTACTTTTCTCCTATGCCCGCAATCAGGACTGCAGGCGCATCAGACTGGCGCTGGAGGTATCGATCTCCTCACCCACCTTCATTAACTTGATGTAGTGCTCAAACTGCCGCGAAAGCTCGATCATCTTGACCATCGCCGATACCGGGTTGACGTTACTCGACTCCAGGGCGCCGGTCGTCAGTCGCACGGCGGCATCGGGCTCTGAAGGCAAACCGCCGTTGACCTGCAGCAGTCCGTACTCGCTTTTCGTGAGGTTCTCCGGCGACGGGTTGACCAGCTTGATGCGATCCAACACGGCCTGGGCATTGGGCTGTTCACCGAGGGGGACAATCGACACGGTGCCATCGCTGCCAATCGACAGGGAGCTGAACGGCGGCAGAGCAATGGGCCCGTCGTTACCCAACAGCGCCTCACCGGCGCCATTGACCATCTGCCCGAACTCATCAATGCGAAAATCGCCGCGCCGGGACAAGCCCTCGCCCCCACCTCGGGCCTGCACCGCAAACCAGCCGCTACCGTTAATGGCCAGATCAAGATCGCGGCCGGTCTGCTCAATCACGCCCTGACCAAAGTCGACGCCGGTATCCTCAATCACGTTATAGGCGCGCGTTTCTTCTCCCGCGCCGCGCAGGTACACGGTCTGCGCCTCAAGGAGGTCAGCTTTAAAGCCGACCGTCGAAGCGTTTGCCAGATTGTGCGCATTCGACGCCTGAGCCAGGAGGGATTCCTTGGCTCCGGCGGCGGCGACATAAACGAAATGGTCCATGACTTATACGCTCCCTGCCGACGACTTATTAACGGAGGTTAATCACGGTCTGGGTAATGGCATCCTCAGACTGAATGACCTGGGCGTTCGCCTGGAAGTTGCGCTGGGCAATAATCAGATCCACCAGCTCCTGGGTGATCTCAACGTTCGAGTCCTCCAGAGCGGCGGACTGCACAACGCCCAGACCGGAGGTGCCCGGCTCACCCACATTCGGAGAGCCTGACGAAAAGGTTTCTACCCAGTTCGTGTCACCGACCGGCTGCAGACCGTTCTGGTTGTTAAAGCTCGCCAGGGCGACCTGTCCCAGTGCCCGGGACTCACCGTTGGTGTAACGGGCAAAGGCCACCCCGGTCTCGTCAATTTCAAGGCCGCGCAGCTGCCCCGCGGCAAAGCCGTCCTGAATCACACTGGATACCGAGAAAGCGGTACCAAACTGCGTGGTCTGTAACAGGTCGACGTTAAAATCCTGCACCGCAGAACCATTCACCGCACCGGTGCTATCAAGCGGGGTCCAGCCGACGATGGCAACATCGGTAGCCGAGGCCGGATCAAACTGTCCGTTGGAGGTGAACTGCAATGTCGTAGGCGCACCGGCGTTCTGGCTCTGCCCGTCGATCAGCGAATAGACCTCCCACTCGTTCGGGTTGGCGGTTTTGACGTAGTAGAGACTCAGGACATGCGGATTGCCGAGGCTGTCATAAATCGTGGTGGAGGTTGTGGCATTAAAGTCCGCAGGGTTCGGCGCTGTTGCCGGCGTTGCAAAAGCATCGTAGGGGCCACTGCCAGCGAAGCCAGCGCCAGGGCTCACCTCACGGGAATCGAGGTTACTGGTGAGATTCACCACCCCGGTCTGGTTGGGATCGATCAGCGAGGTATCAATCTTGATATCACCGAGCTGCCCGGTGACATCGCCACCCGCGTCAACCTGAAATCCCTGCAGACGCGCATTCTGGTTTGATACGAGGAAACCTTCACGATCGACCTGGAAGTTACCCGCCCGGGTGTATTCGATGGCGCCTTCGACACTCAGGCGAAAGAAACCGTTGCCGTTGATCGCCAGATCCAGGGAGTTGTTGGTGAAGGTGATGTTTCCCTGACCAAATTCCTGGGTAACGCCCGCGAGCGATACGCCCTTACCGATCGCATTAGAGCCGGCACCGAGCAGACTGGTGGCGTAGATATCGGCAAATTCCGCGCGCGATGTCTTGAAGCCCGTGGTCGATGCGTTGGCAATGTTGTTACTGATCACACCAAGGTCAGCCGTTGCCGCGTTGATGCCTGAAATCGCTGTACTAAACGCCATATTGACTCTCCTTCAAGAGTAATTCCCCTATAAAAACTGCTTAACCTGATCCAGCTGAACATTGCTGCCATTGCCCAGATTCAATGTGACGGCACCCCGCCCTCCATCGACGGCGACCGAGTCCACCCGCTGATGCGCGTAGACTGAGACCGCTGTGCTCTGACCACCCACGATGGCCTCTGCGGAGACGCGGTAGGTACCCGGGGCCAGCAGCTCGCCCTGGGCATTGCGGCCATCCCAGCGCACCGGCAGCTGTCCACCGGCCGCGGGCGGCAGCGCCGCGCTGTATACCAGGCGCCCTGCCATGTCCTGCACGTAAAAAGTCCCGCCGGAAGTACTGCCG
>CAZGGN010000114.1:0-5644 GCA_964525195.1 uncultured Congregibacter sp.
ATTTTTTTAATGACCAAGACTCTCACTGATGTTGTAAATTTCGCTTCCAGCCGCGCGCCCACCGAGACCTACCCGACCCCCCCGGAGAAGTGTCTCCATGGTTCGCCAATGCAGAACGCGACAACCCATTACGCGGTGGATGACAAATTCGCAGCGGGAGAATGGGGATCAGAGGTCGGCCGCTGGCGCGTTGACTACAGCGAGAATGAATACTTCGAAATTCTGAGCGGCCACTCAATTTTGCGCGACGCGGCAGGCAACGAAATGGACCTCAGAGCAGGGGATCGCGTCTGCGTACCCGCCGGATTTTGCGGCGAATGGGAAGTCATCGAGCCCACGCGCAAGGTCTTCGTTATCTATGAGCCGTGAGCCCGCGAGGGTGTTGCGCCCCAAGTGCGCGCTTTTCTGACTGCCTCAGCACGGATGACGCAGGCAACCAGATGCGGTTGCAGCAGGACAATATCGCGTTGATCAGGCAGAGATCCGGAGCGAAGGCACTATTGTCTGCGCAGCATCGCAATGGCAAGATCGAATTCGCCGTCGGCCGCTTGTCGCTACGGCACTTCCTGCTACTTGTTCAATAGCCGCTATTCAACCGGAGAAATAGACTATGGCCTACGAGACCATTGATGGGAATAGGTATGAAAAAGAACTGCTTGAGCTGGCGCGGCAGCACACAACAGGCGTCGGCGAAGGCAAACTGTCAAAGGATGAAGTCGCCGATCTGTTCAAGTCTGCCGCAGACGGACAGGGCGTAACGGACACAGAGAAAGCGACGCTTGCTTACATCCGTGCGAACTTTGTCTTTACCGATGCTGCCGCAAAAGATTTTGACGAAGCTTTCGCCAAACTTTAAGCAGCTGCAGCATGCCATCCGCAAGGTTCAGGCATGAGCGGGGCGAATTGCCTCTTTCCAGGCCGGGCATAGCCCGGCCATAGGGACACAACGATGAACATCGAGGATAAATCGCTTGCTACAGTCAGCGAATAGCTGGACGCCCATGGCCAAAATCCCTGGAGCCAGAGGTCTGCATTTGCGTCAATCAGGAGCTTTACCGTGACTTTTCACGACCAACTTCGCTCTACCTTCCGACTGGGTACGATCATCCTCTCGGCCAGCGCCCTGGTGTTCATCGCCATGTACGGCGCAAGCTCGAAGGGATATGTAGCCTTGGCCGATGTTCTGTTCGTTGTTGCGCTAATTGTCCTGGGTCTTGCGGTACTGGCTTTGATACCTGGCCTTATCGGCCGCGCGGCGCATCGATGGATGTGGTTCAATGTCATCACACGCTCTGACCGGACTGTTTTTGGTCGTACCGTGGCCCAGCGGCTTCTTGAAAGCCCTGCGAGCCCGATCTTGCGGCTGTGGCTGCATATCGATCCGGAGGGGAATGATCGTGATTGATGTTTGTCCTGCCTGAGTAGCCGGTCGCGTATCGGCAACACACGGCAAGGGAGCGAACCGTTAAAAGCTTTTCAAGACGGTAAAAGAACCTTGTCGCCTGCACACACCATGCAAACCACATCCTCTTCGCATCAGACACGCCGTGAACGGAAAACCATCCTGTCTATTGCTCTGCCCCTGACCGCGGCCTACGTCGCTGAAATGGGCATGATCATCACAGACATGATTATTGTCGGCCGCCTGGGCAGCGATGAACTGGCGGCCGTGGGGCTGGCGGGGGACCTGTTCTGGGTATTCCTGCTTGTGGGCATGGGGGTAATCTCTGCCGTGGGTGTGCTCGTGGCCCACGGCATGGGAGCCAACAAGCCCAGGGCGATGGTCGATGCCGCAGAGCAAGGCATGATTGTTGCCGCTGTCGCGAGCCTGCCGATCATGCTCGGTGTCTGGTGCCTTGGCCCGGGCCTGAACCTGGCGCAGCAGGAACCCCGAATAGTGTCGCTGGTGACCGACTATTCCAGAATGCTCGTCTGGGGAGTACTCCCGGTACTGTGGTTCGTGGTCCAGCGGAACTTCATCACCGCCCTTGCCCACTCGGCGGCCATCGGCTGGATCACCG
Source organism: uncultured Congregibacter sp. (assembly GCA_964525195.1). Classification (GTDB taxonomy): domain Bacteria; phylum Pseudomonadota; class Gammaproteobacteria; order Pseudomonadales; family Halieaceae; genus Congregibacter. The sequence goes on from CAZGGN010000114.1 coordinate 2,022, forward strand.
TCGCTGCGGTGGGGATCAACCTCGCGCTGAACTACACCCTGGTCTTCGGAAAATTGGGCCTCCCGGCTCTGGGCGTCGCCGGTGCCGGCATCGGTACGAGTATCGTCAATTGGGCGATGTTTCTCACGCTTGTTGCCTATGTGCAGCGATCTACCCGCTTCGCTGCCCATCGTCCGCGCCTGCTGCCAAAACATATCAACAGAGCGAAGCTGCGGGAGATCGCTCGCCTGGGAATACCCATTGGATTCACACAGATTCTCAATGCGGGTATGTTTTCAGCTGCAGCTGTCCTCTCGGGCGTAATCGGCGCCACTACGCTGGCGGCGCAGCAGATTCTTTACAGTGTCATCTACCTCGCCCTGAGTTTTGCTGCCGGCTTTGGAGACGCGGTGCGGGTACGCGTTGCCTACGGACTGGGCCGCCGGGACCTGCAAGCGGTGAAACGTTCTGCGCGCATCACTTTCACCATAGCGTCGCTATGCGCGCTGGCGGCCTCCTTGATTATCTGGCTGATTCCCGAGCTACTGGTCAGCGTTTTTCTAAACCGGGACCAGGCGGCTAATCGTGAGGTACTGCGCATCTCCCTGGCCCTCAGCGCCTCCGCCGCCCTGTTCCTGCTGATCGACAGTATCCAGATAGTCTCTGCCGATACAATTCGGGGACTGCGGGATACGCGCTCGCCCCTGTGGATATCCCTGGCCGGCTACTGGATTGTGGGGCTCGGCTCAGGTAGCTGGCTATGCTTTTATCTGGACCAGGGAATCCAGGGCTTGTGGTGGGGATTGGTAGCCGGCGTGACACTAAGCAGCATGCTTCTTTATGCCCGGTTCCGGCGCCTGATTGCATCCGGGCTGCCTGGGCAGGCAATTTGAGGACTTGGAAGACTGGGACGGGGCGTTTCAGGCTGTTGAGCGCGGAGCCGCGGCAGACCAGCCGCCGGGCGCGACAAAAGCTAAATTACTTGCTCCCGCCCCGCTAGCCCCCTCGCGCCTCCCGCAGCGCCAGGCGGCGGATTTTCCCCGCTTCATTGCGCGGCAGGACCTCGACGAACTCAATGCTGCGAGGCACCTTGTAGCGCGCCAGTTGCTCGCCACAAAGCGCGGTAATCACGCCCGTGTCCGGTGGTGCCAGAATATCGCGCGGCTCCACGACGGCGTGAACACGACGCCCCAGGTCATCATCCTGAAGACCGATCACTGCAACATCCCGCACATCCGGGTGACCGCTGATCACGGCCTCAATTTCAGCGGGGAAAATATTGGCCCCACCGGAGATGATCATGTCAGTACGCCGGTCCGCGAGGTACAGGTAACCCTCTTCATCCAGATAGCCCAGATCGCCAACGCTGGTAAAACCGCCATCGAGCATTTCCAGCGCCGGGGCGCCGAGATACTCACAAGCGGGCGGGCCACCGCCAAAGCGGCTGAATATCTCCCCGACTTCTCCCGTGGGCAGCTCCCGGCGCTCTTCGTCTACAATCTTGAACTCCGTGAGCACACCGCGACCAACGCTACCCCGGCGCTCCAGCCACTCCACCCCGTCGATCATCGTAAGCCCAGTGCTTTCCGTCGCGGCCCATAGCTCAAGCACTTTTGTCGCACCCAATTTGTCGATAAAACCCTGTTTGGCCCACGCCGGACATGCGGATGCGTAGTGCCAAACCCCTTTGACGGAATCCATGTTGCTATCGCCCCAGCCCGGATCCCGCAGCATGCGCTGCATCATCGTGGGCACAAGATTGAGCAGGGTCGGCTGATAGCGATCAATCAGCTCCAGACAGCGGCTGGCGCGAAAGCGCTCGTTGAGAAGAATACGTCCGCCCTGAATCAGTTGCAGAATAGAGAAGAAAAACGGCCCATTGTGATACAGGGGCCCTGGCGAATAGAGCAGGTCATGGGGGCCAAAGCGCAGCAGCGCAGCCAGAGGGTGACCGCTGTGCGGAAAGGCGGCGTCACCCTGGGTGACAATCAACTTTGGCCGGCCGGTCGAACCGCCCGAGGCCACCGCCTTCAAAGGTGATGCCACCGTTGAGCAGTCTTCCATCACGGCAACGGGACCAAGCGCTTCTCGATCCGGCGCGATGGCGCCGGGAATATCCGCATTGTCGCCAATCACAGTAACTGCGTTCGCCAGATCAATAAGGGCATCGCGCTCCTTGCGCGGGAGGCTGTAGCTGATGGAGGTCGGGGTGCCACCGGCTTTGTACGCAGCCATGGTCGCGGCTATATGGGCTGTCGAGTTGGGCAGGACGATCGGCACCAGTTGCCCCCGGGTAACGCCCTTCTCCTGCAGCAACGTCGCCAGCCGACCGGACCAGTCATCAAGCTCCGATCGTGACAGTGTGTCTACACTGCCATCCTCCCGCACACAGATCACTGCAATCTCATCCGGCGCACTTCGAGCAAAATCCCGTATTGCTTCACCCACTGTGCGCAACGCTGTATCCATCATATCCACCGTAAATTGAGTAACGATTCGAACCCATACGCGACTCGCAGCCGCAGCACTGTGCTCTGAGCCTAGTGAACTCTGTCCAGCGAGTCGATGAAGCGCTTGCGCCTCCGGACCGGGGCGCACTGACGCAACGCTTCCATACTGTATAAAATCATACGGTCAATCAATCTCGGGAAAATCAAATGAACGCACTGGTATCCGCCCAGGAAAAAGAAACCCATCTGCTGATCACCATGGACGATGGTAAGGCCAACGCACTGTCTTTCGCGATGCTCGATGCCCTCAATGAGGAACTCGACAAGGCGGCCGTCACCGGCAAGGTCGTAGTCATTGCCGGCCGTCCCGGCAAGTTTTCCGCCGGTTTTGATCTCTCGGTAATGGGCCAGGGCGGCGAGGCGATGCTACGTCTGCTGAAACAGGGTGCCGAAACCTCCGCACGCCTGCTGGCCTTTGACACGCCGGTGATACTGGGAGTTACGGGGCATGCGCTGGCAATGGGCGCGCTGCTCTGCCTGTCTGCCGATTACCGGCTCGGCGTGAGTGGTAACTTCAAGCTCGGCTTGAACGAGGTCGCTATCGGCATGACCCTACCGTGGTTCGGCATTGAGCTGGCCCGGGCGCGTCTGGAGGAAACGGCGCTTACGGAAGCCGTTGCGCTGGCACGAATTTATGATCCACACACCGCCCGCTCGGTCGGTTATCTGGACGAAGTGGTCGCGGAGGACGCTTTTAGCGGGCGCCTCGATGCGCTGGCGGAGCAGTTCTCTGCGCTGAATATGACCGCACATCGCGAAACCAAGGCGCGTATCCGCAAGGACCTTATGCAATCCTTGCAGACGGCCCAGGAGCGTGACTTTGCCCAGTTTGCCGGATGAGTGTCGTAACAAGGCGTGAACACCGATTCCGCTGATCCGGTGCTGTTCGTCTTCGCGTGGCGCGCTACACTGGTGGTGAGCTTGTGTGTCATTGAGGTTTGCTGCCATCAGAATTGTGTCTGACAGAATCTGGCGAAATCGTCGAGCCCGGCCCCGCCGTGCGCTGCTGTTGCCGGTCTACACTTTCCTCCTCTTTTGCCTCTGTACAGTGCTGCCGGGCCCGGAGTTCCTTGGCAATTCGCTGCAAGCCCAGCCTACTCAACGCGAAGCGCTGCTGTTGACCGTCGCGGATGC
>CAZGGN010000114.1:5654-9568 GCA_964525195.1 uncultured Congregibacter sp.
CGGTCCTCGTGATCGACCTCGGGGTCTACTTCTTCCTGCGCAACGCGGACGACCGCGTGCCGGAAACGCAGAAGTGGTCGATGGACTACCTGCAGCGCGGTATCACTCGCGCCCAGGACAGCGATGCGGAATTGTTAATCATCGAGCTGGATACGCCCGGCGGATTGATGGCCTCGACGCACGAGCTGATCAAGTCGATCCTCGGGGCGCGGGTGCCGGTAGTTACCTATGTGTCACCATCCGGGTCGCGGGCGGCGAGTGCCGGAACCTACATCTTGCTGGCCAGCCACATCGCCGCCATGGCGCCGGCGACGCACCTTGGATCGGCGACTCCCGTGCAAATGGGCGGTTTGCCGGGTTTTCCCTCAGAAAATCCTCCCGTGTCTCCCGCGCCCCCCGAGAGTTCGGGCGATAGGCCAAAGAGCACCACCCCCCCAAGCGCCGAAGGCAACGCCGGCTCGGCGATGGAGCGCAAGGTCCTCGAGGACGCCGTCAGCTACATCCGCGAGCTGGCTGCTCGCCATAATCGCAACGCAGACTGGGCCGAGAGCGCGGTTCGCGAGGCAGCCAATCTGGGTGCACAGGAAGCGCTCGCCAAAAATGTCATCGACCTGATTGCTGCGGATATCGACGATCTGCTTGGCAAGCTCGATGGCAAAACCGTCGAACTGGCGAGCGGGGCAAGGACCCTGTCCACCGCTGAGCTGCATATCCAGCGTGTAGATCCGGACTGGCGAACGCAACTCTTGTCCGTAATCACCGATCCGAACGTCGCGTATTTTTTGCTGCTGATTGGCTTTTACGGCATTATTTTTGAGTTCGCCAACCCCGGCAGCCTGTTTCCCGGTGTCATCGGGGCTACCTGCCTGCTACTGGCGCTCTTTGCATTTCAGATTCTCTCGGTCAACTATGCGGGGCTGGGGCTGATCTTTCTCGGTCTGGCGTTTATCGTGGCCGAGGCCTTCATTCCCAGCTTTGGCGTGCTGGGTATCGGCGGGATCATTGCCTTCGTTGCGGGTTCCGTAATTCTTATGGATGGCGCTAATCAGGCCGTATCATTACCCGCCGTTGGCGGTGTGGGCGCCATCGCCGCAGGATTCCTGCTATGGGTCGTGGTTAAGCTGGTCAGTCTGCGTCGACGGACGCCTGTCTACGGCGCGGAGCATTTCAGTCAGGAGCAGGCCAGCGCCGATGAGACATTTTCAGCCCGCGAAGGCCGCTACCATGGGCACGTACATATGAGTGGTGAACGGTGGCGCGCAGTCAGTGATCAGCCGGTGCGCAGTGGCGAAGCCCTGCGCGTGCTAGCGGTGAATGGACTGACGGTGCACGTCGCGCCGGGGGCTGCGAGTGATCCGCTTGAGCCCTGAGCAGGAAGGAGACAAAACATGTTTATAGATCTGGTGCCCTACGTAGCCCCTTTTATATTCCTCATCGTCATTCTTGCAGCGACGATCAAGATCGTGCCTGAATATGAGCGCGGCGTGGTTTTCTTCCTGGGACGTTTTCAGGGTGTGAAGGGCCCGGGCCTGGTGATTGTGGTCCCGGGCATCCAGCAGATACAGCGCGTCGATCTGCGCGTGATCACCCTGGACGTACCAAGTCAGGATGTCATTTCCCGCGACAACGTCACGGTGCACGTGAATGCCGTACTGTACTTCCGTGTCGTGGATCCGGAGCGAGCGATTATTCGCGTCGAGGACTTTGTCGCAGCCACAAGTCAGCTGGCACAGACCACCCTGCGCTCGGTACTTGGCAAACATGATCTTGACGAAATGCTCTCGGAACGCGACAAGCTCAATAACGACGTGCAGGAAATTATCGATGCACAAACCGAAGAGTGGGGAATCAAGGTCGCGAATGTTGAGATCAAGCAGGTCGACCTCAATGAGTCGATGATCCGGGCCATCGGCCGCCAGGCGGAAGCGGAGCGGGAACGGCGGGCCAAAGTCATTCACGCCGAGGGCGAGCTCCAGGCTTCCCATAAACTTCTCGAAGCGGCGCAGGTGATGTCGGCTAGCCCCGGCGCCATGCAACTTCGCTACCTCCAGACTCTCGCCGACATGGGCAATCAAAACACGTCAACAGTGGTCTTCCCGATTCCTCTCGAAATCATGGAAAGCTTCGGGCGCGCTGCCAGCGCCGCCGGGAAGTCACCAAGCGCCGATCCGGAATAATCGAGATGGGCGACAAAATCGCTGAGGCCGTTATGAACATAAAGAAAAAGCTGGGCGTTTTTTTGCTGCTGGCAGCATCCGTAGCGTCGGCAAGTGCCGCCCCCTTCAAGGTCGGTGCAATTGAGGCCGAACGCGGCCAGCTCATCTCCGACTTTCTCCCGGTGCCCGCTGGCACAGATGAAGGCAGCCGCATACCCATTAGCATCGTACACGGAGCGAGTGATGGGCCGGTTCTGGCGCTGATTGCCGGAATACACGGCTATGAATATCCCAGTATTGGCGCGCTACAGGCACTGCGGACCGAAATAGATCCCGCACAGCTGCGCGGTACCATCATCATGGTGCACATCGCGAACATGCCCTCATTTCTGGGCCGCACGATCTATTACAGTCCGGTTGACGGCAAAAACCTGAATCGCATGTTTCCCGGAGATCCAAACGGCACTTTGAGCCAGCGAACAGCTCATCTGATTACCACGCAGATCATCGACCAGGCGGACTATATGATTGATCTGCATGCCGGCGACGGGAATGAAGCATTGCGGCCCTACGTCTACATGCCGGTAACGGGTGATGCGGCCTTCGACGCGAAAATCGAGGGGCTGGCGCTGGCGTTTGGCCTCGACCACATTGTGATGGACGAGGGGCCCCAGACGGCCACGGGCCCTGCGCTTTTTACCGACCAGACGGCGCTGCTGCGCGGAATTCCGGCGATCACTACGGAGACCGGTCAATCAGGATCCAATGACCCGCGGTGGATTGGACTTGCAAAAAACGGCGTATGGAACGTGCTGCGACACCTGGACATGATGCCGGGCGATGAGATACCTAATCGAGGCGTCACCTGGCTGGGTGATTACCAGGTAGTTAAAAGCCCCCGGTCCGGTGTCTTCGAGGCGCGAACGCGGGACGGTTATCTCGTGAGCGAGGGCGCATTGCTGGGGGTGCTGAGCGACTTTTTTGGCCAGCAGATTGCGGAGGTGCGCGCGCCCTTTTCCGGCGTCGTGAACTACGTGATCAGCACGCCACCGGTCAGCGAAGGTGAGCCGGTGGCGATGATCAGTAAAATTCGCAAGCACTAGAGCACTATCGCTGTGCCCATCAAAACGTCGCCAGATAGGCCTCCAGCGTCTCGATCAGTGCTTTCGCGTCTCCCACATGGGTCGTCATCACGCTATTGATCGAATAGGCATAAGTCAGCTCTTCGTTAATCAGCGCAAGGAATTCCGGCCGTCGGAAACGCTCGCGTGCCACCGGCAGATCTCTTGGATCCTCAACGAGATCACCGCGTGGGGAGTAAGGGCGGCTGCCGTTTGTATAGGTTGCATAATCTGTGCGCAGATTCGTCGCGTAGACGGCCATGAATTCCTTGTAGGTATAGAAGTCGATAATTTTGGCCTTCATGGCATCACTGCGTATATAGCGCAGATTGCCGGTGCTGATCAGCTCCTGATAGGTCGCCGCGTCCGTAAGTAGTTGCCCGCGGCTGCCAGCGCCGCCTATGCCCACATCGGAGAAAAACCTCTGCGGATCCCGAGGTTCGAAATCGCCAAAATAAAAGTCTTTCGCGGCCTTTAGGCCATTGAGTTTCTGATCAAAGCGTCCGAACCAGCTATCGCTTCGATCGATGTCCAGACGGAGATCCGCGAGCAGGTTCTCGATATAGTTTCGCTCCAGACTTCGCTCGTAGCGCTGCTGCGCCGCCGCGTCCAGTTGAATGGCGATGAGGATACCCAG
>CAZGGN010000115.1:0-9500 GCA_964525195.1 uncultured Congregibacter sp.
ATATGGTGTTGCTGGATGACAATTTCAGCACCATCGTGCACAGCGTAGCCTACGGTCGCCGCATCTTCGACAACATACGCAAGTTTATTAAATACACCATGAGCTCGAATGCCGGTGAGATCTGGACGCTGTTTCTGGCACCCTTTCTGGGCCTGCCGATTCCGCTCCTGCCGATTCATATACTCTGGATCAATCTGGTGACCGATGGTCTGCCGGGCCTCGCATTGACCGCAGAACCGGCCGAGGCCGACATCATGCAACGGGCGCCGAGGCCTCCGGACGAGAGCATCTTCGCCCATGGCATGTGGCAGTATATTGTGTGGGTCGGCCTATTGGTGGGCGGTGTGTCCATAGCTTCCCAGGCCTGGGCGATCTCGCGCGGTGTCGACCACTGGCAGACGGTGGTGTTTACCGTACTGACCCTGTCACAGCTCCTTCACTCATTGGCGGTACGAAGCGAGTCCGCTTCCCTGTTTTCCATCGGACTGCTGAGTAACCGGCCGATGCTAGCAGCGGTGATTTTCACCGGCTGTTTACAGATGGCCGTCATTTATCTGCCATTTCTCAATTCACTGTTTCACACCCAGCCACTGCCGTTGTTCGATCTGCTGGTGTGTTTCATGTTTTCGTCGCTGGTACTCGTCGCTGTAGAAATACAGAAGTGGCTGGCGCGCCGCTCGGCGGCGACCGCGGCGTCAAGAATTTCCGCATTTTCTTGATCTGGCGTAATGCCACTTCAGCACGCTATCGCCAGAATGATGACGTTGTTTTCAATAGTCGAAGGAGAACTCTAATGGAAATTCGAGTAATCGTGGCCGACAGCGCCCGGGCGCGCATTTTCTCTTCCCACACAACCGTGCAGCAGTTGGAAGAGGTGGAAGCTTTCGCGCATACGCAGTCGCGGCGTTTGAATCAGGACCTGGTATCCGATGGTCCCGGCAGGAATTCGGAGTGGGGTGACGACTACTCTCCGCATAGTACGGCAAAGGAGCTCGAGGCCGAGGGCTTCGCCCATTCGCTGGCGCAGCACCTGAAAGAGATGCACGACAAGGAGGATTTCCGGTCTCTGATGCTGGTGGCGCCGCCGAAATTTCTCGGGCTGCTACGCAAGCAACTCCCCTCCTCCCTCGAAAAGCTGGTGAGCCGCACAGTCGACAAGGATCTGTGCACCGCTTCGCTGGAAGACATTATTGACTATCTTCATAACTGAAGGGCTGAATAGCTGATCAGCTACCCCAGGCCGGATGAAACCCGGCCTCCATGGACACGGCGTCGAAAAGGATCCTGGGCTCAGGATTGCACGAAAAGGCTCCTCTTACCGGGGGAAGGAGTAAAGCGGCATAAGCGTTCTTGACTGGTTTTTTAGTTGATACTGTTTCTCATTTGCATTACTGTTGTCGTTATCAATTTGCCCTTATGGAACCCTTCATGTTCGCCAAACCTATTCTCCGCGTCAGCCTGGGCCTGGCCGTCTCGGCGGCGGGCGTTGCAGCTACCGCGCAGGAAACGATCGAGGAAGTTCTGGTCCGGGGCCAGTTCCTGTCGCGGGATGCCCTCAACTCGGTAAAAACCCCGACTCCGATACTCGACGTGCCCCAGAGTCTGTCTATTCTGACCTCGGAGCAAATTACCGAGCAGGCCTTTCGCGACTTCGGCGATGTCCTCCGCTACACGCCGGGCCTCGCCATCAGCCAGGGCGAAGGGCACCGCGACGCGATTATTGTCCGTGGCGTACAGAGCACGGCCGATTTCTTCATCGATGGTATTCGCGACGACGTCCAGTACTACCGCCCTTTTTACAACGTTGAGCAGATCGAAGTCCTGCGCGGCCCCAATGCCCTGCTCTTCGGTCGCGGGGGCGGTGGCGGCGTGATTAACCGCGTGCAAAAGACCGCGGTAGTGGGCGAAGATTTCTTCAGTTTCCAGGGTGGCATCGACACTTTTTCAGCCTACTCAGGAGCGATCGACGGGAACGTGGAACTGGGATCGGATTCTGCGCTCAGACTCAATGCCTACTACGAAGAGCTCGATAACCACCGGGACTTTTTCGGGGGAACGCGCTATGCATTCAATCCGACCATCACCACTAATCTCTCCGACCGCACACGGCTGACCGCCTCCTACGAGTACGTTGATGATGATCGGATCGTCGATCGGGGCGTCCCCTCCCAGCGTGTCGAGGGCGGAGCCAACGTACCGCTGCGCGGTTACGACGAGACTTTTTTTGGATCACCCTCGGGCAATAGCACTTCCCTGCAGGCGCATTTGCTGCGAACACGCGTTGAGCACCGTTTTTCCGAGAACGTCAGTGGCAACGCAACAATTCAATACGCAGACTACGACAAGGGCTACGGAAACCTGTATGTGAGTGACGAGGTCGTGGTTAATGACGGCAGCTTCGGCGAAGTGGAACTGGATGGCTACAGCGATACCACGCAGCGTGAAAACCTGATTTTCCAGGCGAACCTGGTATCCGTCTTCGAGGTATTGGGGCTGGAGCAGATGCTGCTTCTCGGTGTCGAAGCCGGGGATCAGCAGACCGCAAACTCACGCAACGACAATCGCTTTCTCGCCAATGGCGACGATCAGTTACGCCTAGCCTTTAACGACCCACTGGAAATACCTGATTTTGCCTTTGACCAGCGGGTACGTGATCGCGAATCCGCAGTTCGCTACAGCTCCTTTTACCTGCAAGACCAGATCGATCTGAGCGAGCAGTTCAAACTTGTGGTGGGCCTGCGCTACGATAGCTTCGACATCGAGGTCGATGACTTTATCGAGGCTAACGACGGCGATTCTCTTGACGGACGCTTCAGTCGAACCGATCGGGAAGTCACCCCCCGCCTGGGGTTTATCTATAAACCGAGAGAAAACGTTTCGGTCTACGCCAGCTACAGCGAGACTTTTCTACCCCGCTCCGGCGACCAGTTTCTGACCCTGAATCTTAACGATGAGGGAACGCGCCCACAGTTCTTCGAGAACCGTGAAGTCGGTGTCAAATGGGACCTGAACTCCGGTCTGGCCCTCACCGCGGCAGTCTTCGACCTGGAGCGCGAGAGCTACACCTCCGTCGATCCCAATGATCAGGAGCAACTGATAGTGATTGAGGGTTCGACCACCCGGGGGTTTGAAATTCAGCTCAGCGGCAATCTCACGGAGCGCTGGACACTGATCAGCGGTTACTCCTACCTCGACGGCGAGGTCAACAGTGCCGACGGCAGTGGCGATGATGGCAATCGCACGCGGCAAACCCCGGAGCATATGGCATCACTGTGGACCCGCTACGACGTCAATTCATCATTGAGCCTGGGGGTTGGTGCTACCTATCAGGACAGCTTCTTTGTCCAGGAAGACAATGCGGTAGAAGTGCCTGACTATCTCCGAATGGATGCCGCCGTTTACTACACGGTATCGCCCAGCACACGCCTGCAGCTGAATATCGAGAACATGCTCAACGAGGAATACTTCCCCGACGCGCACAGTAACGACAACATCTCTGTGGGCCGTCCACGCAATGCCCGGTTGTCAGTGGTGATGAACTTCTGATCGACCGGCTAATGCGCAAACGATTATTCCGGTAGTCCGGGCAAACCAGCTGGGCTGGCGCGCGTATTTAACTACGTAGCGTCAGCAACGAGGCATGTGTCCGATGAAGGCATCCGATCTGTTTGTGAAAGCACTCGAAGCCGAGGGTGTGGAATACGTTTTTGGCATTCCGGGTGAGGAGAACCTGGATCTCCTCGAGTCCCTGCGCAGCTCGTCGATCAGGTTGATCCTGACCCGACACGAGCAGGCCGCGGGCTTTATGGCGGCAACCTACGGTCGACTGACCGGCAATGTCGGCGTTTGCCTGTCTACGCTAGGCCCCGGCGCGACCAATCTGGTTACCGCGGCCGCCTATGCGCAGCTGGGCGCTATGCCCATGCTGATGATCACCGGTCAAAAGCCGATCAAGAGCTCCAAGCAGGGCCGCTTCCAGATCATCAATGTGGTCGACATGATGCAGCCTCTGACCAAGTACACAGCCCAGGTTGTCAGCGGTGACCGTATACCCTCTATCGTGCGCGAAGCCATTCGGATGGCGCAGGAGGAGCGCCCGGGCGCCGTGCATATAGAGCTCCCCGAGGACATCGCTGCTGAGCAAACCAGCGCACAGCTCATCAGCCGGAGCCTGGTACGCAGGCCCATCGCCGAGGACAAGGCGATCAGTGCAGCCGTAAAAATGATTGAGCAGGCCAAGTCCCCCATGTTGCTCATCGGTGCCGGAGCGAACCGCAAACTGACAGCGAAGATGCTCAGCGAGTTCGTGGACAAGACCGGCATTCCCTTTGTCACCACGCAAATGGGCAAGGGCGTCCTCGACGAGCACAGGGAGCTTTTCATGGGCACCGCGGCACTCTCGGATCACGATTTCGTGCACCGGGTCATTGAGGCGGCCGACCTGATCATCAACGTGGGTCACGATGTCGTGGAGAAGCCGCCGTTTTTTATGCGGGCAACCGACCAGCGACGGGTGATACACATTAACTTCGACTCCGCCATCGTGGACCCGGTGTACTTCCCCCAGCTGGAAGTCGTCGGCGACATTGCCAACAGCCTCTGGCAGCTCAAGGAGAAGCTCGAGACCCAGGCGCACTGGGATTTCGCCCTCTTCCACCGCGCCCGTGCGGCAGACCTGGAGCATCGCACGCAGAGCGAAAACGACGATCGCTTTCCGGTCTTGCCCGAGCGGCTTGTACGTGCGGTACGCTCGGCGGTACCCAAAGAGACCATCGTTACTCTGGATAACGGCGTCTACAAGATCTGGTTTGCGCGCAATTTTCCCGCAGCACACGCCAACACGCTGCTGCTGGACAATGCGCTGGCGACGATGGGTGCGGGACTGCCGTCGGCAATGGCCGCGAAGCTGGTCTACCCCGAGCGCCCGGTGGTCAGCGTTTGCGGTGACGGCGGCTTCATGATGAATAGCCAGGAGGTCGAAACTGCGGTGCGCCTCGGCCTGCACGTTGTAGTCCTGATCCTGCGCGACGATGCCTACGGGATGATCAAGTGGAAACAGGCCGACGTGGGCTTTGCCGACTTCGGCCTGGATTACGGGAATCCGGACTTTGTACGCTACGCCGAAGCTTATGGTGCGAGGGGCTGGCGCATCGCGCGCGCCGACGAGCTCGAACCGCTGCTGATAAAGTGCCTCAAGGAGCCTGCGGTACACATTATCGACGTGCCGGTGGATTACTCCCTGAACAAGACAACGCTGTTCGACACTATCCCGCAACTGAGTGCAAAGCTTTGAGAATCCTGTTCCTTGCGCCCTTGTTGATGCTCTTGGGCTGCAACGCGCTGATGAGTGGGACGGCAGAAAATAGAGCCCCCACTCCCCCGCCAGCGGAGGACCCCCTGGCTGCGCTGGAGGCCTCGTTGACCCGGGCGGATATCGTCATCCTCGGCGAGGTACACGACAACGCAGAACACCACCAGAACCAGGCACGGATCATTCGGGATCTCGCGCCCGCCGCCGTGGTGTTCGAGATGCTGTCGCCGGAACAGGCGGCGCTGGTCAATCAGCAGGGTGATCGGGGCAATGCACTGCGCAGGGCACTGGACTGGGACAGCAGCGGCTGGCCGGACTGGTCGCTCTATCAGCCTGTGTTTGAAGCCTTGAGTCATACGCCCGCCTACGGCATGGCCCTGCCCCGCGCGAGGGTAAGCGCTGCGGTCACGGACGGCGCCGCCAGCGTGTTTGGCGCTGAGGCGAGTGCCTTTGGACTGACTGAGCCTCTGGCAGCTGGCCAGCAACAGGCGCGGGAAGCGCACCAGCAAACGGTGCACTGCAATGCGCTGCCGCCGTCTTTGCTGGCGGGCATGGTCGAGGCCCAGCGTCTGCGCGACGCCGCCTTTGCTCGATCAACGCTCCAGGCACTCAGGGACACGGGCGGCCCGGTGGTGGTAATTACCGGCAGTGGACATGCGCGCACCGACTGGGGAATGCCCGTAGTCCTGCAGCGCGCTGCCCCCGCTGTGAGCGTCGTCAGCCTAGGTCAGCTTGAGGAGGCGCCCGACGAAAACCCGCCCTATGATGTGTGGCTGATCACCGAGCCCGCGCCGCGGGAGGACCCCTGCGCAGGCTTTGCCATGCCCGGCTTATCGAAGGTGGCCTCAAAGCGCTCGTCACTTAATAGGGATTAAGGCTGAAACCGCGACGCTGCAGTTCTGCATGCGCGACCATGGCAGCGGGCGCCATCTGCACCCCGGGCAGCACATCGTCGTCACCCACTCCACGATGTAGAGCGGCAACACCACAAACCCAGATCTCTCCGCCGCGCTCTATCAGTTCGGCAACGAGTTCGGCGTTGGGATTACTCACACCCTCGCCGTAGGCCTCTGCGTAACGCGCAGAGTTCGCGATATCGTAGATCGCAGGACCGTGTACGACGACAGCACTGGTCACCTGGCCCGGGTCGATACCGGCTTTTTCCAGATACTTGTAGAGAGCCACAGCGCGGGCGAGCGCCGCGTTGGTGGCGCCGCTTTCGCCCTCAATCGAATCGAATGCGTGCTTCCACTCACCGTCAGCGGGAAACTTCATGGTCGGGGTAACAACGACCTGATCGTCGCCGTAGCTTATGCTCGCAAATAGCGGTCCCATAAGCGTAAAGACAAGGAACATAACGAGAGAGGATATTTTCATTGCAAGAACTCCGGAAGTTGGTATGCGGCTACTGTCAGCCTGACACGACCTTACGCCTTTGGGCTCTTTTTTTCAGCTGCCGATACGCCTTGAGAGCATAGCGCTGCTGATATCGGCATAATCACGCCGCTGGCGGCCTGCCCCCGGGGTTGCCTCCAACGTCGAGGAGCACCCCAGAGTGAATTCAACAGATTTGCCCGATTGGCCCCGGGCCCATGGCGCGCCCTTGCTTGGCGCGCGCCTGCGTACGATTCCCCAGGACTTTCAGGTGACCGAAAAACTTGGCTGGGACTTCAGCGGCGATGGTGAACATGACTATCTGTGGATCGAAAAGACCGACGCGAACACCGAGTGGGTTGCGCGGCAGCTTGCACTGTATGCCGATGTCCCGGCCAGGGATGTCGGTTACGCCGGTTTGAAAGATCGACATGCCGTCACCAGACAGTGGTTCAGTATCCCGCGCTGGAACACGCCGGCCTGGAGCAGGCTCGAGCTTGAGGGCGTACGCATTGTCGATAGCGGGCGACACCTGCGGAAGCTCCGGCGCGGTGCGCACCGGGCCAACGCCTTCCGGATCGTATTACGTCACGATGCGACGCCGGACTTCGATGCGGTTGCAAATCGTCTCGCGGTAATTCGCCAGGCGGGAGTGCCGAACTACTTCGGTGAGCAGCGCTTCGGGCGCGAGGGCGGCAACCTCCGCCTGGCGAACGACTGGGCGAAGGGCAAACGCCTGCCCCGGCACCAGCGAGGTCTCGCGATATCGACAATCCGGTCATTCCTGTTCAACGAAGCGCTCGCCGGGCGAGTTTCGCAAGGAACCTGGAACAGGTTTGTCACCGGTGATCTTGCAAATCTTAATGGCACCGGGAGTATCTTCGACGTGCAAGAGATAGACGATGAGTTGCGGCGCCGGTGTGACGACATGGACGTGCATCCAGCCGGTATTCTTGCAGGCGCCGGGTCGAATATCCAAGCAGAGCTCTGGCAAACGGCCCTGGACAAGCATCGCGTAGAACCGAGCTCCCGAAGCCTGCGTCTGCCCGTGCAAGATCTGACGAGCGAAAACTCTGACAATAGCCTTACACTCTCCTTTACGCTGGACAGAGGCGCCTTTGCTACTGCCGTGCTGCGCGAACTGTGTGAGGTGCCACCGGAATGAGCTACCAGATCCTGTAAATTGCCAAATCCTGAAAATACATCCCGCCTCCGTTTGAGGAGGAAGCTGGTGGCTCTACCGCAACTGGGATCGCTCCCTGCAGCGCAAGCACCAGGCGCAGGCCGTTACGCCCTGAAAAGCTTCATGAGCTGCGTCTGGAACTCAGGGACATACTCATCGATAATCGCAGGCGTAGACACCACCTGAACCCGTCTACTGTTACCAATCAAGCTTTCCCCAGAGCCCGCACAGGGGAGATTCTTTTGTAAAACATGCGCGAGCGACCCTGACGTAAGATGAAGAAGTGCCCGAAATGCCTGAGCCCGAGTGTTCGCAAGTCGCGGAAGCAAGCCAAGGCTAATACTTCAAAAAACCGCCTGTACGTGGCTTATCGCTGTGATCAATGTGGCACGCGCTTCAAAGCCGTCGACTCAGCTTTGATTGGCGCTCTGGCGGTCGTGGGCTCTCTTGGCATTGTATTTTTTGCCAGCATCACCTGGCTCGCCCTCGGTGGTTTTGGCGATGATGCTTTGCCACTTCAACAGACTCAGGACAGGGCCTTTGACGCCGAGCGCTTCCCCCCATCGAGCCGCACGACGATTGCCGACGGTGATGAACTGGATCTCGAATCACACGACGGTAGCCCTCTGGCTCAATATCGACTGGCAATGCAGTTTTTCAGTCAGTTCGAACACACGGGTGACCCCGCGGATGTTCGCAAAGCTCACAGCCTGTTACTCAAATCCGCCGCTCAGGAGCATCCCCAGGCACAGGCCGAACTGGGCGAGTCTTACCTGAATGGTCGAGGCGTAGTCCAGGATTTCCCCCGAGCGGCAGAGTGGTTTGAAAAAGCGGCCCACAATGGCGTGGCCCGCGCCATGTATGAACTCGGCAAAATGGCAAGAGCCGGCTGGGGAATGGAGCAAAGTCTGCTAGAGGCCTACGTGTGGCTAAACCTGGCGAGCGCCCGCGGCTACTCCCGCGCGCGTGACACACGCAGTCAACTTCTCGGTCAGTTAAGCAGCGAGGAACTGATGGAGGCGCAGCGTCGGTCCCGGGAGTTAGATCAGACCATACCGCAGGGCTGACACCCCAGCTTGCCTTCGGCCCCCTCCTCTACACGGACCCAAGGAGCCCCGGCTTCTCTCTTGAACTCCTCGGGGTAACACTTGTTGCTCATAAACACCTCTCTGATAGCCATTTTGTATGGCTGAAAGGTGTCTAGCAAACTGGTGGCGGTTCACTTTATTACAATTTCCGGTACATGAATCACCCGACAACCTCTCTAATTACCCGCAACCAGTTGCCGCCCCAAAGTTTGGCGACGTCTTCTTTCTTGTAGCCGCGACCAAGCAGCGCATCGGTAAGATTGAAAAGGGTCTTGGGGGTCTCGATGCCCTGTGGATAGGCCAGCACGTCATACGGGTAGGCCTCTTTGGTCCAGACGCCGGAATCGATATACATCTGCCACCCTGCTCGTTGCTCTGCTTCGCTCATCGAGATTTGATAGGTGTAGTCCGAAGAAATGCCGACGTGGTCGATTCCTACGAGCTGCACGAGATAATCGATGTTGCCAACGTAGTCATCCATGGTTGGAAAGGCTTTCGCGGCAACGAAGGGTGGGTACATGACCGCGCCGACCAGCCCGCCTGA
>CAZGGN010000116.1:0-5035 GCA_964525195.1 uncultured Congregibacter sp.
CTGCACCATGGCATCGACGGTGCCGGCGTAGGCAGAGTAGGACTTGAAAGTCATGCCGACAGGCAGTGCGGCACTGTTGAGCAGGTGCAGGACGGCAACGGTGACGATAAACGCGCCGAAGAACCAGTTCGCGACATAGATATGGCTGGTCTTGCGCTTGACGATCGTGCCGAAAAACACAATCGCGTAGCTGACCCAGACAATGGTGATCAGGATATCGATCGGCCACTCCAGCTCCGCATACTCTTTTGAACTCGTCAGGCCCAGTGGCAGGGTAATGGCTGCGGCCACAATAACGAGTTGCCAGCCCCAGAATGTAAAGGCCGCGAGTTTGTCGGAGATCAGTCGCGCCTGGGTGGTTCGCTGCACCACGTAATAGGAGGTAGCAAACAGGGCACAGCCGCCAAAGGCGAAAATCACCGCGTTCGTATGCAGGGGGCGAAGGCGGCCGAAGCTGGTCCAGGGCAGCCCGAAGTTCAGTGCCGGCCAGACAAGTTCAGCGGCGATCCACACGCCGACCAACATGCCTACGATGCCCCAGACCACCGTCATGATGGCGAATTGCCTCACAACCTTGTAGTTGTAGACAGGGTGTTCCAGTGCTGCGTTGAGTTCGCTCATGGTTGTTACCCGTTGTTCCTGTTAATGCGTAAGAGCTCGATAATCAGTAGCTTTTGTTGTCGCTGGCAGATTCATTGCCAGCGGCAGGGCGCAATAATTCGCGGCCCTATTTATAGCGCGTTTGCTCAGCCATCGGTAAAGGCCGGCGCTGCCCCGAAGTCCCAGGCCAGGATGGACACCACCATGATGGAAACGAGCAGGACCAGGCCGATAGCCAGAATTGCGCTGGAGAAAAGAAAACCGCGCTCCTGGGGAATGTTCATGACGATCGGGATGCCCAGATACATGAGGTAGACAGCCCAGCTGATCGCTACAACTCCTATGATGAGGTCGGCCCAGAGGAGCGGATAGAAGCCGACCAGACCGGTAATAAACAGCGGCGTAGCCGTGAGTCCGGCCACCATGATGCCCTTGGCAATCGTGGAGTGTTCTGCGCCGTAGGTACTGGACATCCAGTGGATGGCATAACCGATTGCCGCCACGCTAGCGACCATTACGCAGTAGAAAAGTATATTGACCTGCAGGGCGCTATCGGCGGTTAGCTTGATCACCTCGTTGTAGCTGCCGACGGTCCAGCCAACGTGGCTCGTACCCCAATACCAGGCAATGGCCGGAAACAGGGCAAAAACAAAGGGGTAGATTACCAGCAGATTCTGGGAACTCTCGGGCAGCTCGGCGATGGTCTGCCACTGTTGCCTCGGTTTGAACAGCAGTCCAAAAGTATGCTGAATCATTATTTACTAGCCCCCGATAGATGTTGAACAGGCGGCATTCTAATGAGTTGAACGCCGCAAACGTTGACCTGCGTCAATAAGCCGCATAAGTCCGGATATAAAGAGTGTATCAGCCTCAATGTGACGATCCTCTGGCGGCGCGCACTGCGCGCAAGGGCGGATTGGATCGTTGCCATGTGTACTCAGGCCGCGGCGCAATTGTAACAACTGCGTCGCCCGATTTGGATGATGTTTTGGGTACTGCGGTGACGATTCATGAATTTTTGACTGGATTCTCTGAGAACATTCGCGTCTCAGTGGACACCCGCCATCCGCCTGAGGGCCTCGAGGTCGAGGACCTCTATTTCCTTGTTCTCGACACGCAGGATCGCCAGCTTCTGCATGCGGCTGAAGACGCGGCTGACGGTCTCAACGGTTAGTCCCAGGTAGTTGCCAATATCGACCCGCGACATGCTGAGACGAAATTGTGTGGCGCTGAGTTTGCGTCGCGAGTTGCGACTCGACACACTCAGCAGCATGGCCGCTACGCGCTCATCGGCTGAACTCTTGGACAGTAGCGTGATCAGCTGCTGGTCTTCGGTGATCTCCCGGCTCATCAGCTGGAAGAAGTGTCGCTGCAGTTGCGGCATGCCGGAGCTGAGTTTCTCCAGAGAGCTGAAGGGGATTTCGCAGACCGCTGCCGTCTCAAGCGCTTTTGCCGAGGATGCGTGGGTGTTACTACTGATGCCATCCATACCCAGAATTTCGCCGGGAAAGTAAAACCCCGTGACCTGCTCGCGACCGTCGTCGGTGGTGCGATAGGCTTTCAAAGTCCCCGAGCGAACCGCAAAAACCGACTGGAAAGGGTCGCTCTCCCGGTACAGGTGTTGGCCTTTTTGCAGCGGTTTACTGCGCTGGATAATGCGGTCCAGCTCATCCACTTCTTTCGTCTCCAGGGCGAAGGGAAGGCATATGGACCCGAGCCGGCAGTTATTGCAATTAGGCTGATAATCATGCGGGCATGGCTTGATAGGGGTGTCTTCACTCAGGTTAATGTATTGCGTATTCATCTATCCCTACCCATACCGGCGAATAGCTAGAAAGGTATCGGGCAATAGGCAGGGTGTCAAATGTGCTTTACACATTTGGGAGGACAAAATTCTGAGTGATTCAGTCCGCCCTGTGGCTGGCCGCCGCCTGGGCGCTAGCGGCCAGGCGGATTACACCGTAGCGGAAAATTTAGCCTTGCCGGTTCGGTTGTGGTGCTCAAGGTACTCATCGAAAGGCATGCACAGATTCCGCAGAAACGGTCGGCCCGCGGCGGTCACCTGCAGCTGGTCTGCGCTCAAAACGATCAGTCCGTCTGCAAAGGCCGGCTCAAGCTCGGTCAGGGCCTGGGCGAAATGCAGCCTGAAGTCGATTCCAAATTCCCGTTCGCAGTCTCCGATGTCGAGGCTCAGTCCGCAAATAAGAGACATAATTACGTGCCTGCGCAGCTTGTCTTCCCGATTGATCATGTATCCGCGGGTGATTGGCAGACGGCCTTCCCCGATGAGTTGGTAATACTCCGGCAGGTCCCGGGCGTTCTGTAGATAAAAGTCACCGATCTGACTGATTGATGAGACCCCGAGCCCCAATAAATCATCGGCTATCTGCAGAGAGTAGCCCTGGAAGTTACGCTGCAGCCGGCCCTCTTCCTGCGCCATGGCGAGATCGTCGCCGGGGAGAACATAGTGGTCCATTCCGATGTAGCGATAGCCCGCGTCCTGCAGCGTTGCGCCGATCATTTGCGCCAGGAGCAGTTTCTCCTCGGGCTCCGGAAGCGTGAGTCGGTCGATCGAGCGCTGCGGCAGGAAGCGTTCGGGCAGGTGGGCATAGTTGTAGCAGGCAATGCGGTCTGGCCGCAGGCTGATCACTTTGCGCAGGGTCTCTGCCATGCTGTGGTGGTCCTGATGCGGAAGCCCGTAGATCAGGTCAAAGCTGAGTGATCGAAAGCCATGGGCGCGCACCGCTTCGACCAGATCGGCGACCTGATCGTAGGGTTGAATACGATTGACGGCTTTCTGGACCGCCGGATCAAAGTCCTGAATGCCCAGGCTGATCCGGTTAAAACCCACGCCTTTGAGCAGGGCAATTGTGGCCGGGGATACCGTGCGCGGGTCGATTTCGATCGAGTACTCCCGATAGCCCTTGTCCAGCAGATTGAAGTGACTCGCCAGACCGTGCATCAGTTCGGTGATTTCACCATCGCTCAGATAGGTCGGCGTCCCACCGCCCCAGTGCATCTGCGTGACCGGGCGGTTGGCGCCGACCAGCTCACTCTGCATGGCGAGTTCGCGATTGAGATGCTCAAGATAGCGCGCGGCGACACCGGGTTTTCGGGTCACCACCTTGTTGCAGGCGCAGTAGTAGCAGATGTCGTTGCAGAACGGCAGGTGTACGTAGATGGATAGCGGCTCTGCGTGATTTTCCTTGCGTTCCTGCCAATTGAGATAGCGCTTCAGCTCAAAGCTTTCGGAAAACTGCGGTGCCGTTGGATACGATGTGTAACGTGGACCGCTGGTGGCGTACTTGCGCGCCATATCCATGCCCGCCTGCCATTCCGCCGGCATACGACGCGTCGCGTCCTCAGAAGTGTCGAGTATTTTGTTCATGGCCTGTGACGCGCTTCCCTTAAGTTCGGAAGGCGAGCGTAGCAGCGCGGCAAACCCGCTGCGTTGATCCACGTCAAGGGCTGCGCAGGATGCCGCGCCCCACTGCACCGCCTGCGCTCAGGTCTCGAGGTTGGCGAGTTCGTCGCTGATCAGGTGGAGCTCCCGGGGCATGCCGATGCCCCAGCCCTGAAGATAGTCAATACCGATTTCCCGCAGGGCAGGCACGATCTCGAGGCTCTCGACACACTCCGCTACGGTCTTCTGTCCGAGGAAGTGCGCCAGGTCATTGATGGACTTCGTCATGGCGTAGTCCGTGCGATTGTTGTGGATGTCCGTAATAAAGGTGCCGTCGATCTTGACGTAATCCACCGGGAGTTCCTTGAGGTACTTGTGGCTCGCAAGGCCCGTACCGAAGTCGTCAAGGGAAAATTTGCAGCCGATGTTTTTCAGCGTGCGGACAAAGTCCGCGGCCCGCGGCAGGTTATCGATCGCGCCGGTTTCGGTGATCTCAAAGCAGAGCTTGCTGGTGCCCACCCCGTACTCGGATATCTGCTCCAGAACATAATCAAGAAATTGATCATCCGTGATGCTGGTGCCCGAGAGGTTAATCGACAGCTCAGGGACCTCCTTCTGCGAATCCATCAGCTGCGAGATCCAGCTGAAGGTTTCCCTGAGCACCCAGCGGTCGACCAGCGTGACATAACCAAAACGTTCTGCCGACATGATGAAGTCCTGCGGCGACTGCAGCGCGCCAGCATCATCCCGCAGCGACAGCAATATTTCGTAGCGATGGCTGGCGCCGGTCTCACCGCTGACCGCGCTCAGGACAATGGGCTGGGCTCGCAGTACCAGGCTGTCCGTCGACATGGCTTCATCCAGGCGTTTGCGTGAGTCGTCGCGCTGGCGTTTGTAATCGATAACATCCTGCTGGTCGATGTCGTAAACAACGACCTGATTCCGGCCCTGGCTTTTCGCCAGGTCCAGCGCGTCCCGGGCGTGCTTGAGTACGGACTGCGGATTTTCGCTGGCGCGGGAACCTTCGCTGAT
>CAZGGN010000116.1:5045-7480 GCA_964525195.1 uncultured Congregibacter sp.
CCGGGTCCCCCGCACTCGGGCAAGTCGTCGGTACAACTCATAAGGGTCGGCCCGCGCGAGCGCGCAGGCGTCCGCCACGCGCCCCGGGAGCGCTGCGGACCGCACCGGCCGGTGCACTGCGGACTGTCGCTGGCGCGGGAAACTTCGCTGATGCCGATAGAGACGGTAAAAGAGATGACCTCGCTGTTGATCGTTAGGCTGCTGGCGGCGATATCGCTGCGAATTTTGTCGGCTATCTGACGTGCTTCGTCAGTGCTCCGGTAGGTCAGGAGGATGCCAAACTCGTCGTCGTGCATCCTCGCGGTCAGGGCACGCCGGTCATTCATTTGGCTCAGCAGTTTTGCGAACTCGCTCAACACCTGATCGCCACTGGTGTCGTCAAAGACATCGTTCACCAGTGAGAAGTTATCGATATCGAGCAGCATGAAGGTATGTTCACTGCCGCGAGCCTGCGCATGGCGCAGCGTTCGCTGCAGCTGGTACATGAGAGACTCCCCATTGATCAGCTGCGTTACGCGATCCCGGTTGCGATCGAAGCTCAGGGTCTTCTGAGCCTGTTCCAGGGTTTCGTACATGCTCTGATCGAGCACGCCCATTTCGTCCACGGGGGAGGGCAGCTGCGCCCCGCGGCTGAGTTGACGGGCGAGCTGTATGGCACTGAGTTCGGCGATTTTCTGTCCGCGTTCATTCACAAAAGCAAAGCGCTCGCGGTCATCACTGACCCAGATCAGGCGCATTCGGCGTTTTCTGCCATCTTTCCCGCGGTAGCGAAGGCGAGCACCTGGCTCGAGTTCCTGAACGCGCTTCAGCCATCGACGTAAACGCGGGAGTTGTTCAACCCGCTGTTGATCCAGATGACCGCTGTCCGCCAGTGGGGAGCGGTAGCTGGAGGTTGCGAGCGGCGCCTGTCCACTGAGCACCTCATTAATATGTTGCAATGCCCTTTCGTGGGCGACGGAGCCGGGGTTGGACACATTCAGGCGCTTGTTCAGGGCGCGCAGGCGCATCTGTATATCCCGCGCTTCTTTTTCCGGCAGTTCGCCGTCGCTCGATTCGCGAAAATCCTCCACCAGCGTCTTGAGTAGCTCGGATTCCTCACGCCAGGCCGGGCTATTCTCACCCTCACGCAGTGCAAGCTGAACCAGGGCCGAGCGCCAGCCGCCGTCCAGTAGTTCAAGGAGTGGTTTCGGCGCTTTTTTCGGATCGAGAGTTTGTAGCAGCAGTTGCTCTACCCGTCGCTGGGCCCTCGTCAGTTTTTCCTGCCCCTGAAGGCCACTGATTACCCGCTCGATGTTCCGATCGAGTACCCGATGCTGCTGCGATAGCAGCGTGTCGAGCTCGCTCTGGGCATCCGCAAAGACCGCGCTGTCATCGGTGTACTGTTCGGCTACCCGGTCGACCAGGGCAGCGACTTTTGTCTGCAGCGAGCGGCTGACCGTGTGATCGGCACTGGCGAGCAGCGACAGCTTGTCCAGCAGCTTGTGTGCCGGGTGCTCTGGCTGCGCAAAAAAACGGGGCTCCTGCAGTGAGAGACGAGCCAGAGGGATACGCAGGCGGGCCAGACTGGGCGCCATATCCTCACTCACTTCAAAGTTGTTGTGCAGCGTCTGAAAAACGTTGTCCACGAAGCTCAGTCGGTTGGCTCCGTCGCGCTCGATCGCTACCTTGCCGCCGTCACCGGCACTGCCCTCGATCAGCGTTTCCAGCGGTGGGAGCTCACCAAGGGAGCGGGTGGCGGGTTGCGATCCCTGCAGCGCTAAAAGGGCGTTGAGAAGTTGTTCCTGACTGATTGCGCTGGCAGGCGCGCCGCCGGATGCCTCCTGGTCGGTTGATCTTCGCCCCGATGCTCCTGGGGCGGAGGCGGTCGTCGCGTCTTCGTCGCCCTCAGCTGCCACCTGTGCACGACTTGCCGACTCGAGCTCATGTCGAGTATCCAGGGCGTTTAATACGGCGTCGTACATCGCGTCGTGCTTGCTCGGCCCCTGAGTGCCCGGCGATTTATTGCCGGCATCGCTGGCAGGCGCTGAGGTCTGGCCGGGCGCATCCGACGGCGGTTTCTGATCCCGGATAAGTGCTGGTTCAGACTCGCCTGCGTTCGCGGATGCTGTGTCCGAGGGGGCCGCGGGTACATCGCTGCGCGTACGCACAGTAGATTTGATAATGCGTTTCTCGACCGGGTTCAATAGCGAACCATTCTCGCGAATATCGTCCTCCAGTCCCGGCTCGATGCCCGCTTCAATGAGGATGTCGTTGAGAGCAGGATAGAGCTTGTCCAGTTCCGGGGCATAGCTCTCACGAAAAAAGCTCAGTGAATCGAGGATTACCACGACACTGTGTGTGATCGGCTCAAGGGCATCTATGAAAGCCTGGACGATATAAGCCGGGTGAAACGGCGTGCGTGCCCGGCGCGGCTCCAGATCTGCGATAAGGGCGGC
>CAZGGN010000116.1:7490-9445 GCA_964525195.1 uncultured Congregibacter sp.
CCGCCGTCATGGCCAACGATTTTGAAGAGCTCATCCAGGTGCGCGATGAGGGCGGCGCGAATGGTCAGGCATTCGAGCTCGACGCGATGTTTCTCAATCAGAGCGTTGACGGTCTTGTCGACCGCAAGCTTCTGATCCATCTCATCGAGCCCCACCAGACCAAGATTACGGGCTGAGGCCGCCTCTAGGTCCGCAAAGCTTTCACCGTCACTGACCTTTTCGGTCTTTTCGAGGCTGGCGCTGACGCTATCCATAAAACTTTGGATAAATCTATCGCCGTGGCGCTTGAGCATGTTCAGGGCGTCGTAGTGCTCGTGCTGGCCGGACATACCGTAGCGAGACGATGTAGATAGATCAAACAATCGATCGCCCAGGTCCACCAGGAAGCGACGCATCGCTTTCTGCAGCCGGTCCTCGCCCAGGCTGAACATGTCTGACAGAAGCTGCTGCGCATCTTCGGTGCTGGGGAGCCAGACGATCGAGTCCGGGTCCATCGCTTCAACCAGCGAATCCGGCAGGTCCGTGTCCGGGGCGATAAGAAGCTCCCGGGCGCTTGCGGATTCAATGCTGCCACTGACGCGTATCTGCGTTTCATCATCGTCAGCTAAACCGGCGATGGTCAGCTCCACCGGAAGACCCTCAGGCGGCAGCGGCGACACTGATTGCTTCGGGCTCAGGCTCAGCAGGCCCGCGTCGGTCAGTACGGCGGTGCCCGCAAAGCGCAGGCCGTCGGGCAACCGAACGTACGCGGGTAGCGAGGGCCTTCTGTTACTCATAGATCTACTGTCTCGTCGCCGTGAGGGACCGCTCTTTGCATGCGGGCGCTGCTATGGCCGGAGTATACGGAAGAAGTGGGCGACTCAAAACTGTGCATTCGAGGGCGAGGCGCCAGCGGCATGGCCTCGACCAGCCCCTGCGTCTATCATCATCGCGATTCCGGGCCGCCCTGCTGAAGGAAAAATGTCGATGCCTCGCGAGATAAAAATGCAGCCAGACTGGCTTGCCCTGCTTGCCAGCGAATTTGACGAGGACTACATGCGTGACTTGTCGACGTTCCTTCGGGAGCGCCGCCGGGCGGGCGTCACAATCTATCCGCCGGCGGACAAGATTTTTTCTGCCTTCTGGGCCACACCCCCGCAGAATGTCCGGGTCGTCATCCTGGGGCAGGATCCGTATCACAACCCCGGGCAGGCTCACGGTTTGTGTTTTTCCGTGAACCCGGGAGTTCCGGTGCCGCCGTCCCTGGCCAATATCTACCGTGAGCTTCAGCGCGATCTGGGCTTCGGTATTCCCGCCCACGGTTATCTGATGCCCTGGGCGGAGCGCGGGGTGCTTCTGCTCAACAGCGTGCTCACCGTCGAGCGTAATCAGCCCGCTGCGCATCAGGGTAAGGGTTGGGAGCGGTTTACCGACCGGGTCGTATCGATTCTATCGCAGTCTGACGATCCGCTGGTGTTTATGCTCTGGGGTGCGCAGGCCCAGAAGAAGGGGCGGACGATTGATGCCGGTCGTCACTGCATTCTCAAAGCACCCCATCCCTCGCCCCTGAGTGCCCATCGCGGATTTCTCGGCTGTGGCCATTTCAGCGCCGCCAATGCGTTTCTCACGCAGCAGGGTGTGTCGCCGATCGACTGGGCTCTGCCGCCGTCGCCGGCGCTCCCTCAGACCGCGTAAGCCGGGGGTATCGGATGCAGAGGCTCAGAGCTGTCCAGAAAGAGCGTCGTGTTGAGGTCGCTGGCATTGACCTCGGCGGCGAGAATACAGCGCTCATTCATATCCTGCGCAGCGCGCAGACAGCGTCCGACTCGCTCACTAGCACTATTGAATAGTGCCGTGCCCGCCGTCAGGTTTGCCGGGTTGATGGCAGTGGTGAATATCTGCAGGCGTCGTTTGCTCTGGCCTTTATAGTGAAGACGGGCAATCACTTCCTGTCCCGTGTAGCAGCCCTTGTCAAA
>CAZGGN010000117.1:0-3495 GCA_964525195.1 uncultured Congregibacter sp.
GGTGTCATGCTGATTATCTTCAAGCCGTTCAAAAAAGGTGATTTCGTTGAGGCTGGTGGCGCCATGGGTGTCGTGGACAGCGTCAGCATCTTCACCACCACGCTGACCACTCCCGATAACCGCGAAATCATCGTACCGAACGGCGGCATTATTGGCGGTAACATCACCAACTTCTCCGCCCGCCCTACCCGTCGAGTCGATATGGTCTTTGGCATCTCCTACGATGACAATCTGCATACGGCAAAGACCATTCTCGAAGAAATCATTGCGGCGGATGCCCGGGTCCTGGCTGAACCCGCTGCGGTGGTGACTGTCGGCGAACTCGCAGATTCCAGCGTCAACTTCCTGGTCCGTCCCTGGGTGAACGCCGGGGACTACTGGGACGTGCTCTGGGATACCACCGAGGCCGTCAAACTGCGCTTTGACGAAGCCGGTATCTCGATTCCGTTCCCGCAGATGGAGCTGCATATGCAGCGTCCCGAGGAAGAAAACAAGGCGGCCTGAGCACTAGGCCCCACGCTCAACGCCGCATTCGGCCTGCCCTAGGGCAGGCAAACCACGCAGCGCATGTACAAATGCCCCGGGTCGACAAAGCTGTCGAGCAGCTCGACGCCTTGTCGCAGGGGCACAAACCAATGCGCCAGACCTGAAGCCGGCAGGCTGCGACCGAGTCCCAGCTTGCTGCTCAGACCGAGATTGTCGCTCAGCTCCTGGAGCAACATTTCCCGCGGCGAATAGGCCGGCTGTATCATTATCGCTTCGTAACGATCCGGACCCAGTCCTGCAAGCTCCGCGGCCTGCGAGACGGCCTCGTCGAGACCTCCGAGACCGTCAATCAGACCACCGGCAAGCGCATCCGGGGCACTCAGCACACGTCCCTCGGCCAGGCCGTTGAGCGTCTCCCGATCGAGGCCGCGACTGGCCATCACCAATCCCAGAAACTGTTCGTACATGTTGTCGACCGACTGCTGCAGGCTGTCGGCGATTTCCGGTGCGAGCGCGCGATCCGGCCGCAGTCCGCCGGCAAGGGGCGTGGTGCCAATGCCGTCGGTGTAAATCCCCCCCTTTTCAAACAAGCGCTCAGCCGTGGGAAAGGCAGCAAACACCCCGATACTTCCTGTGATTGTCGTGGGTGTCGCGAAAATTCGATCAGCTGCCGTGGCAATGTAGTAGCCGCCGGAGGCAGCCACACTCCCCATGCTCACTACGACGGGCATCCCCGTGTCGCGAATCCTCGCCAGCTCCGCGCGGATAAGCTCTGAGGCAAACACGCTGCCACCGCCACTCGTGACTCTCAATACAATCGCCCGGGTTCCTTCACGCTCCTGCGCATGCTTCAACAGGCGCACGAGCGAATCGGCGCCAATCGAACCGGGGGGCTGGTCGCCGGGCAGGATGTTCCCCTGCGCCGTCACAATCGCAACTTTTTCCAGGCTCGGATCGAGTCCTCGCTGTCGAACGCGGGGAAGGTAGTCGCGATAGGAAACCGCTGCATAGTGGCCCTCATCGTCACTGGCACCCACCAGCGCGCTCAGGTAAGCATTTTGCTGCTCCCGGTCAAGGAGTTCATCGACCAATCCCAGCTCCTGTGCCAGACTGGCGGCGTTGCCGTTACTGGCTCGCAGGCGGGCTGCGAAGTCGTTAAGGAGTGTGTCCAGGGTACCCTCGGGCAATCCGCGGCGCTCCTCCACGGCTTCGACATAGGCGTTCCAATTATCATCCAGCCAGGCACGGGTGATCTGCCGTTCTGCGGGCGACATGTCCCTGCGCAAAAACGGTTCGGCAATTGACTTGAACTCACCCGCACGGAACACATGCATGCTCAGGGACAGCTTTTCCAGGGCGTCGGTCAGATAATTGACGTAGACGCTGTAGCCCTCCAGGGCCACAGCGCCAAACGGGTGCATGAGCAGCCTGTCGGCCTCTACCGCAAGGCGGTACTGATCCTGGGTAAAATAGTCGCCGCGAGCGACCAGGGGCTTGCCTGTCGCACGAAATCGCGCCAAGACCCCGGCCAACTCCGAGGTTTTGCTCTGGCCGATGGAAATCAGTTCATCAAGATCGAGTACCAGCGCAACGATCCGACTGTCGTCGATCGCCAGCTCTACACTGTCGATGAGGTCGGCCAATAAAACCTCGCTATCTGCAGCGCTGGATTCAAAGAGGAGACTCGCCGCAGCCACTCGGCTGCGTTCATCCACCACCCGGCCGCTCGGGTCAAGGACCAGCGCCGCGCGCTCCGGCAGCGGCTCGGGACCACCTGTCAGAGCAAACCAGAAAAACGCGAGAATCGCGATGAACAGGATGTTAGCAAGCGCAAGACGGATCACCGTCAGCAGGCGCCAGAATCCTAGGAACAGTTTCTTGATCACGCGTTAGTAAACCTCAGTATTACTCGTCTCGGACTGGTCAGCGCGCAGTTCACGCGACCTCTCCCGGACATAGAACATGGAACAGAGAAAAAGCAGCACTACTGCAAACATCTCCATCAGAGCCCGTGGACTCTCAGGCTCAGCAAACAGTCGCAGCACCGCCCAGACAAAGTACAGCAGGCTCACAAAGGCGAGCCAGGTCACACTGCGCAGTCGATCGCGGATAATACCCGGAAGCAGCACCAGCAAAGGCACAAACCAGAACATCCATACCACCATGGGGACCGCGCGGTGCCAGGCATCAAAGGCCTGGGTGGCAAAAAGCAGCAGTAACCCGGCCCAGAGACCACGCCAGATCCACGCCACCAGCGCACCGCGTGGCTGACTCATGCGAGGCGCTCGCAGGTTTTCGCGACCCGACGGCCCAATGCCCGGCAAAGCTGCAGCTCGACCTCATCCAGTTCGCGACTGCCATCGGCACCGGCCCAGTGTGATGCACCATAGGGGGTACCACCGGAGGTCGTGCTCATCATTCCGGGCTCACTGTAGGGCAGCCCCAGCACGAGCATCCCGTGGTGCAGCAGCGGTAATTGCATCGACAGGAGCGTGCTTTCCTGGCCCCCGTGAAGGCTGGCGGTAGACGTAAACACCGCCGCCGGCTTGTCAATCATGGAGCCACTGAGCCAGAGGTCCGAGCTTTGATCAATGAAGTATTTGAGCGGCGCGGCCATGTTGCCAAAGCGCGTCGGCGACCCCAGCACGAGACCGCTGCAGTACCTGAGATCATCCATGCTGCAATAGGGTGGCCCGTCGCCCGGCACCGGCTCTGCGCTTTGCTCCCAGTCCGCTGACACTGCCGGCACCGTCCGCAACCGGGCCTCAAAGCCGGATACGCTGCTGACCCCGCGTGCGACCATCCGGGCCATGGCTTCGGTACTACCCGAGCGACTGTAATAGAGGACCAGGACGTAGGGTATTTGCGACATAGGTCAGTAGAGAAACAGCGAGAGGAATGGCCGCGCAGTATAGCAAAGGCGGCGGGCGGTCAGCCTGATCGCGCGTCCTGTGCGCGCAGGCCGCGCTTTCTGCGATACTGGGGCGATGAACCAGCAGACCGAAATAA
>CAZGGN010000117.1:3505-6445 GCA_964525195.1 uncultured Congregibacter sp.
GCATCGCGCTATCGGACGGATCGCTGCCGGGACACCGCTGCGGCGCTCACTTACATGTCCCTCTTTGCGCTGGTACCCCTGCTCACCGTGCTCTACACCATGGCGTCGGCCGTTCCCGCCTTCCAGGGACTGGAAGCGAGCATTCAGGATTTACTCTTTGAAAACCTTCTCCCCGAAACCTCGGCGGGGATTGAGGAATACATCAGCGATTTTTCCCGCCAGGCCAAAAATCTGTCGGGCTTTGGTGTCGCGGTTCTGGTAGCGACGGCGGTGCTGATGCTGCGCAATATTGAGCAGGCCTTTAACATGATCTGGCGCACGCGAGGCAATCGCGGCACCGTATCGAGCTTCCTCCTGTACTGGGCGATCCTCTCCCTGACCCCGATCACCATTGGCCTGGGGCTCGGTGTGAGCACCTATCTGGCCTCCTTCGCGGGCCAGCTCGAGCAATGGGACATTATCGGCGCCGGGAAGATTGTCCTTCGCACGGCGCCCTATCTGCTTCAGGTGCTGGGGTTCACTTTGATTTATGCAGCGGTTCCCAATTGCCGCGTGCCGGTCCGCCATGCCCTGGTCGGTGGCGTACTCGCCGCCGCAAGCTTCAACATTGCCCGGGCCTTGTTCACCAAGCTGGTTGCCGGTTCGAGCATTACCTTCATCTACGGCGCCTTCGCCGCCGTGCCGTTGTTTCTTTTATGGATCTATATCTCCTGGAACATCGTATTGATCTCGGCAATTGTGGTGCACAGTCTGTCGGCCTATCAAAGCGAAGCCCAGGCCCGCAGGCCCCTGTTGCTGAAAGCCCTGGAGCTCCTCGAAACGCTCTGGCAGCGCCAGAACGAGGGGCGGGCGCTCAAGGAAATCGACCTCCTGCAAGACCGGCGCTCGTCCCTCGATGCCGAGAGCTGGCAACAGCTGCGCGACCGGTTGCTGGCGCAGCGGGTTATCACCCAGGACGAGCGCGGGCATTACTTGCTGGCGCGAGACCTGCACGATGTCCCGCTGTGGCAACTGCATGAGTGGCTGAGCGATCAGGGAGAGTTGCCCGAAGAGACCCGTGCCGACCTGCCGGCATGGGAAGAACATGCCATCAGATTACTGAATGATCGAAAACACAGGAATCGCGAGGGCCTCAATATACCGCTGGCCCGGCTATTCGCCGAGAAAACCACTGATTAACGGCTGACACCCTATGCCCCGACACATTCTTGCTTCACTCAGTCTCGCTCTGCTGATTGCGCTCACAGGCTGCGGAACCGATGGAAACACTCCGACAGACAGCCTGTCGCAGCGCGGCGAATGGACCTTCGTGAACTACTGGGCAAAGTGGTGCAAACCCTGCATCAAGGAAATACCGGAACTCAACGCCCTGCATTTACGCGCCGGGGTCCGCGTGCTCGGCGTCAATTACGACGGGGCCCAGGCCGAGGAACTGCAGACCCAGCTCGACAGTCTCGGAGTGAAATTTCCAACCCTGGCGGAAGACCCGGCGGGGCGCTTAAATATCGAGCGTCCGCAGGTGTTACCCACGACCCTCGTCATCAACCCACAAGGCGAACTGCTGCAGATCCTGGTTGGCCCGCAAACCGAAGCCTCACTGCTGGAGGCCGCGGGCCTCAGCGAACTCTGAGCGACGGCCGCCGTCGATTCAGGGGACCAGCAGCGACGATCCGACGGTGCGCCGGGACTCGAGTTCTGCATGGGCGCGCTGCACCTCGGCCAGCGGGTAACGCTGGGCAATGGTCACCTTGACACTCCCGTCCAGGACCCGCGCAAAAACGGCGGCCGCACTGGCCCGCATCTCTGCACTGGTCGCGACGTAACTCATCAGCGTAGGCCGGGTAATAAATAGCGAGCCCCGCGCCGCAAGCTGCTGGAGATCGAGCGCGGGCGGACTGCCGGAGGCGTTACCAAAACTCACCATCAGCCCCCTCGGCGCCAGACAATCAAGCGACTCGCTAAAGGTGGCGGCTCCGACCCCATCATAGACAACGGGGAGCATCGCCCCCCCCGTGATCTCGCGCACCGAATCGACTACATTATCGCGACCACTGATCAGACAGTGCGTGTAGCCGTTTTCAAGTGCCAGTTCACGCTTTGCCTCGCTGCTGACGGTGCCGATCAGCGTCGCGCCCAGGGCCGCTGCCCATTGACCAAAGAGCAGCCCCACGCCGCCAGCGGCCGCATGAAACAAGGTCGTATGCCCGGGCTGCAGATGAAACAGTCGCTGCAGCAGATACTCGACAGTTGCGCCTTTGAGCAGCACCGCTGCGGCAGTATCAAAATCAACGCCCTCGGGAATCGGCACCAGCCGCTCTGCCGGAAGCAGCAGTCCCTCGCTGTAGGCACCGATGCCGGCGGCGCAGTAAGCGACCCGGTCGCCCACCGCCAGATCGGTAACGCCCTCACCGAGGGCCTCAATCACCCCGGCACCCTCCAGTCCAATGCCCGTCGGCAGAGGCAGCGGATAGAGTCCGCTGCGGTGGTAGGTGTCGATGTAGTTAAGACCAATCGCGCGATTCGCTACCCGCGCCTGACCGGGTCCCGGCGGCGGCAGCTCCCGGTCGACAAACCCCATCACCTCGGGCCCACCGACGCGGGTAACTTCAACGGTTTTCACCATGGGCTACTCTCCTGCCGTGCCGGCGTGTTGCTCAAACCAGGCCAGAATGGCCGCAATCTTGGTCATCATCTGACTGGGGCGCCGAGTGATGCTGTGTGACGCGCCGGGAATACGCACCATGGCTGTATCAATGCCGCGCAGCTTGAGCGCCTGGTAGTACTGCTCGCTCTCACTGATCGGCGTACGGTAGTCAGATTCACCGCCGAGTAACATCGTCGGCGTGCTGACGTTGCCCACCAGAGACAGCGGCGAACGTTTCCAGTAGTGCTCCGGATCTTCCCAGGGCGTAGTAGGGAACCAGTACCGCGTAAAATAGG
>CAZGGN010000117.1:6455-9443 GCA_964525195.1 uncultured Congregibacter sp.
TGGCGACGACCGCAGCCCGGAATCGATCGGTCTTACCGACAATCCAGGCCGTGAGTACACCGCCCCCGCTGCCTCCGGTAACGTAAAGCTGATCTGCGTCGATGTAACCCTCGGCGAGCACACTATCTACCGCCGACATGAGATCGTCGTAATCCTCGCTCGGATAGTTATGGTGGATCAGATTTGCAAACTTTTCGCCGTAGCTGGTGCTACCGCGTGGATTGACGTAGAGCACAACGTAACCCGCAGCGGCATAAAGCTGCACTTCAGCGGAAAAACGGCTGCCGTAATTGGTGTGCGGACCACCGTGAATCTCCAGCAGGAGCGGATACTTCTGTTTCGGATCGAAGTCGGGTGGAAACGCTACCCAGGCCTGAATGTCCTGACCATCTGCCGAGGACTTCAGCCAGCGCTCCTCGACCTTCGCAAGTTCCCGCTGTCCGATACCGTTGTCATTCAGCGCAGTCAGCTGTCTGGTGTTTTTGCCGTCGCGACCCGTGGCGATATCCGCCGGCCGGGCCGTGCTGCCCAGCGTGAATGCATAGCGATCACCGCCACCGACATCGTAGGCGGCCCCGGAATAAGGCCGCCCGAGAGATGTGCCTCCAAGGCCCTTGGCCAGACGGATCAAACGGCCGCGCAGATCCGTGGATGCGAGCACCGTGTCACCACGATCGTCAAACTGGAAGAAAATGCGCTGACCGTCCGCGGACCACTGGGGGTTGGCGATGCTTCGGTCAAGGTCAGCCAGCAGCTCGCGGGCCTCACCGCCATCGCTATTCATGACGTAGAGACGCTGACGCTGGTACGACATCCGATGGTCGTCGTAACCAAGAAAGGCGATTTTGGAGCCGTCGGGAGAAACGGTGAGGGAGCCATCGGGACCCTGGCGATTCGTCAACTGATCGATCGCTCCAGTCTCGATATCAAGACGGAAAATATCAGTATTTGCGACGTTGAGTGCACGATCTTCACCCCGATTGGCAGAAAAATAAAGCGCGGAGGAATCCGCCGTCCAGGCAAGACGCGCATTGTGATCATAGGGCCCTTCGGTCAGCTGCCGCGGAGCGCCACCATCGGCGGCAATCACAAACAGTTGATAGAAGGCTTCCGGGCGATAGCCTGCACCATCGTTGCGGTAAACCATGCGATCGATAACCGTCGCCGGCGCCGCCCACTCTGCCCCCTTCGGGGCCTTCGGGAGTGTCCCCATGGTGGGAGCACTCACCGGAACACGCATCGCAAAGGCAATCCAGCGCCCGTCAGGCGACCAGGTAAGATGACGCGGCGTCTCGCTGCCCCGGGTAAGCTGCGCCCGGTTGCCCTGTTCAAGCCACTGGAGAAAAATCTGCGAGCCGGCATCGTCTTTGTCGACATAGGCCATTCGCGTTCCATCCGGCGACAGGGCCGGTGATGAGATCGTACGCGGTCCCGTGGTCAGCGGCCGATGCTCACTGCCATCACTGCTCAGCATCCAGAGATTGGCACGCGGCTGGTCCTTGAGGATGTCCATGCTGTGGCGGAGATAGAAGATGCGCCCACCGTCATCGCTGACTATCGGTGCAGAGGCATAGCGCAGTTCAAACACATCCTCGAGTTTCATCGGCTCGGCAGCTAAGGCCCAGCCCGAACAGGTCAGCGTAAGGATGAGGGACCGAACTGCGTGGGCACGCCACGCGAGCTGAAAACGCATGAGAACTCTCCCTGGATTATGCAGAGTCAATACCGGCTGCCCGGATTCGACGGGCCCACCAGTATACCGGCGGCCGCTGCAGCGGGTAAGCGCCGCCCTGGCATCAGGCGATCGCCTCGTCCATCGCACACCAGCGGGCGCAGGCACGCTGCCCCGGTCCCGATGACACGCTGAGCTCCACCTCCGCAAGAGCCTCTCCCGCCGAGGCAGCCAGAAGCTGCCCCAGAAGATAGTGGGCAAACTCTTCCACCGTCGCATTCACAATCGGGAGCACCCGCGTATCCGAGCGCAGGAACTGCATCGACTCCCCGTTGAATACAACGCGGTACATATCACCCTCTTCCTCAATACTCTGATGCGGGGAGTGGGCGGGCAAAATCAGATACTCATCGAGCTCGTCGCAGAGCGCCTTGATACGACGCTTGTAGACGTTGTAATCGGCAGCAAAGCCGTTATCCCCCATAGGCGCGGCGATCATCGCGGACACGGAATAATTGTGGCCGTGCAGGCGCTCGCGCTCGGTCGCAGAAAAAATCGTGTAATGCGCAGCGGAAAACTTGTGGCTTTCCTTGTCGATGTAGAGCGTAGCCAGGCGTTCCATCCAATCCCTCTTTTACAGCGTAGCTTGCTAACCCAGGTCTGCCAGTCGTGACCTGGTGTAGCGGCCTGATGATATACCAGCGCTATCCGGTGGTAATACGGAGGAAGTCCTCAGGCCGATTGATCAAGCCGCCAGAACTCCCGGGGAGCGGCAACATGGGCCCACACGAAACACACAGGCGCTGCATCAGCCAACACCTGCTGCTAGGATGCCGGGGTTTCGCCGGCAGCTCCGGCCTGATCAACACTGAAGCAGGTCCACCCCCGCAGCGGGCGGGAGGCGACCATAGAGGGAGAACAGTATGACTATTGCGATCATCACCGGGGCGAGTGTTGGCATAGGCGAAGCAACGGCCCGGGCGTTTCAGGATGGCGGCTACGAGGTGGTCAACCTGTCCCGGCGTTTATGCGCCGTGCCCGGCGTGCACAATCTATCCTGCGACCTGGCCGATCCGGACAGCATTGCCGATGCCATCGACGCGCTTTTGAGCCGCATCTCCGGCCTCTCGGAAATCAGCCTGATCCACAACGCCAGCCAGATGCGCAAAGACAGTGCGGACAACTGCAGTGACGAGAATCTACGAGCCGTCATGGAAATCAACGTGATTGCCGTGAACCGCCTCACCCGTGCACTCCTGCCGGGCATGGGGCCGGGAAGCAGCGTGCTCTACGTGGGCTCGACGCTGTCGGAAAAA
>CAZGGN010000118.1:0-7863 GCA_964525195.1 uncultured Congregibacter sp.
AGGCCTCGGCGGCCGCCAGCATGGCGGCGTCAGACGCATTCTCAGCGCACTCTACGCGCCTCCATCCGAGCTGCCGGGCCTGCTCTGCAACGCGCAGGGACGGCACCAACAGCGTAATTTCGGCTAAGTTAGTGTGTTCCCGGGGTTGAAGCAAACCGGAAAAAAGCTCCAGTCCTTCCCCGCTACTCACCATCACTAACTGCACCGGCGCCGCCGCCAGCATCTCCCGGCATTTTTGCCCATCCTGCGCGGCGGGACCCCGCCGGTAGCAACACAGGGTCTCGACCAGAGCTCCTCGCCCGCGCAGCTGCTCTTCCAGAAACTGGCGACCACCCTGCCCTTTCACAATAAGCACCCGCTGCCCGGACAGATCTGCAAGGCCGGTCAGCGCAAGCAGACCCTCGCTACTCATATCGCTCGACGGACGCTCGACATGAAGACCCGCCGCCTCCAGAACCAGCGCGGTGCTCTCGCCGACCGCCCAGTAGCGCTGATCGCTGGGACGCTGGGGCCAGTAGTCGTCGATACAGGCCAAACCAATGCGCGCCGCATTGGCGCTCACGAATATCAGATGATCAAAGCGATCCAGGTCGAGGACCCGCTGGCGCTCAGCGGGTGGCAAGGGATCGAGCGCCTCAATCTGCAGCATGGGTAGATGCCGGGGCGCAAAACCACGCTGCTGAAGAGCCGCCACCAAGCCATCGGCCTGTCCCGCGGGGCGGGTGACCAGCACTCGTAGCTCAGCGCCCATAGACCTCGTCTAGGATCTGGGCCGCACCGGCCGCGAGGAGTTCTTCGGCGACCTGAATGCCCAGGGCCTCGGGATTGTCCCGACCGCCTCTTGCCTCGGCACGCAGGGTATGGGTTCCGTCGGGGCGACCTACCAGACCGCGTAGCCAGAGCTGGTCGCCCTCATGCACCGCGTAAGCGGCAATCGGTACCTCACAGCCGCCCTGCAAATGCTTGTTCAGTGCCCGCTCCGCACGGACGCGCTCGGCGGTCGGTCCATGGTGCAGGCTCGCCAGTAGCTCCCGGGTCTGCTGATCATCGCTGCGGATCTCAATCCCCACCGCACCCTGACCACCCGCCGGGAGCGATTGGCTCACCGGTATTCGCGCGCGAATCCGCTCTGCCATTTCCAGGCGGAGCAAGCCGGCACAAGCCAGAATAATCGCGTCGTACTCGCCTTCGTCCAGCTTGCGCAGACGCGTGTTGACGTTACCGCGAAGAAAATTGACGGTTAGATCCGGTCGGCCGGCCCTCAGCTGGCACTCCCGGCGCAGACTCGAAGTGCCGACC
Source organism: uncultured Congregibacter sp. (assembly GCA_964525195.1). GTDB lineage: Bacteria > Pseudomonadota > Gammaproteobacteria > Pseudomonadales > Halieaceae > Congregibacter. The sequence goes on from CAZGGN010000118.1 coordinate 1,300, forward strand.
ACAGCCCCGGGGGGCAGCGCTTCGAGACTCTCGTAGCGATTGCTCACAAAGGCGTCAGCCGGCTCTTCCCGCTCACAGATCACCGCCAGCTCGAGCCCCTCGGGAAAGTCCATGGGCACATCCTTCATCGAATGCACCGCAATGTGCGCGCGACCGTCAAGCAGCGCGGTTTCGAGCTCCTTCACAAACAGCCCCTTACCGCCGACCTTGGCGAGCGGCACATCCAGCACCTGGTCACCGCGACTGGTCATGCCCAGCAGCTCAACCTTGATACCCGGATGGGCCTCAAGCAGCGAATCACGGACAAAGTACGCCTGCCAGAGGGCAAGCGGACTCTCTCGGGTAGCAATAACGACGTCAGCAGACATGCAATTCTCGACAATAAAAAAAACCCAATCATATCATTCGCAGCGCACCGCTTGAGTGTTCAGCATGAGCACTGACGATTGCGGCGCGGCCCGGTGTCGCTCCCGGTCAATCCGAGCAAGGATCTGAGCAATGTTTGCTGTCTGGGAAGAGAACCCTCGCCATGGCCGCTGATATACTCCTACGCCTTCCAAAGCGGGGGCGAGCCGTCACCCGGACCATCAGAGCAGTGAGAGGAACAGCACAGAATGTCGGATCAAAGCGGTAATCCCAGTCTCTGGGGCGGGCGTTTCAGCGAGGCTACGGATAGCTTTGTGCAGCGTTTTACCGCCTCGGTCAGCTTCGATCAGCGTATGGCGGAGCAGGATATACGGGGTTCCCTGGCGCACGCGCGCATGCTCCGCAGCGTTGGGATATTAAGCGACGAGGAACTCGATGCCATCGAAAGCGGACTGGCAACCGTGCGCGCGGAAATTGAGGCCGGCGACTTCCCCTGGTCGATTGAGCGCGAAGATGTCCATATGAATATCGAGGCGCGGCTCACGGCGCTGATTGGCGACGCCGGGAAAAAGCTTCACACCGGGCGCTCACGCAATGATCAGGTCGCGACGGATATTCGTCTTTATCTGCGCGATGCCATCGATGCCATCTGCAAGGAGCTCACCCGCCTGCAGCGCGGCCTCACCGATCTCGCGGCCACCCATGCGGCCACCGTCATGCCCGGCTTCACCCATCTTCAGGGTGCTCAGCCGGTCACCTTCGGGCACCACATGCTGGCCTGGAACGAAATGCTGGAGCGGGATTTCGGCCGCCTTCAGGACTGTCGCCAGCGGATGAATCAGTGCCCCCTCGGCGCCGCTGCGCTGGCGGGGACGACGTTCCCCATTGACCGGGCGCAGACCGCAGCAGAGCTGGGCTTTTCGCGACCCACGGTCAACTCCCTGGATTCGGTATCGGATCGCGATTTCGCCATTGAATTCAGCGCCGCCGCAGCGCTGCTGCTGACGCACCTCTCGCGTATGAGCGAAGAGCTGGTGCTCTGGACTTCAGCACAGTTTCGCTTTGTGGAACTGCCTGATCGCTTCTGCACCGGTTCTTCAATCATGCCGCAGAAAAAGAATCCGGATGTGCCCGAGCTGGTCCGGGGCAAGACCGGCCGGGTCAACGGGCATCTGATCGCCCTGCTGACGCTGATGAAAGGGCAGCCGCTGGCCTACAACAAGGACAACCAGGAGGATAAGGAGCCGCTGTTCGACTGCGTCGACACGGTGCTGGACTGCCTGCGGGCATTCGCCGATATGGTGCCGCATATCTCGCCACGGGAAGATGTTCTGCGCGAGGCGGCGAAAGCGGGGTTTGCGACGGCCACGGATCTGGCGGATTACCTTGTGCGCAAGGGCCTGCCGTTTCGGGATGCACACGAGGTCGTCGGCAAGGCTGTCGCCGCCGGCGTTGCCAGTTCCCTGGACCTTGCGGAGATGCCCCTCGAGACCCTGCGTGGGTTCAGCACGCTGATCGACGCCGATGTGTTCGACGTCCTGACCGTCGAAGGATCCGTCGCAGCCCGCGATCACCTTGGCGGCACCGCGCCGTTGGAGGTAGCGGCCGCCGCGGTCCGCGCCGGGGCCCTGCTCGATCAGCGCCAGTCCTGAGCCTGCGCATCGCCAGCGCTCTGACCGCCGTTTATACTGCAGCCTTTTTGCGTATCCAATAATGAATCGACCGGCTTTGAATCCCCGGCGCCTGTTCCGGCTCCCGTTGCTTTTCGCTGCGTTTGCCGCCCTGTGCGCCTGCGGCCAGATGGGTCCGCTGTACCAGCCGGTTCCCGACGATAACGGCGGCGCCGAATCTACGAACGCGGCCCGCGGCTAGGTAACAATGAGCTTTCACTACCGGGACAACACACTTTTCGCCGAAGAAGTCGCCTGCGAAGCAATCGCCAGAACCCATGGCACGCCCTGCTACGTCTACTCTCGAGCCGCTATGGAGGCTGCACTTGCCCAGTACCAGCGCGCCCTCGACGGCTGCGAGCACCTGATCTGTTTCGCGGTCAAAGCGAACTCAAATCTTGCGGTGCTGGATGTGCTCGCTCGCTGCGGAGCCGGCTTTGATATCGTCTCGGTGGGCGAGCTCGAGCGGGTTCTCGCGGCCGGCGGTGATCCGGGCAAGGTGGTTTTTTCTGGCGTAGTAAAGCAGCGCCATGAGCTGCGCCGAGCGCTGGAGCTGGGTATTCGCTGCTTCAATGTCGAGTCCGCCGCGGAACTGGACGCCCTCCAGTCGGTCGCCGCAGAGCTTGCGGTCCAGGCTCCGGTATCAATCCGTGTTAACCCGGACGTAGACGCGCAGACACACCCCTACATCTCAACGGGTCTTCGCGAGAACAAGTTCGGCGTGGCAACGGATGAGGCCATCACACTGCTGCGTCGCGCCCGGGATATGCCCAACATTACTATTGCGGGCCTCGACTGCCACATCGGCTCCCAGCTCACGGACATGGCGCCCCTGCTCGAAGCACTCGAGCAACTGCTGGACATGGTCGACCAACTGGCGACCGAAGGGATCCCTATCCACCACCTGGATCTCGGCGGCGGCATTGGGGTTTGTTACCGCGATGAAGCGCCACCAGCGGTCGCCGACTCGCGATATTGGCCTGATCTTCGAACCGGGACGCTCGATTGTTGCCAACGCCGGCGTCTTGCTGACCCGGGTTCACTATGTCAAAGAGACCGGGATACATAATTTTGCTCTCGTCGATGCGGCGATGAATGACTTTATCCGTCCGGCGCTGTATCAGGCCTGGGTCGATATCCAGACGGTGACTCCGCGCGAGCTGCTGCCCCGTCGCTGGGATATCGTGGGGCCGGTCTGCGAAACAGCAGACTTCCTTGGCAAGGACCGGGAAATGGCCCTCGCCGCGGATTCACTCCTGGCGGTGCGCGGCGCCGGGGCCTACGGATTTGTCATGAGCTCGAATTACAACAGTCGTCCCCGGGCGGCAGAAATCATGGTTGACGGCGAGGAAAGCCATCTTGTCCGCGAGCGCGAGACCATCGCCGATCTCTTTCGCGGCGAACATCGGCTACCTCAGTAACCCTGACAAGACGAATAAAAACAAGATGCCAGTCAAATTTACCAAGATGCACGGTGCCGGGAATGACTTTGTCATGATCGATACCATCAGCCAGCGCATTAAGCTGCGCCCGCGGGATATTCGCCGCATCGCGGACCGCCATACGGGCATAGGCTGCGATCAGGTCCTGCTCGTGGAACCTCCGGGACGCCCCGATGCGGACTTTCGCTACCGGATTTTTAACGCCGACGGCAGTGAATCGGGACAATGCGGGAACGGTGCCCGATGCTTTGCGCGCTTCGTCAGGCACCGTCGGCTCACGCCCCTTCAAACCATTGTGGTTGAAGCCGGAGCCGGCGTGATGACGCTCAGGATGATCGACAACTCGGAAGTCGAGGTAGACATGGGGATGCCCCTGTTCTCGCCTCACGACATCCCCCTGCGCCGCGCTAGCGAAGCCCTCGAGTACGATCTGGACCTCGGTGAGGAAACGCGCCGCGTCGGCGCGCTGTCCATGGGTAATCCCCACGCGGTGCTGCGCGTCGATTCAGTTGACGACGGCAGCCTGGAGCGCTTCGGCGCGCTTATTGAGGCACACAGGGATTTCCCCGAGCGGGTCAACGCCGGCTTCATGCAGATCGTTGATCGCGCAACGATTCGCCTGCGGGTCTTCGAGCGCGGAGTTGGCGAAACCCTGGCCTGCGGATCGGGAGCCTGCGCAGCCGTGGTTTATGGGCGCCGGATGGACTGGCTGGATGAACGGGTGACAGTCGAATTACCCGGGGGTAAGCTGACCGTCGAGTGGTCCGGAGTCGGTGCGCCGGTGTTGCTCACCGGGCCAACGGCGATCAGCTTTGAGGGAACCATCCGGCTGTAGCGCTCTGCACCGCGATGGTTGCGATGGTTGCGATGGTCGCGATGCGTAAAGCTCATCCGCGCCGACTCGAGACACCCAAATGCCCAACGCTCGAGTTCTGAAGCATTGACATTCGACTAACAGGAGACTCACAGGCCCGTGGACGAAGACGATATTCGTGATTTTCTGGTACAGCACCCGGATTACTTTCAGAGGAATCCCGAGCTGCTGAGCCTGCTGCAGGTGCCTCACCCCTCCGGCGCGGCGGTCTCATTGGTCGAGCGCCAGGTGAGTGTGCTGCGCGAGCGCAATGTCGACCTCAGGCACCGGCTGAGGGATCTTGGCAGCACCGCCAAAGATAACGACCAGCTGTTTGCGGATACGCGGCAGCTGGTACTCGGTCTGCTCACGGCGGGCAACCTCGAGGAACTGGAACGCGCCCTGCTGAACGTTCTGCGCGAAAAGTTTGACATCGAATACGCCAGTTTCATGCTGTTCGAGGAGGCCTTTCCCGAGGACGTCCCCCTGCGCCGTATCCCCGAGTCGCAGCTCAAGGGCAGACTCGCGGCGCTCCTGTCCAATGGGCTGGCCGGCTGCGGGGCCCTGCGCGCGGACGAGTTTGAATTCCTGTTTCCGGGCGCCCGGATGGTTGGCTCGGCAGCGATAGCCGTGCTTGAACTGGAGGGCAGGCCCCTCGGCGTAATTGCGGTCGGCAGCTCCAACGCGGGGCATTACGACAGCAACATGGGCACGCTGTTCCTGGAATTCGCCGCGGAAGTGCTCGCCCGACTGCTGCCCCGCATGAATCGGTCCTGAGCCATGCCGGTCGCGACTGGGCCCGCCGAACTTGGCGAGCGCTTCAGCGCATTCCTCGACTATGCGACAGGGGTACGCCGCCTTTCGCCCCACACAATTAGCGCCTACCGCCGTGACCTGGACAGCTTTTGTCAGTACTGCAAAGAGCAGGGCTTAAATAAAAGCGCGGCAATCCAGGAAAGCCATGTGCGCCAGTGGCTGGCCGGCGGACATCGCAAGGGGCTGGCCGCGAACAGCCTCCAGCGCCGCCTCTCCGCCCTGCGCGCCTACTTCAACTGGGAGAGCCGGGACAGCGGCGAGCGGCGCAATCCGGCGCTGGCGGTGCAGGCACCACGCAAGCGTCGCAAGCTGCCGGGAACACTGGAGGCGGACCAACTCGGAGTCTACCTGCGCGCCGACGCGGATGATCCACTGCAGCTGCGTGACCTCGCGATGGCCGAATTGTTCTACTCCTCGGGCCTGCGACTGGCGGAACTGCGGGCAGCCAACATCGAGGATATAGACTACTCGCAGGGCCTTATCCGGGTCACTGGTAAAGGCAACAAAACCCGCAGCGTACCGGTTGGACGCGTTGCCCTGGACGCCATTCGCGTGTACCTGCCGCATCGTCCCTCCGCAGCCGCCCGTGATGAACGAGCCCTGTTCCTGAGCAGTCGCGGCAGCCGTATCAGTGAGCGCTCCATCCAGTCGCGCGTCCAGTTGCTCGCCCAACGCAACGGCCTGGGCCGGGATGTGCATCCGCATATGCTGCGACACTCCTTTGCCAGCCACATACTCGAATCCAGCGGCGACCTGCGCGCGGTGCAGGAACTCCTGGGACACAGCGACATCTCGACCACGCAGATCTATACGCATCTGGATTTCCAGCATCTGGCCAAGGTGTATGACAGCGCCCACCCGCGGGCGAAAAAACAGCGCGAGAAGTCAGACTGATGGCACTGAAAGTCATTACCTTTGATCTGGACAACACCCTCTGGGATGTGGAACCGGCCCTTTTACGGGCCGAAGACGCGCAGCAGCAATGGCTGCGAGAGCACCGCCCGGGCGCCGTGGACAATATCAGCCACGATGAATTATGGCGTCTCAAAAAAAGCCTCTGGAAGGCCCATCCGGAACTCGCGCACAATGTCACGGCCATGCGACAGCTGTTTTTACGGGAGCTGCAGCTGGCCGCTGGCTTTGACCCGCAGGCAGCAGAGGAAGGGGCGATGTTGGCTTTTGCGGCCTTTCTGGCTGAGCGTCAACGGGTTGAGCTGTATGCCCAGGCCCTGGAGGTGTTACAGGAGCTTGCCGGACAGTTTCGTCTGGGGGCACTCACCAACGGCAATGCGGATGTGTACAAAACCGACGCCGGTGAGTACTTCGATTTCGCCTTCCTCGCGGAGGACATCGGCGCCAGCAAGCCGGCACCGGACATGTTTCACGCCGCGCTGAAAAGCACCGGTGCCAGTCCCCA
>CAZGGN010000118.1:7873-9429 GCA_964525195.1 uncultured Congregibacter sp.
GTTGGCGCCGCAGCCCTCGTAGAACGCCACCAGCGAGTCGACGCTCGCGAGGTCGAGCGCCCCGTCCTCGGAAAACGGCGTGGCGGCGATGGCGAAGACGCCGGCGGTGCTGCGATCGATGCATACAATCACCCCCTGCCCGATGAAGTGCTGCACGTGGGCGACAACCCGGAACACGATGTGCTCGGCGCGCTGCGGGTAGGCATGCGCGCCGTGTGGGTAAATGCCGAAGGCAAAGATTGGTCTGTGGAAAGGACAGCCGGGGACGAAGAACCCGACGCGATCATCCGCCATATCAGCGAATTACCCGCAGCTATCGCCGCACTGGCATGAGCACCGCGAAAGACGCTAGCGCTGGCTGGCCTCGAATCCCGCTTCGCCGTAATCCGGGCACTGCTCGACGATCCGGGGCTCCGGATCCAGATCACGCTGGTTCTCCATCAGCCAGCATTCATCAAAAATCGAGCAGTAACAATAGCTCAGACTCACTCCGCCGCCGTAGATAGCCTCCTGCATCGCAAGCACGACCGACCGGTCGCGGGTGCTGAAAAATGTCAGCGTTTCGGCCGGAGCGAGCACCCGGCCACGTAAAGAGCTGCGCCCAAACTCCACATCGGCCACCGACTCGCCCATCAGCTGACGAAAAATTTGGTCCCAATTTTTGTAGGCCCTGCCACCAATCGTCAGTTGAACACTCCGCAGCCGCGCCGGTCCGACGCCGACATTGTTCATTTCCAGCGACATCTGCGCGTCATCGTCATTCACATAGTCGTTAATAATCACCTGCACATACGGCCAAACGGTAGCCGCCGTTTGTTGGCGCACGGCTTCGGACTCGCCCAGAGCGGCATAGAGTGCCACGGCACCGGTAAACACGCCCGCAAGGGACAGCAGGGTCTGCCAGAAGGTCAGCCGCAGAAACGCGCGCTCAATACTGGCGATGCCGCTCGCGCTAACGCGATCCTCGGGCGGCTCCGGGAGATCAGTCACGGATCGGTCCAAGCAGTAGGCGCGACGACTAAATAGCGTCCTCGCCCGTTTCCCGGGTGCGGATGCGAATCACCTGCTCAAGGCTCGAGACAAAGATCTTGCCGTCGCCGATCTTGCCCGTATCCGCCGCGGCCACAATGGCCTCGACGGCGGTGTCGACCTGCCCATCGCCCAGAGCCACCTCCAGTTTGATTTTGGGCAGGAAGTCCACGACGTACTCCGCACCGCGATAAAGCTCCGTATGCCCCTTCTGTCGACCAAAGCCCTTCACTTCCGTCACGGTGATCCCCTGAACTCCGACGTCGGCGAGCGCGGTGCGGACATCATCGAGTTTGAATGGCTTGATAATCGCGGTAATGAGTTTCATGGCTTTTGAGCCCTGCTGACGAATTGACATCTGATAATAGGGATAGTGACCGCAGCCCTGCAAGCCACCTCCCGACGGGCGGCCCAGCGCAGCTACGGAGTCATCCGCGGCGACAGGCAACCCCGGAAGTCCGCGACAAGCCAAAAAAAAAGGTTCATCGCGAATTCGCGGGATCAAGGCTGCGCGGCACCCTCATCAT
>CAZGGN010000119.1:0-9295 GCA_964525195.1 uncultured Congregibacter sp.
GACCTTCTCGAACTGATGCTGGCGGATCATGCCCCGGGTATCGCGTCCGTAACTGCCTGCCTCACTGCGAAAACAGGGGCTGTGACAGGCAAAGCGGATACCCTCCTCACCCAGCTCCGCGTCCTCAAAAATCCGGTCGCGCGCAATATTGGTCACCGGCACCTCCGCGGTGGGAATCAGGTAATAGCCCTGCTCGCCCTCAAGGCGGAAAAGGTCCTCACCAAACTTGGGCAGTTGCCCGGTACCACGCAGCGAGTCGCTGTTGACGATGTAGGGCACGTTGAGTTCCGTACAGCCGCGCTCGCGGGTGTGGAAATCGAGCATGAACTGCGTGAGCGCGCGGTGCAGCTGCGCGATCGCGCCGCTCATCACCGTAAACCGCGACCCGGTAATCTTGCCGGCCAGTTCGCTGTCCAGGCCCCCGAGGGCGCTGCCGAGATCCACATGATCACGCACGTCGAAATCAAAGTCGGGAATCTCCCCCCAAACCGCAAGCAGCTGATTGTCCGCTTCGTCTTTTCCCGGGGGCACACAGGTATCGGGAACGTTCGGCACGGCGGCCATGAGCGTATCGATCTCGCCCTGAACGGCTCGCGCTTCCAGCTCTGCCTGCTCAAGACGGGTCGCAATTTCACGCAGTGTATCGTCCACCGAAGCCTTGGCTTCCTCCACGGACATGCCGCCGCTGATAAGCTGGCCGATCTTTTTGCTCGCACTCTTGCGTTCAGCCTGCAGCTGCTGACTGCTCACATCCGCGGTCTTTCGCCGCGCATCCAGCGCTTCAAAAGCCTCGATGTCAAAACGGTAGCCGCGCAGCGCAAGCGCCTCGGCGACGGCCTGGGGATTTTTTCTGACTTCTCTGATATCCAGCATGTGTGCAGTGATTCCTGTTAAATGAGTCTGAGGCTGCGTCTGAGAGCGGAGCTCAGCCGAGCAGGCTGCGGGTCAGCAGAATGCCCATCCCCGCGGCGAGCACGCAGCTGATGGTACTGAGGAAAGCGTAAGCGACAGCCATGCCGGGCTGGCCCTGCAGCCACAACTCCACCGTCTCCAGCGAGAAGGTGGAAAATGTCGTGAAGGCCCCGAGAAAACCGACCATCAGCACGCTGCGCCAATCCGGATGCAGGGCTGCGCGCTCGAGTACCACAAAAACCACGCCGATGAGCAGCGATCCGCTAGCGTTGACCAGAAAGGTTCCCAGAGGCCACGCGCTCGCCCAGAGCCCGTGCGCATGGGTCGACAACCCATAGCGAGCCAGCGCCCCACAGGCGCCTCCGAGGGCGATAAAGACCAGTTGCTGCATCATGGCGTTTCGCGAAAACCGCGAATTGTAAAGCCTTTGGAGCGAGGCGTTAAGCTTAAAACACTAATCCCAGCGCCGCAGCCGGGACTGCTCATCACGCCGACGCAGCTCCCGGAGACGGTCGCGGATACGTATTTCGAGCCCGCGATCAACCGGCTCATAAAACCGGGTGTCGCGCAGCACCTCAGGAAAATAGTTTTCGCCAGCCGCATAGCCGTCGGGCTCATCGTGCGCATAGCGATAGTCTGCGCCATGACCCTCAGCCCGCGCCAGCGCCGTAGGTGCGTTACGCAGATGTACCGGGACTTCTTCGCTCCCCCCCTCGGCTACGGCTTGCTGAGCGGCTTTGAACGCCCGGTACACGGCGTTGCTCTTGGGTACCGAGGCGAGGTAGGTGATGGCCTGGGCCAGCGCCAGCTCGCCCTCCGGACTCCCCAGTCGCTCGAGGGTCTGCCAGGCATCCAGCGCCAGACTGAGGGCGCGCGGGTCCGCGTTGCCAATATCCTCACTGGCCATGCGGATCACCCGGCGGGCTATGTACAGCGGATCACAGCCCCCATCCAGCATCCGGCAATACCAGTAGAGAGAGGCATCCGGCGAGCTGCCGCGAACGGCTTTATGCAGCGCTGAAATCTGCTCATAAAAATTATCGCCCCCTTTATCGAAGCGCCGCGGCGAGCCCTGCAGCACTTCTGCAAAGGCGCCGGCATCCAGCGCCCCGCCACCGTCGCTGAGACTCACAGCCAACTCCAGAAGATTCAGCGCCCGCCGTGCATCACCATCCGCCGCGAGCGCTAGTTCGCTGCGCTGGCGGGGCTCCAGACGCAATCCGGTTTCGTCCTCCCCGCGCAGGAGAATCTTTTCTATTTCTGACGAATCGAGCGGTCGCAACCGGTAAACCCGGGCCCGGGAGAGCAGGGCTGAATTGAGTTCAAAGGCGGGGTTTTCCGTGGTCGCACCGATCAGGGTCAGCGTACCGTTTTCGACAAAGGGCAAAAACGCATCCTGCTGGGCTTTGTTGAATCGATGGACCTCGTCCACGAACAGGACACACTGGCGACCGGACAGACGCTCAGCCTCCCCCACAGCCACTGCCTCGCGAATGGCTTTGACGCCATCCATCACCGCTGACAGCTTGAGCATCCGCGTTCCCGATGCCTCACAGAGCAGTGATGCGAGGGTGGTTTTGCCGACCCCCGGCGGCCCCCAGAGGATCATCGAATGCAGCGGCTCGCCCCGCAGGCAGCGCCAGAGTGGTTTACCGCTTTCCAGCAGCTGCGGCTGCCCCACGATCTGCTCGGCCGTTGCAGGACGCAGCCGGGCCGCGAGGGGCTGTAGAGCGGGAGCAGCCCCGAACAGATCCTCACTCACCCGTCGCGACTCCGGTCAACGCAGCGCTTATTGCGCGGAATCGTAGACATCGACGCCATCGGGCGGCACAAAATGGAAGTCCTCCGGCGATAGCGCCGGTGCATCAGGCTCCGGTGTGAGGGTCAGGGAGATCAGCTGGCCGCTCCGGTCGCGGACCGCCATGGCAACGATCTCACCGTTCTCCCAGGTCATGTCAACGGAAGCAAAGCCTGCCTGGGCAAACAGGGGTACCAGCCGGTAACGCCCCGCGTCCATCGGCTCGACGCTGAAGCGCTCGCGCAGCTCCTCGCTATTACCCGCGAGGAGCTCCAGGGGCGTGAATTCCCGGTTGTCCCGCGTGTCCCGCCGGGTAGCCGCCGCCAGATCAATATCGTAGTGCCACAGCTCGTGGCCCGAGATCACAATCAGCTGGCGATCCGGATAATCGATCTCCCAGCGGAAATAGTCCGGACGCAGCACCGCATAGTCTCCGGAGGAGCGCTCGAGCAGCTCATCGTCCTCGCTGTAGAGCTCCTGCAAAAAGCGCCCACGGGCCTGTGACTGCGTATCCAGCAGCGTCCAGAGCTGCGCTTCGGTCTGCGCCCGCACCGGTGCGGCGAACGCGGCAGCGCTGAGGCAGATCACAAAAAATCGTAGCAACACGGCTTAATCCTCGATCGGGGGTGGCGCGATGACCTCGCGCTGGCCGTTGGTTCCCATCTCGGTGACCACGCCCGCCGCCTCCATGGACTCAATCAGCCGCGCGGCGCGATTGTAGCCAATCCGCAGCTTGCGCTGAACGCTGGAGATCGAGGCCCGGCGACTCTTGGTCACAAAGTGCACGGCCTCGTCGTATAGGGCATCGCTTTCGTCATCCCCCTCGGCGGCCTCAGACTGCAGCTCTCCCGGTGTTACCGCCGTGCTGCTGCCCTCATCGAGCAGGCCCTCGATGTAGGCGGGTTCGCCGCGGCGCTTCCAGTCGGCGACCACCCGGTGCACCTCATCATCCGAGACAAATGCGCCGTGGACCCGGGTCGACAGACTGCTGCCCGGGGGCATATAGAGCATATCCCCGTGCCCGAGAAGCTGCTCCGCGCCGCCCTGATCGAGGATGGTCCGGGAGTCGACTTTTGAGCTGACCTGAAAAGCGATGCGCGTCGGAATATTGGCCTTGATCAAACCGGTAATCACATCCACCGAAGGACGCTGGGTAGCCAGGATCAGATGGATACCCGCCGCCCGCGCCTTCTGCGCAATCCGGGCGATCAACTGCTCCACCTTTTTGCCGACGATCATCATCATGTCGGCAAATTCGTCGATCACCACGACAATCGCCGGCAGCACCTCAAGCTCAGGTGCCGTCTGCTCGTCCACCGGCGTCATCGAGAGCTGATCCGGGACCCACAGCGGATCCAGCAGCGGCGTTCCGGACTTACTCGCATCGAGGATCTTGCGGTTGTAACCGGCCAGGTTACGCACCCCGAGGGACGCCATCAGCTTGTAGCGACGCTCCATTTCCGCGACGCACCAGCGCAAACCATTGGCCGCATCCTTCATATCCGTAATAACCGGCGTGAGGAGATGCGGAATACCGTCGTAGACCGAAAGCTCGAGCATCTTCGGATCCACCAGAATCAATCGCACATCGGCGGGCGTGGATTTGTACAGCAGACTGATCAGCATGGCGTTCACACCGACGGACTTCCCCGAGCCGGTGGTACCCGCCACCAACAGGTGTGGCATACGCGCCAGATCCGCCACCACCGGCTGCCCTGAAATATCGTGCCCGAGAGCCAGGGTCAGGGCGGACTTGGACTGATCAAAGGCCCGGGAAGCGAGTACTTCACGGAAGTTCACGATCTCCCGATGCTCGTTGGGAATCTCGATGCCGACCACACTCTTGCCGGGAATCACTTCTACCACCCGCACGGAAATCACCGCCAGAGAGCGCGCCAGGTCCTTGGCCAGATTGGAGATACGCGAGACTTTCACCCCCGCCGCGGGCTGAATCTCAAAGCGTGTAATCACCGGTCCCGGGTAGACCGCCGTGACCTCTGCGGTGACGCCAAAATCCAGTAGCTTGAGTTCCAACAGCTTGGACAGCTTTTCGAGGGCTTCGGCGGAATAGCCCTGACCGGAATCCGGCTCGGCCGGGTCGAGGATCTCGAGCGGCGGCAACTGGCCGGTCACCGGCGAATCAAATAGCGGCACCTGCTTTTCGCGCTCGAGGCGATCGGACTTTTCCGGCGGGGGTTTGAGTGGTTTGATCTTGGGTGGTGTACGTTTCTTTTCTTTTTCGACATGCTGGTCGATGACCTGTCGCCGCGCCTCCAGTTGCTTTTCCCGAGCGCGCCGATCGCGGCCCGCATCCCACAGACTCATGGCTTTGGTCCGCGCCTTGCGGGCGCTGCGGATTGCGAGTTCGCCAAGACGATCCATCAGCCGCAGCCAGCTCAAATCCGTGAAAATAGTCATGCCGAACAGAAAAACCGCCAGCAATAGCAGCCGTCCGCCAAAGGCATTGAAGGCCCCCAGCATGGCGCTCCCGATAGCCTGCCCCAGAATGCCGCCTGGCCCCTGGGGCAAGGCCCCTCCGGCGCCAAGATTGAGCGCCGCAAGCGCCGTACCGGAGGCCATCACCAGAACGAGCCCGAGGGCGCGGATACTCAGGACCGTACCGGAAAATTCCCTGGGTTTTTGCCGCTCGGCGAAAAGCAGGGCCGCGCGGTAAGCGAGCATGACGGGAAACAAATAGGAGAGATAGCCCACCAGGGAAAAGCAGGCGTCCGCGAGCCAGGCCCCCGTCGGTCCCCCCAGATTACTCACGGCCCCGCCACTGCCGGTGCCTGACCAGCCCGGATCGCTGGGTGAATAGCTCGCCAGACTCACCAACAGGTAGGCGCAGGCGGCGGCCACGGCAATCAACAGGCCTTCGCGCAAGCGCGGAGACCCCGGCTCTTGAACCTCTGTGCGTTGCCGCGCCATCGCTAAATACCTTTACCGGAAGGCGCTAGTTTCACCATGTTTTCTATTTTATTCAATAGCTTAAAGTAATTTCCTGAGATTAATTTGATCTTTGCCCGCGGGGCGACGTTCCATTAAGATGAGCGCCCTTTTGATTGAGACCCTCCCATCATGGCCGATGTTCAACACCACAAGCTCATCATACTGGGTTCCGGCCCTGCCGGTTACACCGCCGCGGTTTACGCGGCGCGGGCCAATCTGGCACCGGTGGTGATCACTGGCATGCAGCAAGGCGGGCAGCTGACTACGACCACCGAAGTGGAAAACTGGCCCGGGGGCGCGCCGGACCTCCAGGGCCCCGGCCTGATGCAGGATATGCTCAACCATGTTGAGCGCTTTGGAACCTCGGTCATTTTTGACCACATCGACTCGGTCGACCTGAATGTCCGACCGCTGCGCCTGAGTGGCAGCGCTGAATACAGCTGCGATGCGCTGATTATAGCCACCGGCGCTTCCGCACAGTACCTCGGCCTGCCGAGTGAAGAAAAGTTTCTCGGCAAGGGTGTGAGCGCCTGTGCCACCTGCGACGGATTTTTCTACCGAAACCAGCGTGTCGCGGTGATCGGGGGCGGAAATACCGCCGTGGAGGAAGCGCTGTATCTGGCTAACCTCGCGGAGACAGTGATTCTGGTACACCGGCGAGACAGCCTGCGTGCGGAAAAAGTACTGCAGGATCGACTGTTTGCCCGGGAGGCTGAAGGTAAAGTAGAGATTCGCTGGAATCACGTGCTCGATGAAGTGCTGGGCGACGAGAGCGGCGTGACCGGCATGCGCATCAGGGCCGCCGAGGGAAGCGCGACTGAGGAGATCCCCCTGGCCGGCGTGTTTGTGGCGATTGGTCACAAACCCAATACGGATATTTTTAAAGGACAGCTGGATATGCAGGGCGGCTACATCCGCGTAACCAGCGGTCTTGAAGGTGCCGCCACGGCAACCAGCGTATCCGGCGTTTTTGCTGCGGGCGATGTAGCGGATCACATTTACCGTCAGGCCGTTACCTCCGCAGGCTTTGGCTGCATGGCTGCGCTGGATGCAGAGAAGTATCTGGACGAGCTGGCGCAGGAAACGGACTAAGCCACGCGCGTGCCCTTACTGCATTACCTTGAGCCCGGCGAGGACTTCCCTCCCAGCTCCGCCGCCCTGAGCTACCCGAACGGGCTGCTCGCAGCGGGCGGTCGACTCGACAGTGACAGCCTCCTGGCGGCCTACAAACGCGGGATTTTCCCCTGGTATGAAGCCCCGCAACCGGTACTTTGGTGGACCCCAGACCCCCGCTCCGTGCTCTTTCTGGATGAGCTCCACATTTCCCGCTCCCTGCGCAAGCGCCTCCGTGCAGGAACCTTTACCCTGAGCGCTGACCGTTGCTTTGCCAGGGTCATGGCGGCCTGTGCTGCGCCCCGGGAGGGCCAGGAAGGAACCTGGATAGATCGTGCCATGATTGATGCCTACAGCGCTCTGCATCGGGACGGTTGGGCACATTCGATCGAGATTTGGCGCAACGGGGAACTGTGCGGTGGACTTTATGGTGTCGGCATCGGCGGGGCGTTTTTCGGCGAGAGCATGTTCTCCACGGCCAGCGATGCATCCAAGGTCGCACTGGTCGCCTTGGTATGGCTGCTGAAGCAGCGTGGCGTCCGGTTCATCGACTGCCAGATTGAAAGCGAACACCTGAACAGCCTTGGGGCAAGGGATATTCCCCGAGTGGACTTTGAGAATCTAGTTGCGCAAACTGTGTCCATGGCCGAAAGCACAGTACCCTGGGCGCTGCCCTCATCCTGTGAGTCCCTGCTTTGAACAGGGCGTGTATATGCTGAGCCACGGCGTTATGCTGAGCCACGGCGTTATGCTGAGACCGGGAGAACCGACATGACCTCCTCGCTGCGCGATCTCAAGGTCTACACGACGTATCCGCACCGCTGCAGCTATCTGGAGGGTGAAGAAGCAACCACGCTCTTTATCGACCCGCGCCAGGCGGTCGACCAAACGCTCTACAGCAATCTGTCCATGCTGGGCTTTCGGCGCAGCGGCAACCATATCTATCGGCCCCATTGCAGCCACTGCAGTGCCTGTATCCCGGCGCGGATTCCGGTCTCGGAATTTCGCCCGACCCGCGGTCAGAAGCGCTGCCTGAAGCGCAATGCGGATCTTGAAGTGAGCATCCGCGGCAGCGTCTCGGATGATGAAACTTACGAGCTTTATGATCGTTATATTCGTGCGCGGCATGCGGATGGCGACATGTATCCGCCGGATCGCGGGCAGTTTGAGTCCTTCCTGAACAACCCCTGGGGTTGCACCGAGTACTTCGAGTTTCGCAGGGACGGACGCTTGATTGCCGTTGCCGTGGTCGACGCGATGCTTGATGGGCTGTCGGCGATTTACACCTTTTATGACCCTGAAGAAGAAGCCCGCAGCCTTGGCCGCTACGCGATCCTCTGGCAGGTGGAGCACTGCCGGGATCTCCAACTGCCCTACGTGTATCTCGGCTACTGGATACGCAACTGCCGCAAGATGGCCTACAAAGCGGAGTACCAGCCGCTGGAAGCGCTTATCAACAACCAGTGGCAGCGATCAACCGAAGGCCTCATTGAGTCCTACTGAGGTAGCGACCTCGCGGTTTCCCCGGAGGCACCGATGCAGGCGCTCGGGTCGTGCGTTAAAGCTGTACGGATTTCACATCGCTTGAGGTGGCTCTTGCGCAGTATTTCGGGCAGAATGCGCGCTGATTTTTGACCGCAGATGCGAGTTAATGGCCAAAGAAGACCAAATTGAAATGGAAGGCGAGGTGGTTGACACCCTGCCCAACACCACGTTCCGGGTAAAGCTTGAAAACGGTCACGTTGTGACCGCGCACATATCCGGCAAAATGCGTAAAAACTACATTCGCATACTGACTGGCGACAAGGTGCGCGTAGAGCTGACACCTTACGATTTAAGTAAAGGCCGCATTACCTACCGCGAGCGCTGAGGTCTCAGCGCTGCGACGCCACGGACGGCACCTTGCTGCAGGCCCGCCCGGGTCGTCCTGCCAAAGCGCTAGCTCACGGCCAACTCGTCGGTCTCTGAGTCAGCACTCTCGGCCACCGTGACATCCAGACCGTCACCACTGGCGTTGAGTCGCACGAGGGCGGTGCCACCTTTGCTCGCCAGAGGACCAAACAAAACCATCTCGGCCAGCGGCTTTTTGATGTGCTCCTGAATCACGCGATCCATCGGCCGGGCGCCCATATGCTGATCGTAGCCCTTCTCTACCAGCCATAGACGCGCGTCCTCATCGACATCGAGGGTAATGCGCTTCTCGTCCAGCTGACCCTGAAGCTCCGCGAGGAACTTGTCGACAACGGTCAGGATCACGTCCTCACCAAGGGGCTGGAACTGGACAATATTATCAAGGCGGTTACGGAACTCCGGGGTGAACATCCGGGTGATGGCCTCCATCCCGTCCGTGCTGTGGTCCTGGGTCGTAAAACCAATGGAGCGACGGCTGATGTTTTCCGCTCCGGCGTTGGTTGTCATGACCAGAATCACGCTACGAAAATCCGCCTTGCGACCGTTGTTATCGGTCAGGGTGCCGTGGTCCATGACCTGCAGCAGCAGATTGAATACCTCCGGGTGCGCCTT
>CAZGGN010000120.1:0-2857 GCA_964525195.1 uncultured Congregibacter sp.
GGTAGTAATATCTGAGTTCCATGCTCGGGTATTCTGGTTTATGATCTGCGCTTATTTACCCGCGCCCGGAGCGATTTTATGTCCCTCAGCCCACGCCGCACGCTGCTGCTGTGCCTGTCTATATTCCTCTCAACGCTGCTGAGCGGCTGCGCGCAATTTGACTCTGACCGCGGGGTCGAAGTGAATTGGAGCGCGCAAACGCTCGCGAGTTTCAAGAAAGGGGTGACCAGTCGTGCGGATGTCATGGCGGCGCTGGGGCCTCCCTCGCAACTGGTGAGCCTGGGGGACGAGACAGTCCTTTATTACCTCAACGAATCCACCCGAGGCACCGGACTGATACTCCTGGTCTACAACCGCTATGACCTCCAGGCGCGCTATGACCGGGCGGTGTTCATTTTTGATTCAGAGGACCGTCTTTCGGATTACGCAGGCTGGATTACCCCCGACGATGAGGGCTAGTCTGCGAGCCGTTTTGGGGTTTGCCTGCCTGCTGTTGTCGGCCTGTACGCAGTGGCACTATGAGCTGGGCGAGACCTTGCCCGAAGGCTTTGAGAGGCACGCGGCGGGCGACTCTCTTGCTCAGGTAATGGCGACGCTGGGGCCGCCGCTGCGCTTTGCGGCGGCTGATGATCAGCTGCTGATGGCCTGGGAGGCCTGGCGTGTGCGGGAGTCTGCTGTGGGGGTCAGCCTGGGCTTTGTGGGCGCGGATTTTCTCAACGCGGATTGGGGCCATGCGCGGATTCGCGGAGACTACCTGCTGATGACCTTCGATGCGGACAAACACCTCAGTGCGGCAGTGCGGATAAAGCGGGACAATAAGGTCGGTGGCGGCACCGCGGTGCAGCCGCTCTTTGGCTTTGTGTCCGTTGTCGACGTGCAGGACTTACTCCTGCCGTTGCCACAAAATAGCTGGGGTGCGAGTCAGTTGCGGCCTCTTCCGGCTTCGTTGAACAACCCCCAGAGCCCGGGGCTCGGCGACACCGGCATTGAACAGCGCGGAACGCCGGCGGGTGCCGGCGCGCGCAGCTTTGAGTGGCTGGACTAGTCCTTAGAAACACCGCAAGAGCGGGCCCGGGGTCAGTAAACAAGCCAAGGACGATAATAATCTGTAACGGAGAAGCATGATGGAATTTCACACCCTGCCTGAATTTCTCGATCACTGGGCGGATACCCGGGGCGACAAAATCTGGATGCGCGATTTGCGTGAAGACGGCAGCGACGATTACAGCTGGGCGGAAGCGCGGCGACAAATCAATGCCGTCGCGGCAGCCCTTGAAGCGCGATTCGGCCACGGCGAGCGCATGGTGATCCTGTCGCGCAATCGTCCGCACTGGTTTATGGCGGATATGGCGATTATTCGCTCGGGCAACGTCACCGTGAGCATGTTTACCACCTTGTCAGCGAGCGTAGCTCAGTACATCGCGGAATTTACCGAAGCCAAGGTCATTTTTGTTGGCGAGAGCCAGAACTGGGAGGCGGTACGGCCGGTGCTGCCGGAGGGGATCACTATCGTCGCTCTCCCCGGCGTGGACATCAGTGGCGACCATCTGACCTGGGATGAGCTGCTCGCCGAGGGTGAGGGGAAGGAAATCGGCTACCAGTGTCAGCCCGATGACATGATGTCGCTGGTGTTCACCTCGGGTACCACCGGTATGCCCAAGGGCGTTATCCAGACCCACAGCAGCAACATTATTCCGATTCGTCGCTTTATCGATGCCTTTGGTCTGCGCGACGAGCCACGCTACTTTTCCTACCTGCCCCTGTCGCACATTGCCGAGCGTCAGATCGTCGAATATTCATCGCTGTTTTGCTGTGGCGAAGTGAACTTCAACGAATCACTGACCACGGTGCTTCGGGATCTGCAGCGCACGCGCCCGCATATGTTCTTCGGACCGCCGCGAATCTGGGAGCAGTTCCAGCAGGCCGTGCTGGGCAAATTCGGTGGCCAGCAAGCTCTCGACGCCGCCTTGGCGGAGGATGCGGAGGGGATTGGTAAGCTGGTTCTGGAAACCATGGGGCTCGGGGAGGTGGAATATTGCCTGACCGCGGCCGCGCCGACACCGCCGCCGCTGATTCACTGGTGGCAGGCGATGGGTCTGCCCCTGATGGAGGGCTTTGGGCAGACCGAGGCCATGGGCTTGATTGTAAGCGGGCCCGATTCGCGTCGCATAGGCTCTATCGGTAAGCCGGTAGGCGAGGTGGAGTACAAGATTACCGAGGAGGGCGAGCTGGCCGTGCGCGCCGATGGCTGTACGCCTGGCTATTACAAGCAGCCGGAGAAGACCGCCGAACTGATTCAGGACGGCTGGCTGCATACGGGAGACAAAGCCCGGGTGGATGAAGACGGATTCATCTATATCACCGGACGCGTGAAGGATTACTTCAAGACCATCCAGGGTAAATTTGTGGCACCGCCGCCGATTGAGGGCATGTTCGCCGATAACATCCACATTGAGCAGCAGTGCCTGATCGGCCGTGGTTTTTCAAAGACGGTCATGGTGGCGGTGCTCACCGAGGCGGCGCGCAGTGAAACCCGCGCGGCGATAGAGACCTCGATTCGCGATAGCGTTGCGGCGATCAACGACAATATCGACAAGCACGCGCGCATCGGCGCAGTGATTATCAGTGAAGAACCCTGGAGTATTGAGAACGAGGTGCTGACACCCACCCTGAAAATCCGTCGGGACAAGATCGACGAACGCTTTGGCGAACTCGGTGAGCGTCTGGCGCGAGAGTCCGCAGAGCAGGGACAGCTGCTGGTGCAGTGGAGCTAGATCCGGGATTGTCAGGGCCCGGCCAGGTATGGGTTGATGCCGATGCCTGTCCGGTGCCCATCAAGCAAATTCTCTTTCGCGCT
>CAZGGN010000120.1:2908-9256 GCA_964525195.1 uncultured Congregibacter sp.
CCCACAACGTTGCTGGCGAATCACCCGATGACGGTTCCCGCTTCACCGTATCTGAGTTTCGTGCAGGTGCCCTCGGGACTGGATGTGGCCGATAGTGAAATACTCAGGCGCCTGACAAAAAACGATCTGGTGATCACCCAGGACATTCCCCTGGCGGCAGAGGTGGTGGAGCTGGGGGCGCTGGCAATCAGTCCCCGGGGGGAACCTTACACGGCGGAAAATGCCCGCTCCCGCCTGGCGATTCGCGACTTCATGACCGAGCTGCGTGACAATGGGGTACGAACGGGTGGGCCTCCGCCACTCGACAACAGCGACAAACAGCGCTTTGCCAATGCCTTGGATCGCTGGCTCACCCAGCGCTCCAGGGCGTTTAGCGCCGCGTCAGCCAGACGCCCGAATTAGCGCAGAAACTCTCCCCGGGTAGCGGCGTCGTTCTTGAACGCGCCACCCAGAGCAGTTGTGCGAGTGGAAGAATTGCTGTCCATCACGCCGCGGGATTTTACGCAGTAATGCACGGCGTTGATCGTGACCGCCACATCGTCCGTCTCCAGCAGCGTTTGCAGCGCCACCAGCACCTGCTGGGTAAGGCGCTCCTGGACCTGCGGCCGCTGCGCGAAGAAGCGGACGATGCGGTTGATCTTTGACAAGCCCAGGATCTTCTGCCCCGGGATGTAGGCCACGCGGGCGCTACCGTCGATCGTCACAAAATGGTGTTCGCAGGTGCTCACCAGATCGATGTCATCAACCAGAACCATCTCCTCAACCTGCATTTTGTTATCGATTACCGACATCTTCGGAAAGTGGCTGTAATCGAGCCCGCTGAAGATTTCATCGACATACATTTTTGCAATGCGATGAGGTGTCTCCTGAAGACTGTCGTCGCTCAGATCCAGGCCCAGGGTCTCGGTAATCTCCCGAAAGCTGTCGCGAATCCGTTCATATTTCTCCTGACGCGTGAGACCATTTTCGATCAATGGTGTTTCGAGTCCACGTTCGATGAGCGCCTGCTGTACAAGCTGCGCCTCGGGGCGGATTCCCTGGGGGAATCCCAGAGTGCTTTCTACCAGAGCCTGATTCATGGGTTATCTCCTTTTCCGGAGTTTTTTACGTGGCCCCGGGGACGTCGGATTTCTTATTCCTGATTGCTTTTGACAGTACCGGGGGGCAGTGCAACACTGCGGGATAGCGTTCTGGTCTCGATGCAGATCTGGCGGTAAACGAGTGAGGGAATGAGCGTCAGGTTTCCGGTGGTCAGGGCAGGTTTTAGCTGGGGGATAGGACGATGAAAAACACAAGGCGATTACGCCTGGGCATCATGGGCTTCGGTCAGACCGGCCGGCAGATTTACGAGTTGGCTTGCGCATCCGAAGATATCGACGTCATCGCGGTTGCCGATATTGGTCGCGGCGATATCCTGCATTATCTCCTGCAATCCGAGGCGGTGAATCCCGAGCTCTTTGCCCTTGACGGAAACTTTCTCGTCGCCGGAGATCAGCGCACGCGGCTGATGTCGATCGATACCCCGGCTGAAATGCCCTGGGACATCTTTGAGGTCGATATGGTGATTGACGCGACAGGGCTGTATCGCAGCGAGAGCGACATGCAGGCGCATCTCGCCGGTGGCGCCCCGCGGGTACTCATTCGCACGCTCCCGTCCGATACCATCGACCGTATTGTGATTCCGGAAATTAACGGGGATAGCGTCGATGTGCGGGACCGGATGATCTCGGCGGCATCGCCCACCACAACAGCCCTCTGTCTGTTGCTGCACATCCTCTCGGAACAGTTCGTGATTGAATGCGGCAGTATGACGACCGTGCATGCCTATACTTCCGATCAGGCGTTGCAGGACTACGCGGGCAGCGACTATCGACGCAGCCGCTCGGCCCCGAAAAACATCATTCCCAACAGCCATGAGGCGGGAAAGTGGCTCGGGCATATCCTGCCGACCTTTGCCGGCAAGATGCATACCTCGACCTTGAATGTGCCAGTGCAGGAGGGTTGTTTGCTGGACACGACTCTGGTTCTGGATTCCGGCAGTATTAGTGCCGAGGACATTAACGAGGCGATGCGCGCGGGCGCCAGGCAGTATCCTCAGAGCGTCGCCGTGGTCGAAGACCCGATTGTCTCCTCGGATGTGCTGGGTAGTTCCCTGTCGTTGCTGTTTGATGCCCGGGGCACCCTCAAGGGGGGCGATCAGTTCATCAAGACTCTGGGCTGGTACGAAACCCGGGGTCACGCGGCGCGGTTACTTGATGTCGCGCGACTCTATGCGGCGCTCGACAGTCAGGCGGAGGGCGTGCAATGACCCCCATGAAAATAGCCATCAACGGCTTTGGACGTATCGGGCGCTCGGTGTTTCGGATTATCGAAGAGCGTGACGACATGGAGGTGGTCGCGGTTAACGATCTGTTCGATCACGATGCGCTGCGCTATCTGCTCAAGTACGACACGGTCATGGGACCCTTTCCACACCCGCTCACACTGGAGGACGACCATCTTGTGACGCCCAAGGGGCGTACGCGCATGCTCAGCGAGCGCGACCCTGCCGCGTTGCCCTGGGGAGAGCTGGGTATCGATGCGGTGGTGGAGTCGACGGGCGTTTTTCGCAAGCGTGAGCAGCTTCAGGTTCACCTGGATGCGGGCGCTTCGCGGGTGGTTCTTACGGTACCTGCCAAGGATGAGATCGATTACACGGTGGTCCTCGGAGTTAACGAGGAGGGGCTGAACGCCTCGCACCGTATTGTCTCCAATGCGAGCTGCACCACGAACTGTCTCGCGCCCATGGCCCGGGTGCTGCATGAAGAATTTGGCATTGTTGAGGGCGTTATCAACACGGTGCACGCCTATACCAATGATCAGCGCCTGGCAGATGTTCCTCATTCGGACTGGCGTCGGAGCCGGGCAGCGGCGGAAAACATCATTCCGACATCAACCGGAGCGGCGAAGGCGGTCGGCGTCGTTTTGCCGGAGCTTCAGGGGCGTCTGCATGGCATTGCCTCCCGGGTGCCGGTACCGGACGGGTCCGTGGTGGATCTGTTTCTGAAGCTTGCGCGCACGGTATCGGTAGAGGAGGTCGATCGGGCCATTCGCGCGGCGGCACAATCGCCGCGACTGGCGGGAATCCTGCAGTACAGCGAGCGACCCCTGGTGTCCTCAGATGTCATCGGTAACAGTCACTCATCGATTTACGACAGCGGCTTTACGGCGGTAACGGGCGGTCGCTATCTGCGAGTGCTTAACTGGTATGACAATGAGTGGGGTTACAGCTGCCGTGTCTGTGACGTGCTTGCGGTGATGAGAGGCTGGTAAACTTGTACCGGGTATACTGGTCCGTCCCGGGGGCAGGGCTGTCTCCGGGCTTCTTTGCGAGGATGAACAAACTATGAACAAATTATTAACCGGGCTTGTCGCTCTGTGCTTTCTGCTGCTCAGCCCATTAAGCCTGGCGGGGGAGTACGAGGACGCGATCAAGTCTTTCCGCTCCGCTGAAGAAACGGGGCCTTTCTTTGACTCGGCCTATGGATATGTCGTGTTTCCGACCATCGGGAAAGGTGGTATTGGCATAGGCGGGGCGCACGGTTCCGGACGCGTTTATGCCCAGGGGCAATACGTGGGCGATACTACCGTGACCCAGCTCACCGTGGGCTTTCAGCTCGGGGCGCAGGCGTTCAGCCAGATGATTTTCCTCGAGGACGAGCATGCCTTTAAAAGTTTCACTTCCGGAAACTTTGAATTCAGCGCCCAGGCCGCTGCGGTCGCGTTGACCGCCGGCGTGTCTGCGGAGGCCAATACTGGCGGCGGTACCTCAACCAGTGCCAGCGGTGGGCGTAACGATGCCTCGGTTTCAAATAGCGGATACCGCAAAGGCATGGCGATTTTCACGATTGCCCGTGGTGGTTTGATGTACGAGGCCTCGCTGGGCGGACAGAAGTTCAGCTACAAGCCGCTCTAAGTTGCGAAAGGCTCCCTCGGGGGCCTTTTTTACGATCGCTGCCTGGTCTATCCGGGGTCAGCGATCTTGCGTTTCACGATCCTTTGCCCCAATTACAATCACATGCAGTGTCCGCGGGCCGTGGGCACCCAGCACCAGTTTCATGGCTATATCCGCGGTGCTCGACGGGCCCGAAATCATCATCAGTCCCCTGGGTCGCTGCTGCGGGTCTGCGAATAGCGGGTCATCCCAGAGATCTTCCAGGCGGGGACGAATATCCCGCCTGTCTACCAGCACCAGATGGTCTTCCACCAACAGATTGTTGGAGGCCGGATTGTTACGATCGACGAACTGCGCTATCGATCCGGTTTCGGCGATGCCCACTCGCGCATAGCTTACGCCCACGGCATCGCCCGGTTGTGCCGTATCGAATCGCGGCAGCAGTCCACCGTCGCGCCAGGGCAGTGCCGCAAGCCGTGGGTCGTGGCCTGTGACGATACGCCTCTGGCCGTGTCTTGCGCTGATGAAGCGGGATATTTCGGCCACGGCCTGAGCGCGGTTTTCCACCAGCGCGGTACTGCAGCCATTGCGTTGCAGATTGGCTATGAAGACTTCGAGAAGATCGCTTTGGGGGGGGGCAGCCGCCCGCGGGCGCGGCAACCGCGAGAGTTCTGCCCTGATCTGCTCCGCTGAGCTGCGCTTCGAGGCCCCTCGAATGCGCGCGAGGACCTCGCGTTCTGCGTCCTTAGCGTTCATTTCTGATGCTGCCTGCGATATTGCTGCTGGAAACTTTCTCGTGCTGGCACCGGCAAATCCCGCGCGGCGAGCCAGCCTCGCGCCAGAGGCAATCGGCGGATCACGCCGCTGCGGCGCCCCAGCCCATTGAGCAGACGGACTGCGATCGCGCTCAGCGGATGGTAGAGACGGGGGCGTTGCGCCAGCCAGCTGTGCAGGCGCATCGCGACTCGCCAGCGCTGCGGCGTAATGCCCTGTGAGAACGCTTCCTCGCGCAGGTCCCTGAGTAAACCAGCCAGGGGGATTTCTGCGGGACAGACTTCCTCGCAGCGACCGCAGGCCGTGCAGGCATCGGGAAGCAGGGCGCTGTCTTCAAGTGATGTGAGTAGTGGAGTCAGTACTGATCCCATCGGGCCTGGGTAGACCCACCCGTAGGCATGGCCCCCGGCGCTCATATAGACCGGGCAGTGGTTAAGGCAGGCACCGCAGCGGATGCATTGCAGCATCTGGGCGTAATCACTGGCGAGAATATCGCTACGCTTATTGTCGAGCAGGACGACGTGCGTTTCGAGCGGACCGTCGAGATCCCCGGGGCGCCGTGGGCCGCTGTAGAAACTCGTATAGCAGGTCACAGCCTGTCCGGTGGTCGAGCGCACCAGCAGGCGTAGCATGGCCATTGCGTCGCTCGCCCGTGGCAGCACGCGATCCACACTCGTGCAGATGATGAGCGTCCTGGGGAGGTTCGCGCAGAGATCGCCATTGCCTTCATTCGTGACCAGCATCGAGTAGCCGTTTTCGGCGATCAGGGCGTTGCTGCCAATGATCCCGACATCCGCTGCGAGGAAGTCGCTCCGCAGTACCTCCCGCGCTTCAGCAACCATATCGTCCGCTGTGGCCAGGTCCCGCTCGCCAAGAGGGTGACGCTCCAGAAACAGTTCGCGAATTTCCGCTTCGGGTTTGTGCAGCGCAGGCCCGACAATATGGCTGGGAGTTTCGCCAGCCTCCTGAATGATGTACTCGCCCAGATCCGTTTCGCGCACATGCAGTCCCGCGGCTTCCAGGGCGGCATTGAGACCGGTTTCCTCGGTGACCATCGATTTGCCTTTGGCCACCCGGCGTGCCTCAACCCGGGCGCAGATGTCCAGCACCAGGGCGTTGAGTTCCTCGCCATCGCGGGCAAAGTGCACGGAGTTACCGTTGTCTCTTGCAGCCCGGGCAAAGTTTTCGAGGTAGTGCCCGAGATTGTCCAGCGCATGCTGACGAATGGCTTTGACTTCGCCGCGCAGCTGCGAAAAATCCTCTGCGCCACCGAAATTTTCAACCGCGGCACTGCGCAGCTGCGGCATGAACACACCGAGGGCTTCTCGATTGCGAGCGCGCTCGGGACTGGCAATGGCTTCCCCGGCGAGGCGCAGAAAATCATTGCTGCGCTGCTCCATCAGGAGTCTTCCGCTTCAGCGATGGCCGGGGTTGTGGGATCGCCGGCAAGAACTTCCGCGATGTGTCGAAAGTGCATAGGCTGGTCGCAGCGCCGGGCGCGACCGGCGAGCGCCAGCAGGCAGCCGAGATCGCCGGCGAGCACCGTGTCGGCTCCCGTGCCCTCAATATCTTTCAGCTTGCGGTCGGCCATATCCGCAGAGATTTCCGGCATCTTGGCGCAGAACGTGCCGCCCAAACCA
>CAZGGN010000121.1:0-9225 GCA_964525195.1 uncultured Congregibacter sp.
ATGCTGATCAGGCCCGCGAGAGCGTTCGCGCCATGTAGCGTTCCCTGGGGACCGCGAAGGATTTCGACTTGTTCGATATCAAAGAGCGTTGCGGCAGTACCCAGACCGCTGAAATCAATACCATCGATCAGCAGTCCGACTGATGGATTGAGCGGCTCTACAAACTGGCTGCGCTCGCCGATGCCCCGTACCTGGTAGAACCGGGCCCGAGAGCTGCCTCCCGCGAGATTGATATTCGGTGCGACTTGCAAGAGGCTCTCGAGATGCACGGCCGAGCGCCGCTGAATCATCTGGCCATCCATGATGCTGCTACTGGTCGGCTGGGATAGCCAGGGAGTATCGCGCAGCTCCGCGCGAACGATGATTTCTTCCAGCTTCGGGGTAGGCAGGTCCGCGGCCTGGGTCAGCACAGCCTGGACAGCCACAACGGCGACACCGATAGCTGCCCGGGAGCTGGGCCAGAGAAGGCGTCCTGGTGTTTTCCCGGGCGGTGTCCGCTGCGCCACGCTCGGCTGTGCGGCCCAGTGTCCGAGAGAGTGTCCGAGAGAGTGTCCGAGAGAGTGTCCGAGATAGCGCCGCAGATGTTGGTGCCGAAGAAGGTGCCGAAGAAAGTCCCGCAGAGAGGGCCGCAGAGAGGGCCGCGGAAAGTGCCGGTGCCTGTGCAGGAGCGACTTGATGTCTATTGCTTGGTGCGGATGGCTCACAGTGTTTCCCCTCGGGCGAGGGAGGGGCTGTCAGCACACAATCAGCACACACAGTGGGCGCGAACAGTAACCATCCCTACGCCGGTATTGTCCGGATCAGGTTCAAAGGGTTCGCGATCCCGGAGCCTCCGCACGGTACCCGTGCAAAAGCCAGGGAGAGCGTCTCAGGCCAGAGCCACCCCTCGGTTTACGGGAGGAGTATAGTGGGCTTAGACTGTGGTATCAATTTGCCGTGGAACGCTGGGTTTTACGGAAGCAAGAGGTAGCGATGGTCGTGAAATTGGCTGCTAATGGCGGGTTTCCGGATGTCTGAGAACAAGGACTCCGAGCCGCGGGTCACCAATATTGAGATGACTTCCCTGCCGGTGGAGGCGGAAGCGGACGCTTCTGTGATAGACGATCGTGTGCTCGCGCTCCACGTACACGTCCTCCAGCAATTGCGTCAGGCACAGAGAAATCTCCTGTCGATCAAAAGTCTGTCCAGCCTGGTTAAGTACCTGCTCGAGGACTTCCCCCAGGGTTTTGGCTCCCCGGAGGCTGAACTTCGCCTGCATGACCCGGAGGATCAAATTGCCCGCTTGTTGGCCGTACGCAAGCTTTTTGGCGAGAACCTGAGGCTGCAGTCTGATAGCTACAACCTGTATCAGCTGTATCCGGATGTGCCTGAGACGGTGCTGATTGATCTGGATGACGCGCGCATGTTCACCGTGCTTTCCGAGGCCACACGCACCGCCGGCGCAGTGATGATGCCACTGTTTGACGGCAATAGGCTGGTGGGGAGCTACCACATCGCCCTCACGGAAAAAATGATGGGTTACGGCGATCAGGAGCGGGAACTGTTTGCCATGCTCGGTCAGCTGGTGGCGGCTGCGCTGCTCCGGGTCGTCGAATTTCAGCGGGTGGACCAACTCACGTTGGTCGATCCGGTAACTGAAGTAGGTAATCTGCGGGCTTTTCGCCGCGATATGCTCCGAGAGATCTCCTGGGCCCGGCGCGTGGAGCAGCCCATGACCCTGTTGTTTATCGGGCTGGATGAGCTTGATGAGCTGTGTCGCAATTACGGCGAGGTCGCCTGTCATTTTGTGCAGCGGCGGGTATCTCAGCGACTCTGCTCCGACCTGCGTGCGACGGACTACATAGCGCACACATCGACCACGCATTTTGCAGTGCTGCTGCCCGGCTGTAACGAGCCGCACGCGCACGACATCGGCGAGCGCATGCGCCAGGATATCGATGACTTTGCGATAGACGATGGGCGTGGCGCGATTCTTTACGTCACCCTCAGTGTTGGACTCGTGTGCTGGGAGCCGGCACGGCATCCGGTGGAGTCCAGTGAGCGTCTGGCGACGCAGATGGAATCCGAGGCCGAAGCGGCGATGCAGAAAGCCGAGCGTGCGGGGGGCAATCGCGTCTCTGTCGCGCGTCTTGGTCTGCTGATGCTCTGAGTGTGGAGGGGCTGCGCCAACTCCTGGCCAATAATCGCGCCTGGGCGGAGCGTGTCAGCGCCGACAATCCTGATTTTTTTCCCGAGCTTGCGGCTCAGCAGACGCCGCGTTATCTCTGGATAGGCTGCTCTGACAGTCGGGTGCCCGCTAACGAAATCGTTGGCCTGAAGCCTGGTGAGGTCTTTGTTCATCGCAATGTGGGCAACGTGGTCGCGCATGGTGACCTTAATTGCCTGTCTGTCGTCCAGTTTGCGGTCGACATACTCAAGGTCGCACACGTCGTTGTGGTGGGACATTACGGCTGCGGCGGTGTGGCGGCTGTCCTGGATCAAAAGCCCCGGGGGCTGGTAGACAACTGGCTGAAGCACATCGAGGACGTGGCGATAGACGAGCATGAAGCGCTCGATGCCGCCATCGACAGCGAGAGCAGAATCAATTTACTCTGTGAAATGAATGTGCGGCGGCAGGTCCAGAACGTGGTTCGTACATCGGTGCTGCAGTCGGCCTGGGACCGGGGGCAGGCCGTGGGTGTGCACGGATGGATCTACAGTCTCAAGGACGGGCTGTTAAAAGATCTCAAGTGCAGCCATTTTGAGCCCGGCTACAAGGGCGATATTGACGCCTAGGGCCTCCCGCAGCGTGCTAGAATTCCAACCTTTCCTTCGGCAGATTTTTGGGAGTTTTCGTGGCGCAGCAAAAAGCAACCAACGTGCACTGGCATGAGGGGGACATTACCCGGGCGCACCGGGCAAAACTGCTCGGTCATCGCGGGGCTACGATCTGGTTTACGGGGCTGTCTGGCAGCGGGAAGAGCACTGTCGCCGTAGAACTTGAGGGCGTCTTACATGAGCGCGGCGTGCTCGCCTATCGTCTTGATGGTGACAACGTGCGCATGGGTATCAACAAGAATCTGGGTTTTTCCGCTGAGGATCGCACCGAGAACATCCGCCGTATCGGCGAAGTAGCCAAGCTCTTTGCCGACAGTGGGGTGATTGCCCTGTCGAGTTTTATCAGCCCTTACGTTGCCGATCGCGATGCGGTTCGTGAACTGCATGCGGCGGCGGGTATCGACTTTATTGAGGTGTTTGTGGACTGCTCCCTGGCCTCGGCGGAGGCGCGAGATCCGAAAGGGCTGTACAAGAAAGCGCGCGCTGGGGAGATCAAGAACTTCACAGGCATTGACGATCCCTACGAGGCGCCGCCGGCGGCGGAGATACACTTGCATTCGGATCAGCAAAGCCTTGATGAGGAGGTAGAGCAGATCCTTACAGAGCTTGGCAAGCGCGGCATTATCAGCATCTGAATGCCGCGTTTAAACCTTGTTGTGTTCCGCCAATGACCTCCGGCGCTGCGGCGAACCCGGGTTGCGACGGGGCGGTCAATGCGAATCTGGAGCGTCTTTGTTTACTGAGATTTGACTGGGATTCTACTGAGGCTCTCGCTTGGCGGCTTGAGCGGCTTGCCGGGCTTTTCCCGAATTAGTCAACTTACAGACGCAACGGCACGATGGCACCACCTGACTGCACGACGCAGTGATACGACGCAACCACACGATGTAACCACACAACGCAAACACACCACGACCGATTAAGACGATGAACAAGGATAGCAGCATGATCAAGCCCCATGGCTCAGCGGAGCTTCATCCACTCTATGTATATGATGACGCCGAGCGTCAGGCACTGGCCGCCGAGGCCGAGACATTGCCAAGCCTGCTGCTGAACTCCGCCGCAGCGGCAAATGCGGTGATGCTCGGCGCGGGCTATTTTAATCCGCTGCGAGGATACATGAACCTCGCAGATGCAATCTCGGTCGCTGAGAATCTTCGCACCGTGGACGGGCTCTTCTGGCCCGTGCCTATCCTCAATCTGACCGATGACGCGAGTATTACTGCGGGCATGCGGGTCGCGCTCCGGGACCCCAATGTTGAGGGACATCCGGTGCTCGCAGTGATGGACGTCGAAACTGTCGATCTGGCCACTGCGGAGCAGCTTGAACATATCGCAAGCAAGGTGTTCCGAACGCTGGACCCGCAACACCCGGGGGTATCGACATTCCTTGGCCTTGGAAAACGCGTACTGGCAGGCCCGATCAAGGTACTAAACTACTCCTATTTTGCCGAGGAATTTCCCGAGACTTTCCGTACGGCAGTCGATATTCGGGCGGAGATCGTCGAGCGCGGCTGGGATAAGGTCGTGGCTTTTCAAACCCGCAACCCCATGCATCGGGCCCACGAGGAACTTTGCCGAATGGCGATGGAGGATCTCAACGCCGATGGGGTGCTGATTCATATGCTGCTGGGCAAGCTCAAGCCCGGGGATATTCCCGCCGATGTCCGCGACGCGTCGATCCGAAAAATGGTCGAGGTTTATTTTCCGCCAAATACGGTAATGATTACCGGTTATGGCTTTGACATGCTCTACGCGGGGCCACGAGAAGCGGTACTGCATGCGGTGTTCCGTCAGAACTGTGGCTGTAGCCATTTGATCGTCGGCCGCGATCACGCGGGCGTCGGCGACTACTACGGTGGTTTTGATGCGCAGACGATTTTTGACGAAGAGGTGCCCGAGGGGGCGCTGGACATCGAAATCTATCGCGCAGACCACACGGCCTACAGTCGCAAGCTGGATCGTGTGGTGATGATGCGCGACGCGCCGGATCACGACAAGGATGATTTCGTACTGTTGTCCGGGACGGCTGTGCGCGAAATGCTGGGCAAGGGGATCGCGCCACCGCCGGAGTTTTCCCGTCCGGAAGTTGCTCAGATACTGATGGATTACTACCGCAGCCAGGAGTGATCGCAGGATCGCTTATCTGGCCAGGCGTTCATATTAGTGTCACAATTTTGCCATTCAATGGCCGCTCCCTGAGACAGGGCCATGGAAACAGTTAACACAAAAACGGGGGAACAGCGGTGACAGCTGTATGGCAGACACGGCTGACGAATTCTCTCTCCCGAGTGACGGGCGCGGCGCTGGCGACGCTGGCCTATCTTGCCCGGCCGGCAGTATTCCCATTGGTTCAACGGCTGTGTATCGCGGTTCTTGTGTTTTGGCTGATCGCATCGATCTGGCGGGCGGGATGGAGCTTTTTCCCCGAAGCCCGGCCGCTCCCCACAGCAGAAATCGTCAATCCAATCGCTGCTGCTAATCTATCGACCTCCCGAGTTTCAGTCGATATAGACGCCCTGGTTGCGGCACAGCTTTTTGGCGAGCCGGGTACGATGGTGAGTGCCGAAGCATTGGCGGCTGCGAGCGGCCGGCCGTCTGCCATGAGCGAGGAAGAAGCCGCTGTCGCGTTGGCGGGCATTGAAGATGGCGCTCCGCAGACCCGCTTGCCGCTGGTCCTCCGGGGCGTCGTGGCCTCATCGGAGGCGGGCCTGGGGCAGGCTGTCATTGAGCATCGCAATCTCCAGGATCTCTATCAGGTGGGCGACGAATTGCCGGTAGACACCGAGGTGGTCCTGGCCAAAGTTCTGCCTGATCTGATTGTGATTGACAACAAGGGGCGCTACGAGGTGCTGCGTTTGTTTGAGGCCGGCGATTTGACCCGGCAGAACACCCAGTCCCAAAGCCGGTCGGGTGTGCAGCGAACGCCGGGAGCGGCGGCGAATATGCCGGCTCGCAGCGTTACACTGGACGGCGATGCCGCTGAATTGGCGGCGCAATATCGCGATCGTCTCTATCGGGATCCGCAGTCCCTTGCGGATGTGGTTCGGGTCACGGCGGTACGGGAGGGCGGCGATCTTCGGGGCTATCGAGTTGATCCGGGTCGGGCATCCAGTGAATTTACCGCTTTGGGGTTTCAGGCAGGTGATGTGGTGACGGCGGTCAACGGCATGGACTTATCGGATCCGGCTAACACGGTCCGGCTTTATCAATCCATGCGCTCGGCGCAGGAGGCCAGCTTTGAACTGTTGCGCAAGGGAGAATCCGTGACGCTTAATGTCAGCATTGGCCAACTGGCCGAGGGGAGTGGGACGTGAGGGCTCGGTGCAGTCTGCAGTTTCTTTGCCCCCTGCGGCGGCTGACGGGCGCGGTGCTACTGGTGATCACGGTGCTGTCGCAGGCACCGGCCTACGCCCAGGACTTTACCGTCAATCTTAAAGAGACGGATATTCAGGAGCTGATCAAGTTCGTCTCAGAGGCGACAAACACGACGATAGTGGTGGATCCCTCGGTGAAGGGAAAGGTCAAGGTAGTGTCCTCTCGCCCCGTGAATGCAAGTGAGCTCTATGACTTGTTCCTTGCCATTCTCGATGTGCACGGCTATACGGCCGTGCGCTCCGGAGAAGTGGTGCGGGTCATACAGAACAAGGATGCGCGTTCAGCTTCGGTTCCTGTGAGGGGGGATACCGCCGGGGGCAAGGTCAATGATGAGTATGTGACACAGGTGCTGCGCCTGGATAACATTTCTGCCGCCAAGCTCATACCGGTGCTGCGGCCTCTGGTGCCCCAGCAGGCCCACATGGCGGCCTATGCGCCGAGCAACGCTATTATCATCTCGGACACATCAGCCAACATCAGTCGTATCCGCGACATCATCGAGCGAATGGATCAGTCTGCGGTGCAGGAGACCGACGTGGTCGCCCTGCGCTACGCCGTGGCTGAGGACGTGGTTCGGATGCTCGAGACTCTGAACGCCACGGAAGCGAAGAACAATGGCGGGGAGGGGGATGTACTGCTGGTCCCGGATAAGCGCACAAACAGCGTGCTGGTGAGCGGTGACGAACTGCAGCGAGCGCGGATTCGCAAGCTGATTACCTACGTTGACACGCCGCTTGAACAGACCGGCAATGTCAAGGTGATTTACCTGGAATACGCGCAGGCGACCGCAATAGCCGAGGTCCTGACCCGGGTAATGCAGAACATTAGCAGACTCGATACCGGTGATGGCAAGACAGCAAGATCGTCGGGCAATACGGCGACGATCGAAGCCGACGAGGGGACAAACTCCCTGATTATTACCGCCGATGCGGATGAAATGGCGGCGCTGGAATCGGTTATTACGCGTCTGGATATCCGGCGAGCACAGGTCCTGGTAGAGGCGATTATTGTCGAGTTAGAGGTCACTGACGGCCAGGATCTGGGTCTGCAGTGGCTGTTTGCGAACGACGATGGTTTCTATGGCAGCAGTATCAACGCGTCGGATGCTCGCGCGCGAAATATTGCCGGAGCCTTGTTGCCCTCTGACGGTTCCGGCGGCAGTGGCATCACCACCGGGGACTTTGATGTTGGAAATCTCGCCGGGGCGCTCGCGCAGACCGGCGGCCTGACCTTGGGCTGGGGTGTGGTCGATGAAAGCCTGAGTATGACGGTGATTCTTAATGCGCTGGAGGAGCAGAGCAACGCTAACATTCTCTCGACCCCAAGCCTGCTTACGCTGGACAACGAAGAAGCATTTATCACCGTGGGGCAGCAGGTCCCCTTCATTACCGGTTCTTTTACCAATACGGGCGGCAATAACGGGGCGCAAAATCCTTTTCAGACCATCGAGCGGGAAAACGTCGGTATCACCCTGACAGTGACACCGCAGGTCAATGAAGGCGACTCGGTGGTACTGGACATCGAACAGGAAGTGAACTCCCTGACCGGCGCAACGCTCGTTGCCTCCGCAGCCGCGGCCGATTTGATTACCAACGAGCGCAAGATCCGCACCAAGGTACTGGCTGCGGATGGTCGCGTGGTCGTGCTTGGAGGACTGATCAAGGACGATGTGCAGAGTACCGAGCAGCGGGTGCCGATACTGGGCGATATACCGCTCCTGGGACGACTGTTTCGCAATAACGCGGTGTCGGTGAGCAAAACCAATCTGCTGATTTTTATTCGACCCACGATTATCCGCGACGATACGGAGCTGGCGGGTGCGACCGCACTCAAGTACCGGCATATCCGTGAGCGGCAGCAGCAGCAGCGCGAGCAGGGGTTGATGTTCTTCAACGATGATCAGGTGCCGGTGCTCCCGGACTGGGAGAATCAGATTCTCCAGCTTGAGAAGATTCGTGATGACGTCCGTACCCCCAGGCCGGAGTCGCCGTGAGCGGTATTGAAGCTGCGGCCGAGTTTGTCGAAGCAGCACCGGGCAAATTGCCTTTCAGCTATGCTACCGCGCATCGCGTGGTGATCGATCCTTCGGCGATGCATCGAGTATTGCATGAAGACGCTTTGCCGGTGGAGGTGTTGCTTGAGCTGCGCCGCCGTCTCGGAGAGGGCATGGAACTGGCCAGGATATCGCCGGCGGAGTTTCAGCTGCAGCTGAGTCGGGCCTATCAGCGCGACAACAGTGAAGCGGTACAAATGGCCGCTGACATCAGTTCGGATGTGGACCTGAGTCGTCTTGCGGACGAGATTCCCGATGCGGGAGATCTGATGGATGCGGAGGACGACGCACCGATTATCCGCCTGATCAATGCGATTTTGTCCGAGGCGGTGCGCGAAAAAGCCTCGGATGTACATATCGAAACCTTTGAAGACAAACTCAGCATTCGCTACCGGATCGACGGTGTTCTGTCTGAAGTGCTCTCACCCAAGCGCATGCTGGGGCCGCTGCTGGTGTCGCGTCTCAAGGTCATGGCGAGACTGGATATCGCCGAGCGCCGCATTCCCCAGGATGGGCGGATTTCCATACGCATTGCAGGGCATGCGGTGGATATTCGCATGTCGACGATCCCCTCAGCCTACGGCGAACGGGTGGTATTGCGGCTGCTGGACAAACAGTCCGGGCAGCTGCAGCTCGATCAGCTGGCAATGCCCCCTGCCGTTCTCGATGGCTTTCGTCGCGCGCTGACCAGTCCGCACGGCATTATTCTGGTTACGGGGCCCACCGGATCGGGAAAGACCACCACGCTCTATGCGGGGCTCTCGGAGATCAACGATGCAGCGCGCAATATCATGACCATCGAGGATCCTGTGGAGTACATGCTCCCGGGGATCGGTCAGACCCAGGTCAATCCCAAGGTGGATATGACCTTTGCCCGGGGCTTGCGTGCGATTCTGCGTCAGGATCCGGATGTGGTGATGGTGGGGGAGATTCGCGATCTGAAGACCGCCGAGATTGCGGTCCACGCCTCCCTGACC
>CAZGGN010000122.1:0-574 GCA_964525195.1 uncultured Congregibacter sp.
TGCAGGCGCCATCACCCTCCGCTCCGTGTCCCAGGCCTATAGCGGCCGGGAGTTTGAGCAACTGACATTGATCAGTCGCAACGACGGTACCCGAATACGTCTCGGGGATATTGCCACCGTTCGCGATGGCTTTGCCGAGCAGCCCGTCCTCAGCACCATCGATGGCAAACCCGGGCTGACCTTTGCGATCGAGCGCGTGGGCGATCAAAACGTCCTGGAGATAACCTCACTGGTCAAAGACTACGTTGAGCGCAAACAGCTTGAGCTCCCTGACGGTGTGCGAATTCAGGCCTGGGCCGACGCCAGCCGTCTCCTGAAAGGACGTATCGAACTGATGCTCCGCAACGCGGCCCAGGGCGCTGCGCTGGTGGTTATCGCTCTGGCTTTGTTTCTGGATTTATCACTCGCGTTCTGGGTGGTTCTCGGGCTGCCCTTTGCAGTCTTCGGCTGCCTCGCCACGCTGGAAATCCTGGGCTTACCAGTGTCAATCAACGTGATCTCGGTGTTCGGGTTTATTCTGGTGCTGGGTCTGCTCGTTGACGATGCGATCGTCACCGCCGAGAGCGCCTATGCA
>CAZGGN010000122.1:630-9135 GCA_964525195.1 uncultured Congregibacter sp.
TTTGCCTTTGGCCCCAGCCTGTTTTTGGATGAGGGCTTTGCGCGAATCATGACGCAACTGGGCTATGTGGTCATTCTCTGCGTAATTTTCTCGCTCATAGAAACCAAGCTCATACTGCCGGCTCACCTACGGCATATTCGGGTGCCGCAGAAAGGCGAGACGCTCGGCCCTGTACGCCGTATACAACAACGCGTTGCGAGCGGCCTGATTGCTTTCGCCCAGGGACCCTATCGACGCACCCTGGCGCTGGCGGTGAAGTATCGCTACACGACCCTCGCGATCTTCCTCGCAGGGCTCATCATAAGCCTGGCTCTGATACCCGCAGGCATATTGCGCGTCACCTTTTTCCCCTCGGTGCCGTCCGATTCCATTAACGTCACGATTGATATGCCCCAGGGCACGCCCTGGCAAAAAACCCACGACTATGCGCGACGGGTCGAATCGGCGGCTCGCGGCATGAACGATCGGTTCAAGAAAGAGGACCCGCAAGGTCGCGACGTGATCGTTGCCCTGCAGACCATTTCCGAAACCGATACTCAGGCACGAATACAGGTGGAACTGATAGCCAGTGAAGAGCGCGATATCGACTCTAACGTTCTCGGCCAGTGGCTGAGAGACGAGTTGGGGCCGCTACAGGGTGTGCGCTCACTCCGCCTCGACGCCGCGGCAGGCCCCGGAGGTTCGCCGGTGGACATTCAACTGCAGGGACGAGACCTGGAGCAACTGCGCCAGGCCGCCAATGAGCTTAAATTGCGCCTCGCGACCATCGATGGGGTGCGTGATATTCGCGACAGCTTTAATGCCGGTGGCCGGGAACTCAACATCAAGGTTACCCCCGAGGGTGAGGCCCTGGGCCTTGGCGATGTAGAGCTTGCGCGGCAGGTCCGGCAGGCTTTCTTTGGCGCGGAAGTCCAGCGCGTTCAACGCGGCCGTGACGAGGTCCGCGTCTATGTGCGACTGCCCGCGGATGACCGATCGCGACTCGAGACCCTGCAATCCCTGTGGATTACCCTCCCGGATCGACGCAGCGTGCCGTTTTCAGTGGTTGGCCATGCCTACGAACAAACCGGGCTCAGCGTGATCAATCGAACTGACCTGTCCCGGGTGGTCAACGTACAGGCTGACATCAATAAAACCCTGATCTCCTCAAGTGAGGTCTTTGACCTGATTGAGAGCGACGCGCTGCCCGACATACTCTCGCGGCATCCCTCGGTGCGCTACGCGGTGGCCGGTGAGGTCGAAGAGCAGCGGGATACCTCCAAGGGCCTGCTGTACGGGGGGATTATCGTCCTTGTGCTGATCTACGCGGCCCTTGCCATACCCCTTAAAAGCTACCTCGAACCGCTGCTCATCATGTCGGTCATTCCCTTTGGCGTCACCGGCGCTTTTCTTGGCCATCTCATCCTCGGGATGGACGTGAGCATCCTCTCCGCCATCGGCATAATCGGCCTGGTGGGCGTGGTCGTGAACGACAGTCTGGTCATGGTGGACTTCATCAATCACTACATCGACGAAGGCCACGACTGGAAATCCGCCGTGCTTGAAGCCGGCCCCATGCGCTTTCGGGCGATTCTCCTGACCTCTCTGACCACCTTTATCGGCCTGCTGCCGATTCAGCTGGAGACCTCGATTCAGGCGCAGTTTGTGAAACCGATGGCGACCTCTGTGGCCTTCGGGATTTTCTTCTCGACGGCTGTCACGCTGTTCCTGGTACCAACGCTGTATTACGTGTCTCAGGACATACGCCGCTTGTTCACGCGCGATCGGGAGCCGGCAGACGCCGCCGTAACAAACGAGGCCGACCTCCAGACCAGCCAGGGGTAAGCCGGGATCCTTTGATGCGCTAGTCGGCCTGGAGAAAACGCTCCAGTCGCTGGCGCAGGCACTGATTTTCCCTCGCCAGGGCGTCCCGCTCGCGCAGCAAATCAATGAGCATGGCGACTGCGATCCATTCGATATCCAGATCGCGCTGCAGGCGTATGGCCCGATTCATCCACTGCGCGCTGGTGACATCGAATACCCAGTCGTCGACGGAGACGCCCGCGAGCGGCTGAGCGATCTCGTGTTTGACGAGCTGGGCCAGCATTGACCGGGACACGCCCTCCTGCTCGCAGAGCTCGCTGACGGTAATTCTCATCACGGTGCTGCTCATGACTTCTTCCCCCATTCTGCTCTGGGATCAAAGGCCGCCTTATCCGCCATTTGCTGCCAGAGCTCGTGCAGATCAGGGCTCTCTTTGCCGGGCATGACCACCTTGAGCACGACATACAGATCGCCCTTTCCGGTTTTGCCGACCAGGCCTTTACCCTTCACGCGCAGCCGCTGGCCGGACTGACTGTTCGGCGCTATCGTCAGATTGATCTTTCCATCCAGTGTGGGCACTGTGACTTTCGCCCCCAGCGCCGCCTCCCAGGGCGCCACCGGCAGTGTGACCAGCAGGTTATGCCCTTCCACATCAAAGACCGGGTGGGGTACCAGGCGTATATGCAGATACAGATCACCGGGCGGCGCATCGCCCTGTCCCGGCGCGCCCTGACCGCGCAGGCGAATACGCTCGCCATCACCAACCCCGGCTGGAATCTTGACCTTAAGGGACTTTTTGCTGCGCCGGAGCTGCCCATTCTCCATCACCGGAAGCTCATAGTTCACGGGCTTGGTGACATCGGCGATCGTTTCCTCAAGAAAGACAGGCATCTCGATTTCAATATCCTGACCACGAAATCCCCTGGGGCGGGGGCCTGGGCCGCCATCCTGGGAAAAACCACCGCCAAATATGGAGCTGAAAAATTCAGAAAAATCGCCGTTGAAATGCCGGGAATCTGCGCTCGACGATGACTGCCAGCCCGGCGGAGGTTCGAAGTCCTGCTGCCGGCGACCGCCGTAGCGACGCAGTTCGTCATACTCAGCCCGTCGGTCCTTGTCTTTAAGGACCTCCCATGCTTCGGCGACTTCCTTGAAGTTATCCTCGGCCTCGGTCTCCGGATTCAGATCCGGATGATATTTTCGGGCGAGCTTGCGATAGGCCGCCTTGATCACCGCTGTGTCAGCGTCCGGATCAACGCCAAGTATCTGATAGTAATCCTTGAACTCCATCAGCTTTACCACTCCTGAATCGCTGAGCTCCTGGGCGCCCGATAATAGCAAAAAGGGTTCCTGCCGGTTGAGCCCGTCCGGATGCACGGGGGGCATTGGCAACGGGCAGCTATACGCAGGAGGGCACCAGACGGTAAAGTCCTACGCTCCTTTTCCGTCCAGATCCAGACAAGGTCTCTCCATTATGTTGAATCGACTGATCATCTCCATGCTCAGGGCACGACACAGATCGTGCTTCGCTCTCATCACCGTCGCCGCGGCCCTGCCGGTGGTGGCCGCCGAGGATGCTCCGGCGATCGACAAGGTCATCGAAGGTCTCAAGCTGCGCAGCATCGGCCCGGCCATGATGGGCGGGCGTATCGCAGACATTGAGGTAGACCCCGAAGACAATGCAACCTGGTACATCGCCGTGGGCTCCGGCGGGGTCTGGAAAACCCACAACGCCGGAATTACCTGGAATCCCGTCTTCGACAGTCAGCGCTCCTACTCCATCGGCGAGATAACCCTCGACCAGCAGAATCCCGAGGTTGTCTGGGTTGGTACCGGTGAAAACGTCAGCGGCCGGCATGTCGCCCGGGGTGACGGGGTGTACCGCAGCCTCGACGGTGGTAAAAGCTGGACGGCCATGGGCCTGGACAAGTCCGAACACATTGGCCGGATTCTAGTCGATCCAAGGAACTCCGATCACATACTGGTGGCGGCTGAAGGTCCACTATGGTCATCCGGTGGCGAGCGCGGGGTTTATCGCAGTACCGATGGCGGGAAAACCTGGACGGCCGTGCTCAGCGTCGACGAAAACACCGGCGCCACGGACCTGGAGTTTCATCCCACGGACCCGTCGATCGTCTATGCAGCGACCTATGAGCGACGTCGGACGGTCTGGTCTTTTCTCGCGGGCGGCCCGGGCTCAGGCGTCTGGAAATCAACCGACGGCGGTGCCAGTTGGCGCGAGATAACCCAGGGGCTGCCCTCGGCCAAAGAAGACCTCGAAGTCGGCAAGATCGGTCTGGCCGTCACCCCGGCGGATCCGGATCGGGTCTATGCAACCATTGAGGCGAATGACGGCGAACAGGGTTTTTATGTCAGTTACGATCGCGGCGAGAGCTGGGAGCGTAAAAACGAGTACATCTCCGGCGGCACGGGCCCACACTATTATCAGGAAATCGAAGCGTCCCCCAGCGATCCGGACCGGGTCTACCAGATGGACGTGTTCATGCACGTCACGGATGACGGGGGCGAGAATTTCTCTATGCTCGAGAGCGGACGCACCAAGCACTCGGATAACCACGCGCTGTGGATCGACCCGAAGAATCCCGAGCACCTGATCGCCGGCACCGATGGTGGTCTTTACGAAAGCTTTGACGACGGCAAAACCTTTCGCCACTTCCGAAATCTGCCCATCAGCCAGTTTTACAAGGTCGCGGTGAGTAATCACTCGCCCTATTACAATGTCCTGGTCGGCGCCCAGGACCTCGGCACCCTCCACGGCCCGGCGAGAACCACGAATATAGAAGGTATTCGCAACGGGGACTGGTATGTGCCCTACGGGGCGGACGGTTACGGCGTGGCCTTTGACCCGAATGACCTCGATGTCTTTTACCAGATGAGCCAGCAGGGCAATCTCGTGCGCCATCACAAAGAGAGCGGCGAGAACGTATTTATCCGCCCACAGCCGGCACCGGGCGAGGGGCC
This sequence comes from uncultured Congregibacter sp., assembly GCA_964525195.1. Taxonomy (GTDB): domain Bacteria; phylum Pseudomonadota; class Gammaproteobacteria; order Pseudomonadales; family Halieaceae; genus Congregibacter. The sequence goes on from CAZGGN010000122.1 coordinate 5,416, forward strand.
GGAGCGCTGGAACTGGGACTCGCCCATCGAAGTCAGCTCACAGCAGCCAGGCAGGATCTACTTTGGTTCCCAGCGGGTCTGGCAAAGCGATAACCGGGGTGATGCCTGGACCCCCATCAGTGGCGACCTGAGCACCGGAGCCAACCGCTTCACCCTCCCGGTCAAGGGGCAGGTCCGCAGCACGGATGCGCTCTGGGACCTGAACGCGATGTCCGGCTACTCATCGCTCACCGCGATCTCTGAATCCGCGCTCAAAGCGGGACATCTCTGGACCGGCAGTGACGACGGCCTTGTGCAGCGGACCACGGACGGCGGCAAGAGCTGGCAACGGGTTACGCCTCCGGCATTACCCGAGCGCGCATTTATCAATGATGTAGAGGCGTCCCGGCACAACGCCGATGGTGCGTTTGTTGCAGCCGACAACCACAAGACCGGCGACTACCGACCAATGCTGTTCGCAACCGACAACGGTGGCCGCAGCTGGCGGGATATCAGCGGCGACTTGCCCAAAGACGTGATTGTCTGGGCGATTCAGCAGGATCATATCGAACCCGGCCTGCTGTTTCTGGCTGCGGAAAACGGCCTGCATGTCTCCCTGAATAACGGCGACAACTGGCATCGGCTGAGTGCCGGCGTTCCGACTATTTCCTTTCGGGATCTCAAGTTGCAGCGCCGCGATAGCGACCTGATCGGCGCCAGCTTCGGTCGTGGGGTTTATATACTCGACGATTACACCGCACTGCGCGAAATGGCCGCCGATATTCGTGCGGGCGGGACCGGAATTGCGGGTCCGTCCAGCGGCCTTTTTGCTACCCGGGATGCCTGGTGGTACATCCCTTCGGTACCGGGCCAGGCCGCGGGACTGCCAAGCCAGGGCAACACCGAATACCGTGCAGCCAATCCGCCGCTCGGACCGGTGTTTACACTGCGCATCGATGAGCCGGTCAAAACATCCGCGGAGTCTCGTCGGGAAGAAGAGCGTGAGCTGGCTGCGCAGAACAAGAACATCCCTTTCCCGGGTTGGGAAACGCTCAGGAGTGAGGCCTCCGCTCCTGAAGCGCGCTACTACCTCGCTATCAGCAACGTCGATGGAGAGCTTGTCCGCCGGCTGAAGGTTCCCGCAGAAGCAGGCACCCAGCGGATAAGCTGGGATATGCGCGGCCCGGCGCCCGATGCGATCAGCTTCTCCGACGGCAGCTTCCGCGCACCGTGGATGAGCGAGCCCCAGGGCGCGCTGGTCGCCCCGGGGCGCTATAGCGCGCAATTGCTACGGGTCGGCCCGGACGACAGCGAGACTCTGGGCAGGGCACAGGCGTTCGAACTGCTGGCTCTGGAGTCCCTCGGGACTGCGGTGGACTATGCGGCGGTCACCGAATTCCACCGAGCGGTGACCGATGCCAAACGTCGCCTCAGTGGGCTGGATACCCTGCTCAAGACCGTGGATGAGGAAGTTCGCTACCTCCGCGCGGCCTTTGATGCCTCACCCCAGGCCGACGCTTCGCTGCAAATGCAGATTGATGCACTGACTGCAGAAATTGCCGAACTGCGGTTTCTGCTGAGGGGCAATCCGGCCCGGCAGCGCCTGAGCGAGTACATGAGTCACAGCGCGGCGCGACGGATCAGCTCTGCTGCCCGGGCCATGAATACGCGCATGCCACCCACCGATACCCAGCGCAAAGACCTGCAAATTGGCAGTCAATCACTCACAGAAATCAGCGCGCGGGCCGAAGCCATGCGCAGTGGACTGCTCGCGAACATCAAAGAGGCCTTGGCTGAAAGTGACGCGCCCTGGGTTCCGGGGCAGTCGCTGACGCGCTGAGGCCAAAAGGCAGTCGAAAAAAAAACCGGGCCAGGGCCCCGAAGGGGTCTGGCCCGGCTTTGTCTATCAAATGCTAGTCCCAGTCTGGTGTCGCAACGGCAGGACCTGCCAGTGCGTTAAACGCAGCAACATCCTTCGACAGCAGGTCATCCCAGGCGCTCATGGCCGCCCTCCACTGCGGCCGCAGATCGTCCAGGCGCTCGCGCTGCCCCCGGGTCAGCCCCAGCACCGCCTTGTCTGCCTGTTGATACACGTCAATCAGAAATGCATCAATGCGCGGGTGGAAGTTGAGCACGTCCTGAAAGGTCTCCCGCTCCGGCGTCGTCACTGACTTCTGCCAGCCCTCAAGCGCCTCAAGCAGGGTCTTCGCCGCGTCGGCAACGATGTCGTCACCGCCTTCGCTCGCCAGCGATTTGCGCAGCTCGACCTGCTGTTGAATGCTCTGCAGGCTCCCTATCCGGGTGTAGATGTCATCGATCATGCCAAAGACCTCTGCGACGAATGCCTGCTGCTCGGCGATTTTTTCCGCGTCGTAGCGATGAATCGGGTCCCATTGGACCTCAACATCCTGCTCCAGGCTTATGTCGCCCTGTTTTAAGCGCAGCGTGTAGCTGCCCGGGGCCACGCGGTAGCCGGAGATCGACTTGTCGGGACCGGCTCCATAAACCACATCGTAATTGAGGGTTGCAGTGGAGTCAGTCCTCAGATCCCAGACCACCCGATTAATGCCTTTTTCGCCGGGAAGCGCGTAGTTGGATCCGGCACCGCCGCCCGCTACGCCCTTTTTCGGATCCGTTGAGAAACTGCGGATGACCTCACCCTCGGCGCTGAGCACCTCCAGGGTGAGCGAGTCCTCTTCCAGATCCAGCGCCTCCGGCAGCGAGTAATACACCACTGCACCATCCGGTGCGCTCGGCGCTGCGCTCTCGCCCCCGCTTGCGCGGCCTTCCGTGGGCACAAGACGGTAAGCCTCGGAGGGCGCGTACAGCTGGATATTGCGCTCATGGGCGGCGTCGAACTGGCGCAGCGGCGAAATGTCGTCCAGCACCCAAAAGGCACGTCCCTGCGTGGCGAGCACCAGATCATTGCGCCTGAGCATCAGGTCCGTAATCGGCACAATGGGCAGATTCGTCTGCATCGCTCGCCAGTCATCGCCCCCATTGAACGAGACAAAGAGACCGCGCTCCATGCCCGCAAACAGCAGTCCGGGGCGCTCCGGGTCCTCTCGAACTACCCGCGCGAAATGCGCCTGGGGCAGCCCTTTACTGATCGACGTCCAGCTGCGCCCGTAATTCGAGGTCCTGTATACGTAGGGCTTGTTGTCGCCCTCCTTGTACTTCATTACCACCACATAGGCCGTCGCCGGGTCGTGCGGTGAAACCTCGATGGCGTTCACCAGACCGCGACCCACACCCCGGGGGCTGACATCCGTCCAGCTCGCGCCACCGTCGCGGGTCACGTGCACCAGGCCGTCGTCAGTGCCCACCCAAAGTGTGTCGGCACCATGCGGGCTCTCGGCGAAGGCGAAGATTGTGTTGTATTGCTCGATGTTTTCGTTGGTGTAGGGACCGGACCCCTGCCCCTGTTTGTCATCCTCGTTACGGGTCAGGTCCGGGCTGACCTCCGTCCAGTCAAAGCCTCGATTTACTGATTTGAGCAACACATTGCCGCCGTGATAGATCACCTGCGGATCGTGCAGCGAGACATGGATCGGCGCATTCCAGTTAAAGCGATACTTCGAATCCCGGGCCAGCTGCCCTAAACCGGTCTCTGCATAGGCCTTGATCGAGCGGCTGATACGGGTCTGCGTATCGAACTCGTCGATCAATCCGAGATAACAGCCGCCATAGGTATAGCGCGGATTGTTGGGATCCATCGCGATATAAGCGCTCTCGCAACCA
>CAZGGN010000123.1:0-2082 GCA_964525195.1 uncultured Congregibacter sp.
ACGGTATGATTCGCGCTGCCGTCCACCCTCTGGAGTGAATACCGTGTTGACGCGATGGATCCTGTCCGCTGCTTTGTCTTTTGTAAGCACCGCCGCCCTGAGCTGGTCTGACCACGCGAGTCTGGTCTGGCCTCTGTTGCGCACAATGCCCGAGATGCTGTCGCCCACCCTGGAAGTCGAATCGCTGGATGACTTTCTCGAGGCGGAGGCGCCGGGACTGTCGGCGGTACTGGAGGCACACGAGCAGTGGTCCCGGGAGCAGCTGCCACACTATGCCCCGCGGCCCGAAGCGCTGGCCTTGGATCCCGCCGCGGACAATCTGCGCGGGGCTTTTCTGCGCGCCATACGGGTGAATCCGACCCTCGCTTATCCACTCTATCGCCAGACTACCGTGGACGATGCTCTGTCCGGTCGGGAGCCGGCTCTGGCATTCAGTGACCTCAGCTTTCTGGCAGGCGGTGCGTCGCACAATGACATCGTCTATCTGGCCCTGATGCCCGGTGATCGCGTTGCGCCGGCGCATGTGGTCGCCAGTGCCAGCGACGAACCGGATTTTGGTCTCGACATTGGCCTGTTCGCCAACAACGGTACGGCGTTTGGTAAAGACTACGGCTTTGCCGACCAGCCCTTTGGTAACCCCAACCTCGATTACAGCTCCCAGGCGCCTTTTCATATGGGCTTCTATCACCTGGACTGGCTGACGCGGACGCTGCAGCCGGACCTGCTGCGCACTTATCCCGAGTGGCGCAGCTCCCTTTACCGGGAGCTGGCGCGTTTTGCTTTTGCAACGGGGCACGACTACTGGGCCTGGCGATTCACCGGCTGGGGGCTGCATTACGTGGGTGACCTCACTCAGCCCTATCATGCCCAGCCCCTGCCAGGTGTCAGTACTGCCGCAGCGCTCTGGTCTGTTGTCACCGGCGAGACTGAGGCCGCGGTACAGCTGGTATCCAATCGCCACGGGGTTCTCGAGTCCTACCAATACCAGCGCGTGCAGCGAGCCCAGGAGCAGCGCGACTGGGATAATCTGATACTGGCCGCCATCGCGCAGCCCCTGGCGCCCCCGACCTTTGATGAAACGACGCTGCGCGATGTGCTGACGGTCGACAGTGTGGCGGCGGGCGATGCACTGGATGCGACGCTGGAAAACTACATGCCCATGCGCTTTGTGTCGGATCCGGGGTTTGAATGGACCGGCTCGGGCGAGGAGGCGTCGATCGTGGATACCGTCACCAAGGGGCAGGGCGACGAGGCGGTGAGGGCGCTGGACGCGGCGGTGGCGCTGCAAATGCAGCGCTTCTCACGTTTTGCCAGATCCTGGATTGACGACGCGCTGCGGACGGCGTCGCAGCCATCGTCCCCGGAAGGACCTGCACGATGAAACTGTACGAATCGCTGAATGTATTTGATGAGCCCCTCGAGGCCTGTGGTCAGGACCCGATCACCGGTTTTTTCCGCGACGGCTGCTGCAACACCAGCGCCGAGGATCGCGGTTCGCATACGGTGTGCGTTGAGCTAAGCGATGAGTTTTTGCGCTTCTCGCGCAGCCGGGGCAACGATCTGATGACTCCGGCGCCCGAGTACGGATTCCCCGGATTAAAAGCGGGTGATCGCTGGTGCCTCTGTGCAACGCGCTGGCTTGAGGCCCACGAAGCGGGGAAAGCCCCCCGCGTGTATCTGCGTCGCACGCATCGACGAGCTACCGAGGCCGTGCCGCTGTCGGTACTGCGGGCCTACGCGCTGGATTTGAGCTAGCCCTCGCTTGCCCGGACACAGCCCGGGGGTCTAGTCTCCAGGCTCAGCACGCGCCCCGACCGAGCCAGGGCCGCACAAAACACTTTTGTTACAGGCAGGATAATTTTATGGCAGACGAGCGAGATTTCGACATTCTGGTCTTTGGCGCGACCGGTTTTACCGGTCAGCTGATTTGCGAATACCTTTATGAGAATTACGGCGCCAGCGGCGAGTTTCGCTGGGCTATGGCAGCGCGGAATCTCGCCAAGCTGGAGCAGGTAAGAGAGGCTCTGGGTATCGATGCCAGTGTGCCCCTGGTGGTTGCCGACAGCGAAGATCAGGCCGCCG
>CAZGGN010000123.1:2092-9115 GCA_964525195.1 uncultured Congregibacter sp.
CCACCCGGGTGCTGCTCAGCGCTGCGGGGCCCTATCAGCAGTACGGATCGAAGGTGCTCGAGGCCTGCGCCCGGCTGGGTACCGATTACGTCGACCTCAACGGTGAGCCGCTCTGGATGCGGGATATGATCGCCGCGCACGATGCGACGGCGAAAGCGAGCGGTGCGCGGATTGTGTTCTCCTGCGGTTTTGACTCACTGCCCTCAGACCTCGGGGTGCATCTGCTGCAGCAGGTCGCGCAGGCGAAGTTTGGTGCACCCCTGTCACGGGTGCGCTGCCGTGTGAAGGCGATGCGCGGCACCGCGTCCGGCGGCACCGTGGCATCTTTCAGCGCGACGATGGCCTCCATCAAGGCCAACCCCGATTTGTTTGCAGATCTGGCCAATCCCTTTGTGCTGACCGCGGGTTTTACCGGGCCAGAACAGCCGGCGGGCAACAAGATGCTGTTTGAGGAGGATCTCAATAACTGGTCGGGCCCCTTCATCATGGCGTCGATCAATACCAAGAACGTGCATCGCTCCAACCAGTTGCTGGGCCATGCCTACGGCACTGATCTGGTGTACGACGAGATGATACTGCTCGGCGAGGAAAAGCCGGAAGCGCCCGGCGGCGATTTCGGCCTCGATATGTCCCTCAAGCCCGGTGAAGGTCCAGGCAGGGAAGAGCGCGAAGCCGGCTTTTACGACATTCTCTACATCGGCAGCAATGACGCCGGCGACACAGCGACTGTCGAGGTCAAGGGTGATCGAGACCCCGGTTATGGATCCACCTCAAAGATGATCGCCGAAGCTGCGATCTGTCTGTCCCAGACCCCGAAAGGCGAGGGGGGCTGTCTGACCGCCGCTGTGGTGATGGGCGACAGCTTGCGCGAGCGACTGCACAACCACGCCGGCGTGACCTTTGAAGTCCTTTAGCGCCACTTCAATTGATTAAACGCCAGTTAAGTCAGTCGGGTTCCTGTCAGGTCGACTGAGCTGACGTTGCGACGATCATCGGAGAACAGGGTTATGCCTCTACCTAAAGCTCGTTTCAAAAAAGCTACAGTTGCGCCTTTGTTGTTGGTGCTGGTGCTGGGGGCGATTGCGCCGATTGCGACCCTGGCCGCGCCGGCGGAGATTCTCTTCAGCGGCGGCGCGATCTTTACCGCGACGGGAGAAAGTGCCGAGGCGGTCGCCGTAGCCGATGGACGCATTGTGTACGTCGGTTCAAGCGCCGGCGCAAGGTCCCATATCGGACCTGCCACGCGGCAGATCGATATCGGTGACGGCCTGCTCGCGCCCGGATTTATCGACGCACATGCCCATCCGGTCGGCGTCGGCCTCGGGCTTACGATTCAGTGTGACCTCAGCGGCATCGGCGATCGCCTGCGCATTCTGGCTCGCATCGCCGAGTGCGCCGAAGATCGCAAAGGTGAGGACTGGCTGGTCGGGCGGGGCTGGGCCCTCGGGGCCTTTGAGGCGAGTCGCCCGAGTGCGGCGGCGCTGGATGCTGTGTTGCCAGAGGGCATGGCCGGCTTTTTTACCGCCGAGGACGGGCACAATGCCTGGGCGAGCAGCGAGGCTTTTGCGCGCGCCGGTGTCGATGCGGATACGCCGGATCCCGCGGGTGGGCATATCGAGCGCCTCGCCGATGGCCGCCCCCAGGGCACCCTCCGCGAACGGGCGATGGAAGTCCTGCGCCCCGTGCTGCCGGACTTTAGCAGCGAGCAACAGGAGGCGGCCCTGATAGCGGCCGTGGCGAAGTTCAACGGCTACGGTATTACGACGCTGGTCGATGCGGGAGTTGATGCTGATCGCGTGGCGCAATATCGGAGCATCAGGGATCGCGGTGAACTCAACGCCAGAGCGATGCTCGCGCTCTGGGTGGGACCCGATTGGGAGGAAGACTTCGCCGGGACTGAGTCGCTGTTTGAGGACGATGACCCGACGCTGCGCGTGGCGCAGATCAAGCTGATGCTCGACGGGGTGATGGAGAATCAGACCGCCTTGTTGAGTTTTGCGTATCCCGGGCTCGGGCATCACGGCAGCCAGTTCTTTGAGGACGAGGAGCAGCTTCTGCGCTGGATGACGGCGTTTGAGTCCATGGGCTATCAGCTTCACTTCCATACGGTGGGCGATGCGGCGATCAGTCAGGGGCTACGCCTGCTGCGGGCGAGCTCTGAGGCGCGAGGACAGCCGAACAACCGGCCGGTGTTTGCTCACGATTACCTGGTGCGTTCCGGCGACTACGCGGCGCTGAAGGATCTCGGTGCCTATATGCAGCTGACGATGCTCTGGGATCAGCAGAATGATTCGATGGTCAATCTGAATCGCCCTTTCCTGAGCGACGAGCAATACGCCAACCTCATGCCCGCGGAGCAATTGATTGCCGCGGGCATTCCGGTCATTGGCGGCTCTGATGCACCGGTGGGTCAGGCGAATCCCCTGGCTTCTATACAGGTAGGGGTGACCGGTCAGGGTGTGCCCTATTTTGACGGTGGTGACATGGGCCCTCAGGAGGCGATGCCCGGCGGCCGGGTTGCGCTGGGCGATCTGCTTCGAGCCTACACCCTCGAGGCGGCGCGCGCGCTGGGTATGGAATCGCTGATTGGCAGTATCGAGGTGGGCAAGCGCGCTGATCTGGTGTTGCTCGAGCGCAATCTCTTCAGCATCGCACCGCAGACTATCTATGGCACGCCGGTGCGCCTGACGCTGCTGGACGGTCGCGTCGTGTATGCGGGTGAGCGCGCCGAGTAACGCGCGTTGAGCCATGTCAGCCAGTCTTTTTCCAGCGCCGTGATGCCGCCGGGGTAGCTCGCCAGGGCTTGCTCGAGGTCGTTGCCGCTCTCACAGCGCTGCGCGTAAGCCTGATTGATCACTGATTTCAGGGTGCGCTGACCGGCCTGGGTATCGAGCATAAAGGCGATTAGCGACCAGGCGCTGGCGTAGCGCCGCTCCGTATCCCGGGCCATCCACTCTTTGCCCGACAGACTGACAATATCGGCCAGTGGCACGGGCCCTTCGCTGCGCAGTAATTCCATGTGATAGGCGTTGTCCGCAAAGCGTGCGCTTTGCTGACTGACCTGCATGGTTTCGAAATGTTCGGCTAATCCCTCGTTGAGCCAGGGCGGCGTGGGGCCGAGATGCCAGGCGGTGACCAGGTGTGACATCTCGTGAAAGGCGGTGGACAGCGCCGTGGGCTGGTAGCCCGGTGTGTACAGTATCAGGGCCTCATTGCTGCGAATGCGGTAAAAGCCCACAGGTCGCCAGTCATCGTTGCCTGAGTTGCCATAGATTTCCCGAAACTGCGTTTCATCGCCGAGAAAACGCACATTGATATGTGAGCGAACCACGGCCTCGTCCCCCAGCCAGTCCCGCCACTGTTCGTAGGCGCGCTTCGCCGCGGCGGCTATCTGACCCTCAAACCGTGCAGGTATCACCGCGTTGTCGCTGCGCACGGAGACAAAGAATTCCGGGTGCCCGCTCTGTAGCGTCAGTTTTGAACTCGCGACGCCGGCCGGGGGGCTATCGGAGAAGGTCCTGACGCCCTGGGCGTCACTCCAGACATAGGCTTCGCGCTCGCTACCCGGATCCTCGGCCCGGGCGGTGGGAGAGCTGCACCCAATCGCTTCGCGCAGCTGCTGGAGTGCGCTGCCCGTCCCCTGGCCTTGCCGGGCCTTGCGCGGCCCGGACAACGTTTGCGGTAGCGCGTCGCCCAGCTGTGCCAGCTCTTCTTTGAGGCTACGCTGCCACTCCCGGACAAGTTGCATTGACCCGGCGGGCAGTCCCCGAGCTTGATTCATCAGCCCCAGAGCGATAAATGCCGCAATTGCGAGGACAATCGCAATTGAAAGTACTCGAAGCAAGTCCTGCATTGCCAGCTCCGCGCTGCCTTGAATCCGCCGGGAGGGTAAGAACCCTAGGCCGGCATGACTTCGCGGTAGTCCGCCGAAATTCTGTTGAGTCGCTGCTCCAGTAGGGGCCAGAAATCCGGATGGGTAAACAGGTTAAAAGTCTCGCTGCCCATGCCCTGCAGGACTCTCTCGGCGAGTGCGTCCACGCTGATGCCCTCCATTTCTATAATGCGGCCTACCTCGCTGGCCTTGCCTTCTACCTGCGCCGCCACCGCGGGGTTCGGATGATTGCGCAGGCTCTCGGCGATCCGCGTTTTAACCCAGGCCGGGCAGAGCACCGACACGGCAATCTTCGATTGGGCGAGCTCCTGCCGGAGTACTTCCGAATAACCCACTACGGCAAATTTGGTCGCCGTATAGGAGCCCATCCCGGTGTTGCCAAGGTGTCCTGCCAGTGACGCTGTATTAATGATGTAGCCCGGTTCACCCGAGGCGCGCATGGCGGGGAGGAAAAACTCCACGCCGTACACCACGCCCAGTAAGTTGACGTCCACGACCCAGCGCCAGTCCTCAAGGGGGGTATCCCCGGCGAGATTAAACCCACCGCCGACGCCCGCATTGTTAAACAGAAAGTTCAGTTTTCCATGCTCGGCCAGGGTGCGTTCGGCTACCGCCCGGTAAGCATCCGCATCGCTCACGTCCAGTACCTCGGTATGGACCTTGATGCCCTCAGCGCGCAGATCTTCGGCGGCGCTCTGAAGGGTTTCGGGTTCGATGTCCGCGAGAACCAGCGTCATCCCCCTGCGGCCGAGCGCGCGCCCGACTCCCAGTCCGATACCGGCAGCGCCGCCAGTGATAAAGCCTACGGTGTTTTCAAAGTTATCCATGCCAGATTCTCGCGCAACGTTAAGTTGCGCACGATAAAGAAGAGCGCACGGTGGGTCCAGCGTTGCCTGTGTACTGCCATGCGCCGAGAAACAAGGCGCGGGGTTAAACGCTCTGCGTATGCAGCGCGTATACTGCCCCGACGCTGACTTCAGACAGACACAAACAATCCCCGGCAGGGCTTTGCGCCGCCGGCAAGACTGTACAGGAGCTTTTTATGATCAATTTCCCCACTCGCACCCTGCTGGCCGCGGGCCTGTCCCTCGCCCTCGCCGCCTGCCAGCAGTCCGAGCCGCCTGCTGAAGACAGCGCGGCAACAGCGGAGTCCATGTCATCGGCCCCGGTCGCGGCCGAGGCAAATGTCGCTCCCGCCGAAGATCCCCTGGCGCGTGTGCTGGCGACGCAACCGGAGGAGGTTCGCGCACGCTACGCCTATCGTCACCCGGCCGAGACGCTGGCGTTCTTTGGCATTGAGCCGGGGATGACGGTGGTTGAAGCCCTGCCCGGCGGCGGCTGGTACAGCAAGATTCTGGCGCCTTACCTGGGCAGCGAGGGCAGCCTGATCGGCGCGGATTACGATACGGCGCTGTTCCCCCTGTTCGGGTTTTACTCCGAGGAGCAACTCAAGGCCAAGGAAACCTGGGCCGAGGACTGGCGCGTGGAGGCCGCGACCTGGTTCGACGCGCCCGTAGCGGATATTGACGCCTTCCAGTTCGGCCATCTGCCAGAGCGCCTGGCCGGTCAGGCTGATGCGGTGCTGTTTATCCGCGCACTGCACAATCTTGCACGCTTTGAATCCCAGGGCGGATTTCTGAGTGCAGCCGTCGCGGACGCCAAAGCGGCGCTGAAACCCGGTGGCGTGGTCGGCGTGGTACAGCACATGGCCCCGGAGGATGCCGCCGATAGCTGGGCGGATGGCTCGGCGGGGTATCTCAAGAAGAGCCGGGTGATCGCCAGCTTTGAAGCCGGCGGCTTTGAGCTGCTGGGTGAGTCAGACGTCAACGAAAACCCCCTGGATCAGCCGACCGAAGACGACATCGTATGGCGACTCCCGCCGACCCTGTCGGGCAGCCGGGACAATCCCGAACGTGCCGCGGCAATGAAGGCGATCGGTGAGTCCTCGCGCATGACCCTGCTGTTCAAAAAGCCGGAATAAGCTTCTCGGGGCCCGGGCAGGTGGAGCCTGTAGAAGCGGACCACAGCTCCGCCTTTGCCCAGCCTCGCTTCCGGATTTATTTTCCGTCGACCTGTCTGTCGACGCTGGGCAGCTGGCTGATTCGTTTCCTGTTTGGCTGGGCCGCCTGGGAGCTGACCGGGTCGGCTTTCTGGGTTGGTGCGATTGCCGGCCTGATGCTGATTCCGACGTTTTTACTGTCGCCGGTGTTTGGCATTACGGCCGACCGCATTGATCCGCGCAACGGTCTGTTGGTCACCATCGGCCTTCAGGGCGTGCTCGCTGCGCTGGCGGGGACAATCGCAGCGTTTGAACTGCTCACGCTGCCGGCACTGGGCGGCCTGGCCCTGGCCTTTGGCGCGGTGACCTCGGCGCATACGCCGATTCGTCTGGCCTTCCTGCCAAGACTCGTGGAGCGGGGCGCGTTGCCCAGCGCGATCGGCTACTCGGCGATGATTTTTAATACCTCACGTATCCTGGGCCCGGCGCTCGGCGCCTGGCTATTAACCGTGTCGTCGATGCCGCTCGCCTTCGGGGCCTCGGCCCTGCTCTGCGTCGGCGCCGTGTTGCTCCTGACCCGGGTGACCGGCACCGCGCGCGAGGCACCGCTGGAGTCCCGGGGGTCCTTTGCCGCGCAGTTGCGCGCGGGGGTGAGCTATCTGCGCAATCACGACTCGATCCGTAACGTTTTTATCCTCACGCTGGCCAGCGGGTTGCTCGGGCGTACGGTAATTGAGCTGCTGCCGGCGGTCTCCGGGAAGTTACTCAACGGTGACTCGGCCACCCTCGCCACGCTGACCGCTGCGGCGGGCACTGGCTCCATTCTCGGCGGCCTGCTGGTATCCCGCCAGAGCGGTCGTCTGCGGCGCCTGTTCCACCTGGTGTTGCTGGGCCTGTCCCTGTCGGCCATGACCCTGCTGAGCGCCAGCCTGTGGAGCGAAGTCTGGATGGTCGCGCTGGCCATCGGCCTGGTGAGCCTCTGCACAACCACGATCGGTACCGCCTGCCAGGCCATCACCCAGCTGATGGTCGAGGAAGACTATCGCGGTCGGGTGATGAGCCTCTGGGCAGTGGTGGCTATGGGCACACCCGCGGTAGGTGCGGTACTGCTGGGTAGCGCCGCGGATCGGGT
>CAZGGN010000124.1:0-9007 GCA_964525195.1 uncultured Congregibacter sp.
CAATTGTGTAGGACGTCGCGTTGTGGTGGCTTCCACCATCGAGCGGAAAGTACTGATCGAGGAAGTCCCGAGCCCAGTGGATGACCTTGGCACCGCGAATCGGATTGTATCCCCCGGCGCGCTCAGCTCCGTCGGCTTCGGGAATCACATCCGTGCCATAGAGCGCATCATACAGGCTGCCCCAGCGCGCGTTCGCCGCGTTCAGGGCGTAGCGCGCGTTCATCACGGGTACGACCAGCTGGGGGCCCGCCAGCGTCGCGACCTCCGGGTCTACGTTTTCTGTAGTAATCGTGAAGGCTGCAGGCTCCGGTAGCAGGTAGCCGATATCCTGAAGAAACTGCTTGTAGGCGGCGCGATCGTAGCCTGCTCCCGGATGCTCCCGATGCCAGGTGTCGATCTGCTTCTGCATATCCTCCCGGATCGCCAGCAACGCTTCGTTACGCGGACGCAGTTCGGTGACTATCGCCGTCAGGGATGCCCAGAAATGATCGGGTTCAACACCGGTGCCCGGGCAGATCTGTTCTTCCAGCAGTTCGGCGATGACCGGCGCAACCTGTAGTCCGGCACGTGAAACCCGAGTTGTCATGGGCGCGACTCCTTTGCTTGTACTGATTAATCAAGAAGCTTGAATTCTAGTGACCGACAGATAATTCCCCAAGGCTATCACTATGATCGCCATCATTCACTTTGTGAATGAAGTCCGTCGGCGACAATACGACGTGCCGTGTCCACAATCAGCTTGCGCAGCCAGCGATTCCCGGGATTGTGCTGGAGCAGCGGGCTCCAGGCCATCTTCAGCTCCAGAGGTGGAATCTCCAGCGGCGGATCGCGCCGCACCAGACGCGGGTTGTCGCGCTTGAGCAACGCGGCGCGGGTGGGCAGGGTGACAATCAGGTCGTTGTGCTCAGCCAGCGTCATGGCGGCCTGGTAATGTCGGGTGAAGACCCGGATCTGGCGCTTCTTGCCGAGTCGATTGAGTGCCGCGTCCACCCAGCCCAGTCGCTGCACATCATCCGGATTGACGCCAACACCTACCCCCATTCCTGTCTTGCTCACCCAGACGTGATCGGATTTCAGATAATTGTCCAGGGTGAAGTCGTTCAGAATCGGATGAGTCGGACTCAGGAGGCAGGAGAAACTGTCCTCCCACAGGGGAATCTGATGGAAGGACTGGGGCATACTGTCAAAGCGGTTGATCACCATGTCGACTTTGCCCCGCTCCACGTCAAGAAAGCTCACGTCCGACGGAGTCATGATGTCCAGAGTGACCCCCGGCGCCTGACTGCGCAGCTCTCCCAGCACACTGGGGAACAGTGTGGATTCGGCGTAGTCACTGGCCATGATGCGGAACACGCCGCGCGCTTCCCGGGGACGAAACGCAGCCCGGGGCTGCACTGCCTGATCGATTCGCGTCAGCGCATCGCGTACCAAAGGCTCAAGTTCGAGGGCGCGCTCGGTTGGGGTCATGCCTTCCGAGGTCCGCACGAGCAGTGGGTCGTCAAACAGCGTGCGAAGGCGGCGCAAGCCGTTGCTCATGGCTGGCTGGGAAAGGTTCAGCTGCTGCGCCGCCTGGGTGACATTGCGTTCACGCAGCAGTGCGTCGAGGTAAACAAGCAGGTTGAGATCGATGCGGTGCAGGTTCATGGCGTCGGTCCGAGAGGTCCTGGACCGTGCAGTATCGCGATGATGTCGCCTCAGTGCCAAGCCTTTATACTGGCGCACCGCGGTGTGCCGGACGCACGGCGGCTAAATCATCAAGGCGACAAAAGGCAGGATTTTATGTATCGCGCTCCCCTGGAGGACATGCGCTTCGTGATTGACGAAGTGCTACGTGTGGAGGAAACCCTGGGCAGCTTGCCTCGCTTCGCGGACCTAGGCGTGGGAGAGGATCTCACCGCTGCATTGCTGGAAGAAGGCGGGAAGCTGGCGGCTGAGGTTCTGGCTCCCCTGCGCCGTGCGGGCGATATGCATCCGGCCCGCTGTGAAGAGCAGCGAGTGATTATCACGCCGGGCTACGCTGAGGCGATGCAGCAGCTGGCCGCTGGCGGCTGGTTCGGGATTTCTGCCGATAGGGAGTTTGGCGGTCAGGGGCTTCCTGAGCTCTATGCAACTGCGGCTTCAGAAATGTGGAATGGCGCTGACATGGCCTTTGCCCTGGCGCCCTTTCTCAGCAGCGGTGCGGCGTTGGCTATCGCCGCCCATGGCAGTGACACCCTAAAGCAAAGCTATCTGGAGAAGCTGCACAGCGGGGAGTGGACAGGCACCATGAACCTGACTGAGTCCGGTGCCGGTTCAGACCTCGGTCCGATGAAAACCCGGGCGGTGCCCAGCGGCGATCATTACCTTATTACAGGGCAGAAAATTTATATCACCTGGGGTGATCACGACGCAGTGGACAATATTGTTCATCTCGTCCTGGCACGACTGCCTGACGCCCCAGAGGGCTCGCGGGGGATTTCCCTGTTTCTCGTGCCCAAGTTTCTGGTCAACGACGACGGCACTCTCGGCGCGCGCAACGATGTGTACCCGGTGTCCACGGAACATAAAATGGGTATCCATGGCAGCCCGACCTGTGTGATGGCCTTTGGCGATCACGGTGGGGCGGTCGGCTATCTTGTTGGCGAGGAGAACCGCGGGCTGGCCTGTATGTTCACCATGATGAATGAGGCCCGTTTGAAGGTGGGCTTGCAGGGGCTGGGAGCCTCTGAAGGCGCCTACCAGCAGGCCCTGGCCTACGCTCGGGAGCGGGTTCAGGGTGGCGTAGCCATCATTCAGCATGCGGACGTCAAGCGCATGCTGTTGACCATGAAGGCATTGACGGAAGCCATGCGCGCCCTGGCTTACAGTGAAGCGGTGACCATGGATCTTGCGCATTACGGCAGTGAGGGCGAGCGCGAGGCTCAGCAGGCGCGGATCGATCTGATGATTCCGGTGGTGAAAGGTTGGATGACTGAAGTAGGGGTGGAGCTGACCTCTCTGGGCGTGCAGGTGCATGGCGGCATGGGGTACGTCGAGGAGACGGGCGCCGCGCAGTATCTGCGCGATGTCCGCATTACCCCCATTTATGAGGGCACGAACGGGATACAGGCAGCGGATCTGGTCGGGCGTAAACTCGATCGTGACGGTGGCTCGACGATGGCGCGGGTACTGAACGAGATTCGCAGCGATGCACAGGCGATGGCGAGTGTTGAAGGACAGCTCAGCGATATCGGGCAGCGTCTGCTGGATGCGGTAGCCGGCCATGAAGCCTCCAGTGAGGCAGTGCTGAAGATGCTGGCAGAGAACCCCGAGGCCGCTCGTGCCGCGGCCTTTGATTACATGATGCAAACGGGCTTTTTGTTCGGTGGCTGGCAGCTGGCGCGTGGCGCAGCGCTTGCCAGCAGGCAGGTCGCCGCGGGCAGTGACAATGATTTTTACCCACGCAAAGTCGCGACTGCCGCGTTCTACATGCAGAGCATCCTGCCGCGCTGCGAAGGCTATGCCGGGGCCCTGCTCAACGCCACCGGCGCTGTGCAGCAATATCCCGTGGACTGGCTCTGATGATGTCGAACTTCAGTACCCCGGATTTGGCCGATGCGGCGCCCGAAGCGCGCGCCCTGCTGTTGCCCTGGCGGGACTTTGGCGCGCGCGATCGCTTCAGTGGCATCGCGCTCACGATCAAATGTTTTGAAGACAACTCGCTGGTGAAGGCCCTGGTTGAGGAGCCGGGGGAGGGGAAGGTTATGGTTGTCGATGGCGGGGAGTCTCTGCGTCGAGCCCTGCTCGGTGATCAGCTGGCGGAAAAGGCTGCAGCCAATGGCTGGTCGGGGTTTGTCATCGCCGGTGCCGTACGCGATGTGGAAATTCTCGACACCCTGGATCTCGGGATCAAGGCCCTGGGCTGCTGTCCGCAGAAGACCGACAAGCGGGGTGAGGGGCAGCAGGGCATTGCGATTGAGATCGGCGGCACCACGGTGCGAAGCGGTGACTATATCTATGCGGATCGCAACGGTGTGCTGGTCAGCGCCCGGCCCCTGGGGTAGGTCGGCGGCACTGATTGAACCCGAGAACTAGCTCAGACGCATCGACAGGTCGAGGGATTTGCAGTCCTTGGTGAGCGCGCCAATGGAAATAAAGTCGACGCCCGTTTCGGCTATCGGGCGCAGCGTTTCCAGCGTCACGTTACCCGAGGCTTCGAGTTCGACGCGACTCTGAGTGACTTTTACCGCTTCACGAAGCATGGCCAGATCAAAGTTATCGAGCATCACGCGCTCGCAGCGGGCGTCGATAGCCTGGAGCAGCTCATCCATAGTCTCGACTTCTACCTCGACGGGTTTGCCCGGGGCACTCTCCCGCGCGCGGATCACTGCGGCGTGTATCCCACCGCAGGCGAGGATATGGTTTTCCTTGATCAAAAAGGCATCGTAGAGGCCAATGCGGTGGTTGTGGCAGCCACCGCAGCGCACCGCGTATTTCTGCGCATCGCGCATGCCGGGAAGCGTCTTGCGCGTATCCAGCAGGCGAACCCCGGTGCCCTCAACCCGCTGCGCATACTCGTAACTTTTGCTGGCTGTGCCCGACAAAGTCTGCAGGAAGTTCAGCGCCGTGCGCTCTGCGGTGAGCAGTCCCCGGGCGGGGCCTGTTGCGCGAAGTAACACATTCCCGGCACTCACCCGGCTGCCATCGTCCACGCACCATTCCAGATCGATGCGATCATCGACAGTGGCGAAGACCCGGTCGACCCATTGGCGGCCGCAAATCACGCCGTCGTCGCGGGTGATGATTGTGGCCTCGCTGATCCGGTCTGCGGGCAGTAGCTCGGCAGTGATATCACCACTGCCGACATCTTCGAGCAGTGCGGCCTCGACATTGCGCTGCACCACCGTCTCGGGCACTCGGGGAAGAATGGCGCTCATAGTGCTTGAAACAACGGATCAGACACGTGTCAGCCGTCCTGAAAAGGGGAGCACTATGGTAGCAGTGGCGGACAGTGCACGAAAAGCGCTTGCAGCCCTTGCCGCCCGGCGGGGCTGCGCAGACAATGCAGAGCATGAGTGAGTCACTTCTTCAGGATGGCTGGCTGCCCCGGGCGTGCCCTCGTCCGTCTCCCAACGCCAACGCCAGACCTGCAGGCTGCAGGCCTGATTTGCTGGTGATACATAACATCTCGCTGCCTCCGGGGTGTTTTGGCAGCGGCGATATCGAGGCCTTGTTCTGCAACTCCCTGGACTGCTCCTCAGACCCGTTTTATGCGGAGCTTGAAGGCCTCGAGGTCTCTGCCCATTTTCTGATTGACCGAGACGGGGAGCTGTCCCAGTTTGTGTCGGTCTACGAACGGGCCTGGCACGCGGGGGTCTCGTCCTGGGCCGGGCGGGAAAACTGCAATGACTTCAGCATCGGGATCGAGCTGGAGGGCACTGATACCCTGGCTTTTACCGGTGCGCAGTACCTAGCCCTCAGTCGGCTGATCAGGGAACTTTGGCAAATCGTCCCTACGCTGTCCCGAGGCGGGATAGTGGGGCACAGCGATATCGCACCGGGTCGCAAGACGGACCCCGGTCCTGCTTTTGAATGGGTGCGCCTGCGTCGTCTGCTCGCGGATGGGGTCTGACACCGTTAACAAGGATAGATGCTGAGCTATGACATTTTTGGCCATGATCATTGCCCTGTCGCTGCATCAGGTATTGCGGGACGGCAACCCACTCCAGCGTGACGCCTGGCTCGGTCGCTGGGATGCTTTTATCGCTGGCTTTAGCGACGCGCCGGCCCTGCGGGCTCTGCTGGTGCTCCTGGGGGTTTCAGTGCTGCTGGCCTGGGGACTCGATCTACTCGATGGCTGGCTGTTTGGATTGCCACAGATGCTGGCGACGGCGGGCCTGCTGGTCTGGAGTCTGGGTCGGGAGGATTTTCATACAGCGCTGGAGCGCTACGAGGCGAGACTGTCGACCGATGCGAGCGCAGCATCGGCGGCCCTGGAAGATCTCTGGATGCCGCCCCTGATGGATGATGGGGTGGAGGATGCAGCAGATCCCGGTGCTGAGCCGGGCGCTGAAGCAGCGGATAGACCGCTTGCAACGGATGCGCCACGGCAGATCGACCGGCAACGTCTGGCTTATGCGGGCTATTCGCGTTGGTTCGCGCCGCTGTTTTACTTCGTTCTCGCGGGACCGATTGCCGCTGTAGCGTATCGCATGCTGGCGATCCTCGCCGCTGACAAAGGGGATACCGTTTATCTTCGTCCGCTGAGCTGGGCTGATTGGGCGCCGGCGCGACTTCTGGGTCTTAGCTTTGCCCTCACTGGAAACTTTATTGCTGTGAGTCAGCGCGGGCCCCTGAGCTATTTGGCGGACACAACGCCGGCACCCCTCTTGCTCAGGGAACTCGGTGACAGCGCCTGTGCTGAAGCGCCAGGTGCCCGTGCGCTGGGCGGCATCCTCTACCGCAGCGCCGCGCTGTGGTTACTGCTCATCGGTGCCTGGCTGATTTTTCGCTGAGCGATATGGATTTAGAAATCTCCTTTAGTCGCTGCTATGCTCAAGAAAAAAACTTGAGCAGATAGTCGCCTGATAGCCCGCTTTCTGGCGCTGGTGACGGGGGTTTTAGCGTGAGCAACGTCTTTGATAACCGCACGGTTATGCACCCAGGCAGGCACACCCGGGAGCTGAGTCTGGCCTGCGAATTCGATGCGCTCTGTGATTCGTCCCCCGGGCGCGGTGACCTCGAATGGTGCTTTGTTATTGGTTTTCACCCGGAATTCTCACGCATTGGTCAGCGCAGTACGCTGCCCTTTGACGCCGTAGCGCTGGAGATGGGACGCGATTCCCCGGGTTTTGGATTCGCCGAGGGTGGCTGTCACGGTTCCCAGATGGGAATTCAGGATTCACATGTCAGTCGCAGAGCCCTGCGGCTTGAGCCCGAAGCGGGTAATTGGCGCTTGTGCCGGGAGCCGGGATGCTCGCGCCTGCGACTGAACGCGCGTGAAATTCATCGGGATATTTTGCTGCCGGAAGCGCAGCTGCGCGCTGGCGTGGTATTGACGCTGGGACAAAGCGTCATCGTGCATTGTCGTCTGCAGCCTGTGGGCGATGCTTCGGCTGGCCTTGCAGAGTCAGTACCCGGATTGCTCGGTGTCAGTCCCGCCATGGAGCAGCTCAGGCTGGCTATTCGCAACGCCGCCCGGATGCCCGGGGATGTGCTTCTGGTCGGCCCGAGGGGGAGCGGCAAGGAATGCGTGGCCCGGGCAATTCATAATTTGAGCGACCGTGCAGGCGGTCCCTGGGTTGCGTTGAATATGGCGGCATTGCGGACAATGATCGTCCGGGTTATTTCCAGGAGGCCGAGAGCGGTACGCTGTTTCTCGACGAGATCGGCGACGCCCCGGCCAGCCTGCAACCCATATTACTGCGCGCGCTGCAGGAGCGCGAAATACAGGTGCTGGGTGGCCGCAATACACGCGTGGATCTGCGCGTGGTCTCTGCAATGGAACATGATCCTGATGATCCCGCGCAGGGCCTGAGGCCCGCCCTGCGGCATCGCCTGGGCGCGCTGGAGATCCGCTTGCCGTCTCTCGCTGACAGGATTGAAGATGTCGGTTTGCTTGCCGCCGCCGAGCTGTCTGGGTTGTGGCGGGCCGTGGCGGGGTCGGCAGACGCTCTGCCCAGCGATGGTGAACTGGCCCGCTGGGCTCGCTGTTTTGAACTGCTGCATTGCTATCACTGGCCGGGCAATGTGCGCGAATTACAACACGCCGCAAGGCAGATCGTCGCTGCATCAGATTGCGAGTTGCGTCTGCCCGCCGATTTGCTGCGGCGCTTTTGCCCGAGTGCAGGGGAGGCGCCGGATTGTGCTCATTCGAGCGGCAGCGCTGTGCACGAGGAGCCCCCAAAGCCGGCGCGTTTGTTGGAAATCTCTGACGAGGAATTTGCCGCGGCCTGGCGCGAGGAGAATTTTGAGGTTGCCGCGCTGGCACGTCGTTTCGGTGTTTCCCGGCCTGCGATTTATCGCCGTCTTAAAACTATTCCCCAGTGTCGTCTGGCCGCGGACGTGCCCCTCGGAGAACTGCTCTCGATGTTGGACGCCTGTCGCGGGGATCTGGCAGCGACAGCACAGCGCCTGGCGGTATCAAAGCGTGGACTCGAGACGCGTCTGCGCGCCAGCGGTGTTCGAGCGGATTTGGACGCACAAGCAAGAGAGCATGCCGTGGCCAGCGTCCGGGACTGAAGCTTGCTCCGGGGCTTAGCGCAATACCGGGTATTGCGAAGACTGGCGAGTGCGGGGCAGGCCGAGGTCTTTCTCGCGCTGGATACACGCTTGTCGCGCCGAGTCTGTATCAAGCTCTATCACCTGCAGGGCAGGCTTTCCGGTCGTCGTCGGGCGGTAGCCGAGGCCTGGCAACTAACCCGGGTGGACAGCCCCCGGACCGTTGATATTTATGATGTTGTCGCATCCGGTGAGCGCCTTGCGCTGGTCACGCGCTATGTCCCTGGCTGTACCCTGAAGGCACTGATGGAGGAACCATTGCCCCCTGCAAATGCCCTGGCGATCGCGTCGGATCTGGCGGCAGCCCTGGCGGCTTTACGCCGAGCGCAACTGGTCCACGGTGATCTCAAGGCAGCCAACGTGTTGATTGATGTCCAGGGCCGGGCGGTTCTCGCAGACTTTGGAATATCGGTGTTGGCGGGCGATCGTATCAAGGCCTGCAGCCCTGAAGCGCTGACCCCGGAGCAGTCCCGCGATGAGCCGCTAAGCCTGGCCAGCGACTTTTTTGCGCTGGGATTGCTAATTTACCAAATGTTGTTTCGCAGGCATCCGTTTTATGGTGACGATGGCCTGGATCTGCGTAGTTTGCGCCAGGGTGAACGGGCGATCCCTCTCTGTGCGGATGTGTCGCGCGACGCGGGCGAAGCTATTCAGCGTCTGCTCGCTTCGCTGCTGGCCATTGATCCCGGGGAGCGACCGGCGGGTACTTTTGAGCTGAGAAAGCAACTTCGGGAGATTCGAAGTTTGCTGCCTGCGCCAGAGCCATTGG
>CAZGGN010000125.1:0-8926 GCA_964525195.1 uncultured Congregibacter sp.
CCAAGTTTGAGCGCTTGCAGCGGCACTACAGTCAGATCACCATGGTCGAAGTTACGCTGATCCTCGAAAAGCTGGTACAGAAGGCCGAAGCGACCGTACATATCGCAGGCAAAGACCTGTTTGCCGCAGCCGACTCCGAAGACATGTATGCGGCAATCGACGCCCTGGCTGACAAACTGGATCGTCAGCTGATCAAACACAAAGAGAAGCACCGCCCTCACTGAGGACTCATGCGAGCACTTAAGCAATCGGGCGAGGAACTCCCTCGCCCCGTCCGGAATGCCCAAGAGCAGGGGAACAGCCCGTCAATGAACAAGATCGCAGAACTGCTCTCCCCGGAGCGCTGCCTCTGTCGCGTGGAGGGAGGCGGTAAAAAACGCCTCTTCGAGACCGTCGCCCATGTGCTCGGTGGCGAGCAGGCGGAATTTCATCCTGACGAACTCGTTTCGGGCATGCTTGCGCGAGAGAAACTGGGCAGCACCGCCCTGGGCGGTGGCATCGCCATTCCGCACTGCCGTCTGGCCGACTGCGAGGTCGCCTGCGGGGTGCTGTTGACCCTCGACAGTGCCGCGGACTTCGATGCGCCGGACGATGAAATCGTCGACCTGATATTTGCCCTGGTGGTCCCCAGCGAGGCGACAGATGAACACCTGAATATTCTGGCGGATCTGGCGCGGCTATTCTCGCGCCAGGCCTTCCGCGACGCTGTGCGCGCCTGCGACAGCCCCCAGGCCATGTACGACACCGTCCTGGACTGGTCGGGCAGGTCTCTCTAGTGGATCTGATCATTATCAGCGGCCGCTCCGGATCGGGCAAAAGCACCGCGCTGCATCAGCTCGAGGACGAGGGCTACTTCGCTATCGACAACCTTCCCGCATCGCTGCTGCCCGCGCTTGTGCGCGAAACAGGCCCCGGGTTGCCCGAACACTATCGCGGCATCGCAGTATGTATCGATGCGCGCAATGCCCGACGGGATCTCGAGGAGATTGGCAACACCCTTGATGCGCTCCCGGACGACGTCCAGCGTCGCGTGCTTTACCTCGATGCGGATGAGGCCACCCTGATCAAACGTTTTAGCGAAACCCGGCGCCGGCACCCGCTGTCCAGCGAAGCCCTGCCGCTGGCCGAAGCGATTCGCAGCGAGAGTGAACTGCTGGAGCCACTGGCGGCCGTTGCGTCGCTCACGCTGGATACACGGGCAATGACCATTTACGAGCTGCGCGATGCCATTCGCCAGCGCCTCGTGGGGTCAAACGCCGAGGAGATGTCCATTCTGGTTCAATCCTTCGGCTTTAAGCGCGGGATTCCCGGCGATTCGGATCTGATCTTTGATCTGCGTATGCTGCCCAATCCACACTGGTCGTCGGAGTTGCGCGATAAAACCGGGCTGGATAAAGAAGTCGCGGACTATCTCGAAGGACACGCGATTACCGGCGAACTGTTCGCGGATATCGCCGCTTTTATCGAGCGCTGGATTCCCGCTTATCAGGAAAGCAGTCGCAGCTACCTCACCGTCGCCGTAGGCTGCACCGGCGGACAGCATCGCTCCGTGTACATGGCGCATCGGCTGTTCCAGCACTTTTCGGGCAAGCACGCGCAGCTGCAGTTACGCCACCGGGAATTACAGTAGGCCGATGCCGTGATTGAGGGCGAACTGACCATCATCAACAAGCTCGGACTGCACGCGCGGGCGGCGTCAAAGTTCGTGAGCTGCGCGAGCCGCTTCGGCAGCCGGATCGAGGTTGCCAAGGATGGGAGTTGGGTCGACGGTAAAAGCATCATGTCGGTGATGATGCTCGCGGCCGGCAAAGGCAGCGTACTGGCGCTAAGGATCGATGGCGCCGATGAGGACAGAGCGCTGCAGGCCCTGGAGGAACTCGTCGGCAATTACTTTGGCGAGGGCGAATGAGTACGCTTCAGGAAGAACAGCAGCGCTACCGCGATAGCGTTTCCGAGGCGCTGGAGAGTGGCACCCTGCGCGATGTACGCCGACTCATCCGGGCCATGGATCCGGGCGAAGTCGCGCATATTCTCGAGTCCTCACCGCCCCGCTACCGCCATGTGCTCTGGCAGCTGCTGGAGGGATCGCAGGAAGCGGAGGTTCTCAACGAACTCGGCGAAGAGCTCAGGCTGGACTTCCTTCAGGCCATGGGCCCCGATCAGGTAGCGCAGATCACCGAAGAGCTCGATGACGACGACGTCGCCGATATTCTGCAGCAGCTGCCGGAGGCGTTCACCCAGCAAATCCTCGAGGAGATGGACGACCTAGACCGCTCGCGTCTTGAAAAAGTCATGGTCTACGACGAGGACACCGCCGGTGGCCTCATGAACACGGATACGATCACGATCCGTGCGGACGTTACCCTGGATGTGGTACTGCGCTTTCTCCGGCGCCACGAAGAAATCCCGGAGATGACCGATACACTGATCGTGGTCAGCCGGGACAATCGCTACATCGGTCTGCTGCCGATCCGTACCCTGCTGGTATCGGACCCGAGCGCCTCCGTGCGCGAACTGATGATCACCAAGCGCAAGGCGATTCATACGGACATGCCCGATGACGAGGTTGCCCGGCTGTTCGAGCGTAACGACTGGGTCTCGGCGCCCGTAGTCGATGAGGGCGGTTTTGTCGTCGGCCGTATCACCATTGACGACGTAGTCGACGTCATCCGTGAGGACGGCGATCACTCGCTCATGTCGATGGCCGGCCTGGGCGAAGACGACGACACCTTTGCCCCCGCCTATAAAACGGCAAAACGCCGCGCCGTCTGGCTCGGAATCAACCTGCTTACCGCGTTCATTGCCGCCTCCGTGATCAACCTGTTTCAGGACACGATCGAAAAAGTTGTCGCCCTCGCCGTCCTGATGCCGATCGTGGCGTCGATGGGCGGTATCGCCGGCACGCAAACGCTGACGGTGCTGGTCAGAGCCATGGCCATGGGCCAGGTCAATCGCAGTAACGCCCGCTGGCTGGTCAGCAGGGAGCTGATCGCCGGGGCACTGAATGGTGTGATCTGGGCCCTGGTGGTGGCGGTAGCGGCTGCCCTGTGGTTCAGCGACGGCATGCTCGGACTGATCATCGCCGCGGCCATTGTGATTAACCTGATAACCGCTGGTGTGACCGGAGCTCTGCTGCCACTTACGCTGCAGCGACTCAAGATTGACCCGGCTCTGGCCGGGGGAGTGGTTCTGACCACCGTCACCGACGTCGTGGGCTTTTTGTCCTTTCTTGGCCTCGCCACCGTATTTTACGCCTAGTCCCACGAAGCAAGGATCCTATGATTGACGAGATAGACGAGGAATTCGACGAGGGGCCCAGCAAGTCTGCGCGCAAGCGGGAAATGACTGCGCGCCAGGATCTCGGTGAAGCCCTGTGTGAACTGAGCGACAAAGAGCTGGCCAGGATTCCTATCGAGGATGAAGACTTGCTGACGGCCATTCAGGAAACCACCCGGATCAAGCATCACAGCGCCCTGCGCCGTCATCGGCAGTACATCGGCAAGCTGATGCGCCGCGTAGATCCCGAGCCGCTGCAGCAGGCTCTGGATGCGCTCTACCAATCGCGACAGGACGATAGCAGGCAGTTTAAGGAGCTTGAGGCCCTGCGCGACCAGTTGCTGCGCGACGGCGACCGGGCACTCCCGGTGGTCCTGGACAGATTCCCGATGGCGGAGCGGCAGCCGCTCAGGCAGCTGGTGCGGGACGCACAGAAAGAACGGGAGGCAGAAAAGCCCCCTGCCGCTAGCCGCCGCCTGTTCCGCTATCTTCGGGAGCTACAGTCGCAGGCGTAAGGCGATCGTCAAACAGGCGCCGAAACTCCAGCTTCGGCGCCTGCACATTGCCGGAGACCTGGTAGACCGCCGAGGACATCCGGTTAACCTGCTTCTCAAACACCTTGCTGACGACAAAGACGCCGGCCGCGACCGCCGGACCGGCCGCCAGGGCGGCCACCCAGGGCAGATTATTCGCCACCGGCAGCGTTACCAGGAGTTCGCCGTTCACGCTGCGCTCATCGAGACTGGCGAGATTGCTCACCATGCCACTGAAGGCAAACGCGCTCGCCGGCCCGTCAATCTTCAGGTCCACGACCTCCATATCGCCCTGATGCAAAAACAACTCGGTGCTTGCGCGCTGAAAAGGTATCCCCGATTCAAACATGTGGGTCAGACTCAGGCCGCGGATGATTTCCGCAAAGTTCAAAAAGCTGACCATTGCCAGGGCACCGGGTCGCGCCTCCAGCACCCGGCCATTGCGCGCCCGCAGACTGATACCACCACTCGCCGACGCGGCGCTGAAATCGCTCGGCGCCCCGGGCCACTGCAGGCGCAGACTGGCAACGCCCGACTCTGACTCGAGTGTCGGAGCATAACCGGCGGCCCGCATCACACTCCCCAGATCATCAAAGCCCGTATCAAGCTCCAGGGCGGTGTTCTCCGCCGCTCCGGTTCCGGCCCAACGAAGCATTCCCGCCCTTAGCGGATCGAGGCGCAACTCCCAGAGCGTTCCCTCAATGTCCGTGGCATAGAGGGCGCCATCCGGCTGGGTCATATCCAGCGCAAAGCCAAGATTGCCCAGGAGCTGATCACCGCGGCGGATTTCCAGCACATCGACCTGCATATTCGGCAGCAGCCTGCGGATATCGGTCACCTTGATGGGCTCGCCATCTTTGAAGCGCGCAAGGTCCAGATACTCCAGCAACAGCTGCAATTCCCCGGACTCCCGGGTCAGACTTCCCTGCACCGCAGCTGACTCCAGAGCCCCCTGCCACAAATCATCACGGCCCCAGAGATCAATCCGACTGCGCCCGAGACTCCGTGTGGCAAGGCGTAGCTCACCGACCTCGAGGGAATCAATACGGTAGCTCAGCGGTCGCCGGGCCTGCCCCTCGCCCGGGGTCGTCCGGGGCTCAGCGGAATTCGCAATGCCCGGGGCCATGCCGGGCGCCACCAGGTAGCGCTGATAAAAGTCACTCCAGTCGGCGATATTCAGGGACGACAGTGTCCCGCGCAGACAATACTGCTCTGCGCAGGCGATGGGTTCAGATACTCCGCCCCCAACCGTTGCCTGCAGCTGATGCAGGGCACCGCCGGCCAGATCCAGCTCCATCTGCAGCCGCTCGCCGAGGGAGAGCGTCAGGGTCGGGTCGCTGCGCAGGGGCACGCTCAGCTGCATCGACAGTGGCTGGTTGGCAAGCTTGCCAAAAGGTCGCGGGGCATCCAGAGCCACGCCCTGTAAGTCGGAATTCAGACTGAAGCGCGCCGTATCACCCGCTTCGATATCCAGCGCGGCGGTAAAATCCGTACGGCCCTGGGCAAAGGCCAACAGCGGAAGGTCCAGCCACCCGGCCACCGCGCCGGCCTCAAGCGCTCCCTGCATTTTGAGATGCAATGTTCTGGCATCGCTCGCGGGTACCGTAAGCGCAAACCGACCACCCAGCACACCCGCTTCGGCGCTACTGCCGCTAAAACCGCTGTCACTGTGATAGCGCAATGCACCGGTCACGCCCGTCAGCGGCAGATTGAGCTGGGCGATTCGCGCTGAAACATCGTGCAGATCCAGATTCAGGTCGACGTCCGGCGGTTCAGGCGTTTTGCTGATCGGTATATGCAGGGCGAGATCGCCGTTCAGCTGCCCCGCAAAATCCCAGCCCTCAAAGACGGCGTTGGTGCTCTTTCGAAGCGGAGTATCCGTCAGCAGACGCCCGGCCGTCGCCGCGTCCGCGCTCAGCGCGGCGGCGACATCCAGCAGCGCGCCACCCGGCTCGGGAATCACCCGCACCATCAGATCCTGCAACATGGCCCCATCGCTGACGGCCTGCGCCGCACGGCCCCAGGTGAGTCGATCGTCTACCCACACGGTGGCATCAAGCTCGGTCAGCGGCGGCCAGGCGGGGTCATAGCGCAGCTGTGCATTCCCGGCGTCGAGAAACAACTGCACCGTCATGTGGGGAAAATTGCCGCTCGTGACACTGCCGCGCCAGATAAATCCTGCCCGTTCAATATCGCCACTGACGATGCTCCGGTCCAGCCAGCCCAGCAGCGACTCGGGCAGCCTGTAAGGCAGATATTTGCTTCGGTGTTGCATTGTCGAGTTACGGAGCCCGATCAGCAGCTCCAGCTCCACACCGGTCACGCGCTCGCGAAAAGGAATGTCCACGGCAAACAGACCAGAGGCTTCTCCCTCCTCCCCATGCAGACGCATCAGACCACTGTCAATCCGAAGGCCTTCCCTGTCCCAGTGCAAGTACACGTTGCCCAGCGCATCGTCATAGCGCTGGGGCTCATGGTAGACCGACGGGTAATGCATGCTGAACTGCTGCGAATCCAGCTGTAGGCGTCCGCTCCCGGGATACAGTTCCAGGTAACCGGTCACACCGCTGAGCGCCGGAGTCTTGCGCCAGCTGCCGACTTCAAGGTCCTCAATCGCACCGCGCAACTGCCAGCTGCTGGCCGGTGTCGCAAGATCATCCAGTCGCAGCTCGACGGCACGTAATCGCCCTCTGGGGGCGAGCTCCGGGAGAGCTTCGCGCAACCCCTGGGGCAGACCCGGCGCCGCCGCGAGCAGCGTGGGCAGCGCACCCAGTCCAAGCTCGCTGGCACGAATCCGCAGCGCCTGTCCCCACCAGTCAAACTGTGCCCGCTTGAGGTCAAGAATCTGCCCCGAGCGCTCGAGGTGGAAGTCCTCGGTCAGCAGACTCCAGTGCCGCGCGCGTTGATCCAGGGCCGCCTCAAAGGACAACGCGTCCAGGGGTAGCGACCAGGCCCCCGTGGGCCCGTCCAGCTGCAGGGACTGGCTGTCCCAGCGCATCCGCGCGCTTGAGTCGCCATCCGCTCGATTGAGCCAGAACTGGGCGGAGGCTGCACCGGCAAGGCTGAAGGGCAGCTCCAGACGGGTCCAGAGCGCACTCATGGCGCCCAGATCCGTGCTCTGGGCATCGATGTAGATATTTCCCGTCCAGGACAATGGTCGCAGGGGATTGCCCACTCCCTGCGCATTGACCGCCAGGGTGATGCTCTCACCCCGGGCCCGCCCCTCCAGACGCCGGGCGTTACCCTCGCGAATCAAGAACAAATCCAGATCCAGCTTGAGGCTGTCGCCCGGGGTCGCAAGATGGAGTCGGTTATCCATCAGCGCGACTCGCTCGACGTTGGGAAGAAAATCTTCGAGCCAATCGCGCAGCGCGCCGCCGTCGCCGCGGCTAAAGCCCACAATCTCGATAGCGCCATCGTCGCCCAGACGCGCTTCGAGACTCAGCCCGGCGATGTCCAGGCGCGACAGCTGGAGACTGCCCGCCAGCAGGCTTGCCGGGATGTCGAAGCGCAGGGCTCCCCCGCCGACTATCACCGGCGGTGCCTTATCCCCCAGCTCGCTTAGGCGCAGCTCCTTGAACTGCAGCTCGGGACTGAAGGCATTCCATCCGCCAGAAAGGCTCGCAACGCTGACATGAAAAGGTAACTGGCGATTGAGTTGCGC
Source organism: uncultured Congregibacter sp. (assembly GCA_964525195.1). Classification (GTDB taxonomy): domain Bacteria; phylum Pseudomonadota; class Gammaproteobacteria; order Pseudomonadales; family Halieaceae; genus Congregibacter. Next base: position 7,474 of record CAZGGN010000125.1, read on the forward strand.
AAGTAGTGGGTCACGGAGCGCGGGAACCTGGGTCATCAAAAAGCGGCCCGCAGCCAGATAAACCGCAAGCACGACCACGCCCGATACCAACAGACGCCACGCCCAGGGCGCCAGCGCATGGAGGCCCCGGAGCGGCAGGCTTTCTTCGACCTTGCTTTGCGTCACGCGTGGCTGTCTCAGTCGCGCACAGTGTTACAGCAGGACAATATCAAACTGCTCCTGCCCGTAATCCGGCTCGGCGCGAAAGCTGATAGCTCGGCCAATAAAGGACTCGAGGTCACCGACATTGGCAGACTCCTCATCGAGCAGGCGATCGACAACAGATTGGGCGGCAAGCACCATCAATCCACCGGTTTCGTAAGCCCGGGCATCGCGCAGTATCTCGCGAAAAATTTCGTAGCAAAGCGTCTCCGCAGTTTTCAGAACACCCCGACCTCCACAACTTGGACACTCCTCGCAAAGCAAACGTTCCAGACTTTCGCGCGTGCGCTTGCGAGTCATCTCCACCAGCCCCAGCTCGGATACCCCGGTAATTTTGTTGCGCGCCGGATCGCGCGCCATGGCTTTCTCGAGCGCGCGGTGCACCTGACGCCGATGCTCCGCATCGCGCATGTCGATGAAGTCGACGATGATGATGCCCCCGAGGTTACGCAGACGTAACTGCCGCGCCAGCGCCGTGGCGGCCTCGAGATTGGTTTTGAAAATCGTCTCGTCCTGACTCCGGCGTCCGACAAACGATCCGGTATTGACGTCGATGGTGGTCATCGCCTCGGTCTGGTCGATCACCAGGTGACCGCCGCTCTTCAGCGGCACCACCTTGTCCAGGGCACGTTGAATATCATCCTCGATGCCATGCAGATCCAGGATCGGCCGCTCGCCATCGTAGTGCTCAACGAGCGGGGCTATCTCGGGCATGTATTTGACGCAGAACTCCTGCAAGGCCAGATAGTTCTCGTGGCTGTCGATGAGAATACGGCCGATCCCCGGACGCGCGAGATCGCGGACCGTGCGCAGCTGCAGCGGCAGGTCCTCGTAGAGAAGTTGCGGCTTATCTGCCGCCATTGCACGGCGGGAAACCACATCCCAGAGGCGCTTTAAAAACCGCAGATCGGCGCTGATCTCCGCCTCACCGGCCCCCTCGGCCACGGTGCGCAGAATGTAACCTCCCGCGCCGTCCATGGATTCACTATCCAGCGCCTTGGCCAGCACCTGCTGCAGCCGGCTGCGCTCATTCCCATCTTCAATCCGCTGGGAAACTCCCACATGATCGCTTTGGGGCATATACACCAGGTAGCGGGTAGATACCGAGAGCTGCGTACTCAGGCGCGCGCCCTTCTGGCCTAACGGGTCCTTAAGCACCTGCACGGTGATCAATTGCCCCTCGCGCAGATGATCGGCGATCCGCTCATCCGCCACGGCCCCGGGGCCCAGCACATCCGCCAGGTGGATAAAG
>CAZGGN010000126.1:0-667 GCA_964525195.1 uncultured Congregibacter sp.
CCTGCCCGGGGGCACAACCCCCGGGGTACCGCTTAGAGCCGCGACAATTCGCTGTTGAGCTTGAAACGCCGGGAAGTCACATAACTTTCCATATTCTCGACACGCCGCACCGCGGCATCGAGACGCTCACGCGCCCGGGCCAGACGCACACTGGCACTTTCACTGTAGCGAAACATCCGGCGCGGACGATAGTCGTGATAACGCTCGTCATACTCGAGTTCGGGACCAAAAGCCTCCTCGTTTGCCGATGCGGGCTCAGCTGCCTCCGCGTCGGCGTACGCCTCCTCCCGACGCCGGCGGCTGCCGCGTTCCTCAGGACGAGGGCTCAGCAGCAGGCAGGCTGCCACATAAGCCCAGATCGCCAGGGTCCCGGTAAACAGAAAGGCCCCGACAAACATCAGCCGCACAACCCAGTCGGCGATATCCCAGTAGTCCGCCAGCCCTGCCGCAACACCACAGATCTTCCCCTCACGACGGTTGCGGTAGAGCCCCATACCCCAGCCGTGGCGCTTGCGCTCCTGATAATAGCGAAAAGTCCGCTGTCCGCCGGGGCGGCGGCCCCGGTTGCGCTCTCGATAACGTTCGCTCATGACTGTCTCCCCGTCTTGCTGTCCTGCTGATACTGATCGCGCCATTCACCGTGATCATGCTGCAGTTTCCCTGGCTG
>CAZGGN010000126.1:677-4602 GCA_964525195.1 uncultured Congregibacter sp.
TCTTTATCCGCTCCGTGAGGCGGTCCACGGTGACCAGAATCTGCTCGACGTTCTCCCGATCCTCCGCGTTCAGGCTGCGGCTGGAGCGATTCACACTGCGATAGTGAAAAACAATCCAGATCGGCGCCACGATGACCATGAACAGAATCGTCGGCACGAAAAGTAGCTCATAAAGTTCCATCTACGGCTCCCCGGTTCCAGGACTTGTGCTCCCATCGCATGCCAGTGGCCGCGGGAGCGAAATGTGTTCAGGCGCCTTGTTCCTTCCCGGTACCACCGAGCTCGGACTTAAGCCGCTCCAATTCGCTGTTGATTCTCTCATCCTGCTCCAGGGCATTGATCTCAGCGGCCAGCGATGGCGCCACATCCTTACCCATATCCATTACCTCAAGCTGGCTTTCGAGGTTATCCATACGCCGCTCGAAGTGCTCGAAACGCCCGAAAGCCTCATCCAGCGCCTCGCGATTCACCTGTCGCTTGACCTTGATCCGCGACTCGACGGTCTGGGAGCGCATGACCAGCGCTTTCTTTTTCGCCTTGGCATCATTCAGCTTGGACTGTAGCTTACCAATCTCTTCGTTGAGCTGACTGATGTGCTCATCCGTCGCCGCAAGCTCAGAACTGACCGCCTCAAGTTCATCCTCGATCTCACGCTTTTCCTGCAGCGCCGCCCTCGCCAGGTCTTCCCGACCCTTACTTATGGCGAGCCTGGCCTTGCTTTCCCAGCCATCCGCCTCGGCCTGAAGCTGCTCGACGCGACGCGAAGCCGCCTTGCGATCAGCCAGAACCCGTGCCGAAGAACTGCGCACCTCCACGAGGGTGTCTTCCATCTCCTGAATAATCAGGCGGATCATCTTTTCCGGATCCTCCGCCTGATCAAGGAGGGAGTTAATGTTCGAGTTAATAATGTCGCTCATGCGCGAGAAAATACCCATGATTACTCTCCTTGCGAGTTGCTTAGGGCGCGAATCTGGCTGCGGGCTTCATCGCCCGGAGCCGAGATCAGGTTGACCACTTCTACCACCAGTACCACCTGAAACAGCGTGAGAAGCGCGGGAGAAGGTCCGGTGACGGCGGCTATCCCACTGGCGACAACGCCCAATGCGAGATAAATGGTCAATCGGTCCGGCTCCATGATATTGCTCCTGGCGCTTATCAGTGTTCTACCGAAAACAAATCAATAACCGGGCCAGGAAATTATCTTTTTTATTAAAAACGGTATGTTATAGATTTTATCTAATGTTGTTTATTGTTTCGAACAATTGTTATTAGGCTAAAATAACGCATTTAAAGGCAATTTTTACCACTAAAAAATGGTATATTTAGCCTATGCAAAAGCAACCGGACACAATGATCGGCGAATCCATCGCCCTCGCCGAAGCCCTCGACCATCTGTCACTGCTCGCCACGGTACAGCGCCCTGTGCTGGTCCTCGGGGAGCGTGGCACGGGCAAAGAGCTTGCGGCCGAGCGATTGCATTTCCTCTCACCGCGCTGGGACGCCCCCTTCGTCAAGGTCAACTGCGCGGCCATGGCGGAAACTCTCCTGGAGAGCGAACTGTTCGGCCATGAGGCGGGCGCATTCACCGGCGCTACCCGACAGCACAGCGGGCGATTCGAGCGCGCCGACGGCGGCACGCTTGTGCTCGATGAGATCGGGACGATGTCCCTGCGCCTGCAGGAAAAACTTCTGCGTCTTATTGAGTATGGAGAGTTCGAGCGGGTTGGCGGGCAAAAAACCCTGACCGTTGATGTGCGCGTCGTGGGCGCGACGAATGCGGACCTGCGCGCCATGGCCCGCGAGCGCAGCTTCCGCGCTGATCTTCTCGACCGACTCAGTTTCGACGTCGTCCACATGCCCCCGCTTCGCCAGCGTGAGGACGACGTTTTACTGCTTGCGAGGCACTTTGCGGTGCAGATGAGCGCCGAACTCGGCTGGCCGCTGTTCCCGGGCTTCAGTGACGAGGTTACCCGCGAATTGCGGGCCTATGGCTGGCCCGGCAACGTAAGGGAGCTCAAGAATGCAGTTGAGCGCTCGCTGCACCGTTGGGGCGATCCGGACACGGCTCTGGGCGCGCTGATCATCGATCCCTTTGAGAATCCCCGGGCGGAGACGCGTACCGCTCCAGATGAGCCGACTCCCGACCGCGAGACCAACGCGGAGCCCCCTGCCCCGGGGGCGCCGCACGGCGCTATCAGTCTTCGCGACACGGTCGATGCCTTTGAGAAGCAACTCCTCAAGGACGCACTGCAACGGCATGGTCAAAACCAGCGCCGCAGCGCCGAAGCGCTAGGCCTGAGCTACGACCAGCTGCGCGGCCTCGTGCGCAAACACGCGCTGCGCAGCCGCAAAGCCCGCCGCTGAGCCCCCGCAACGACGCACGCTCCGCCTACCCACTGAGGGGCGTTTCCTAAAACCTGCAAGCCTTGTAACGTAGCTACTCTGTTGATGAATTCAGCCAAGGACACAGCCATGTCACTCTCACTCTCGGATATGTCCCTTCTGCGCAGCGATGCGTATATCGATGGCCAATGGTGCAAGGCAGACGACGGCAAAACCCTGGCCGTACTGAACCCGGCCAGTGGCGAGGAAATAACCCGCGTCGCCAGCGTCGGCGCGAAGGAAACCCGGCGTGCTATCGAAGCCGCTGACAAAGCCATGCAGGATTGGAAAACCCTGCCCGCGAAGACCCGGGCACAAATCCTGCGCCGCTGGTTTGATCTCATCATGGCGAACCAGGAAGACCTCGCCCGGCTGATGACCGCAGAACAGGGTAAACCCATCGCCGAGTCGCGCGGAGAAGTGGCCTACGGCGCCGCCTATGTCGAGTGGTTCGGCGAGGAGGCCAAGCGTATCTATGGGGATGTCATTCCCGGACCCGCGGCCGACAAGCGGATTGTCTGCATCCGCCAGCCCGTGGGCGTGGTGGCCGCCATTACTCCCTGGAACTTCCCCGTCGCGATGATCACCCGCAAAGCCGCTCCGGCCCTCGCGGCCGGCTGCAGCATCGTGATCAAACCCGCCAGCGAAACACCGCTTTGTGCGCTGGCTCTGGCGGAGCTCGCCGAACGCGCGGGGATTCCGGCCGGCGTGTTGAACGTGGTGGCGGGCTCCGCAGGGGCGATAGGCGGGGAAATGACCGCTAATCCCACGGTACGCAAACTCACCTTTACCGGCTCCACCCCCATCGGCAAGATCCTCGAGGCCCAGTGCGCCGAGACGATGAAGAAAACCTCCATGGAGCTGGGTGGCAATGCACCGTTTATCGTCTTTGAAGACGCAGATATCGACGCGGCCGTCGCCGGGGCGATGATCTCCAAATATCGCAACGCCGGGCAAACCTGCGTCTGTTCGAACCGAATCTTTGTGCAGAGCAGCATCTACGACGCCTTTGCCGCAAAACTGGTCGCCGAAACGCAGAAACTGGGTGTCGGCGACGGCATGGAAGACAACGTGACGGTGGGTCCTCTGGTCAATCAGCAAGCCGTGAGCGATGTGGATGAGCTGGTGCAGGCATCAATAGCGAGCGGCGCAAAGGTCGCCCTCGGCGGCGGCCCCCATGCGCTGGGCGGCAACTTTTACCAGCCTACGGTATTAACCGAGGTAGACAGCAGCATGGCGGTGTTTCGCAACGAAATTTTCGGCCCCGTCGCGCCGGTGATTCGCTTTGAAACCGAGGAAGAAGTTGTCGCCATGGCCAACGACACCGAATTCGGCCTCGCCTCGTATTTCTATGCCCGGGATATCGGTCGTATCTGGCGCGTCGCCGAGGCACTGGAATACGGCATCGTGGGGATCAATGAGGGCATCATCTCCAATGAGATGGCACCTTTTGGCGGTGTTAAAGAGTCGGGGTCCGGGCGCGAAGGATCACGCTATGGCATCGACGATTACGTGGAGATCAAGTACATGCTGATGGGCGGGC
>CAZGGN010000126.1:4612-8915 GCA_964525195.1 uncultured Congregibacter sp.
TTATCCCGCCCTGTAGCGATGCAGCACTTCAGACCCGGCGTTCGCAACCGGGAAAGCTGCACAGCATCTCGAACAACAGGTTCGCCGCGAGCAGCGCCGTATTACCACTGGTGTCGTAGGGCGGCGAAACCTCCACGAGATCAGCGCCGACCAGATTGAGACCGAACACCCCGCGAATAATCTCCAGCCCCTGCGAAGCCGAGAGGCCGGCGGGCTCCGGCGTGCCCGTTCCCGGCGCCACGGACGGGTCCAGCCCGTCAATGTCAAAGCTCAGGTAGAGCGGCCGCTCGGGGCCAATCTGCTCTCGCACCTCCGCCATCAGCGGTGCCAGCGACCGGTACCAGCACTCCTCCGCCGGGACCACGCGCACGCCCCGCTGCCGCGCCCAGTCAAAATCATCGGCCGCGTAACCGGTCGCGCGCAATCCGATCTGGACCATCGCACGGGGCTCAATCAGCCCTTCCTCAATCGCTCGGCGAAAAATCGTGCCATGGGTAATCGACTCGCCGAACATGTGATCATTCATATCGGCATGGGCATCCACGTGCACCACCGCCAGCGGACCGTATTTTCTGGCCTGGGCACGCAGGATCGGCAACGTGACCGTGTGATCCCCCCCCATCGCGACGGTCTTGGCCCCACTGGCCAAGACGCGATCGAAGTGTGCTTCGATGATGCCGATGGACTTTTCCAGATTGTAGGTATTGAGCGCCACGTCGCCGGTGTCGGCGATCTGAAAGGAATCAAAGGGCGCCGCGCGGGTCGCCATGCCATAGGGGCGCACCAGCACCGACTCACTGCGGATCTGTCGCGGCCCGTAGCGGGATCCGGCCCGGTTGCTGGTACCGCAGTCGAGCGGCACGCCCAGCAACGCAATATCCAGGCCTTCGGGATTTTGCTGCACCGGCAGACGAAACAGGCTGGCGATGCCGGCAAAGCGCGGCATCTCGTTGCCCGAGAGAGGCTGATTAAACTCGTTCAATAGCTTGTGCTCCGATTAAAAGCCCGGCTACTGCGGACGCAATAGCGTCTGTTCCAGCGCTGCCTGCCAGCTTTGCTGGCGCGCACGACGCCGGGCGGAGCTCATATTGACGCGAAACTCCCGCTGCAACTGCCAGACCCGTTTGATCTCCGTAGTGGAGCCCCACAATCCGACCCCGAGGCCCGCCAGATAGCTGGCACCGGCGACGGTGGTCTCGAGCATTCGCGGACGCACCAGTTTGCGTCCGAGATAATTGGCCTGGGTCTGCATCAGCAGATCATTGGCCGCCGCACCGCCATCAACGCGCAGGGGCCGCATGCGTTTGCCCAGATCCGCCTCCATGCAACGCAGGATATCCACATTCTGCAGGGCCATCGCATCGAGCGTCGCCCGGGCGATGTGGCCGCGCTGCGTGCCACGCGTCAAGCCCGTAATAAGCCCTCGGGCGTCGGGTGCCCAGTGCGGCGCACCGAGGCCGGTCAGCGCGGGCACAAACTCAACGCCGCCGTGATCGGGAACACTCGCGGCCAGCGCCTCGATATCCTGGGCCCGTCGGATCAATTGCAAACCGTCCCGCAACCACTGCACCGCAGCACCGCAAATAAACGCGCCGCCCTCGAGAGCATAAACGGGTTTTTGCCCGGCGACCTGCCAGGCGACGGTCGTCAGGAGCCCCGACTTGGACAGGACCCGCTCGTCGCCGGTGTTCATGACGATAAACGAGCCGGTGCCGTAGGTGCATTTGGCATCACCGGCCGAAAAGCAGGCCTGGCCGAAGAGCGCCGCCTGCTGATCCCCGGCAATACCGGTGATCGGAACACCATCAGGGAGCCCGCGGACGCCTTTGGTGTAACCCAGTACGCCACTGCTGGGACGAATTTGCGGAAGAATATCCCTGGGCACCTCAAAGAGACGCAGCAGCTCCGCGTCCCAGCTCAGGGTCTTCAGGTTCATCAGGGAGGTGCGCGCGGCGTTGGAGACATCCGTCGCATGTTCGGCGCCCGCGCTGAGCTGCCACAGCAGATAACTGTCGATAGTGCCACCGGCCAGCGCCCCGGCTTTCAGGGCCCGCTTTGCCGCAGGAACCTCCCGCAGCAGCCAGCGGAACTTACTGGCACTGAAATAGGGATCCAGCACCAGCCCGCTGCGCCGTTTGACCAACGGCTCGTGCCCGGCCCGGCGCAGGGACTCGCAAAAGTCAGCGGGGCGACGGCACTGCCAGACAATGGCATTGTGCAAGGCCTCTCCGGTGCGCTTGTCCCAGAGCACCGTGGTTTCACGCTGATTGGTGATTCCAATCGCCACGATATCCGCGGGCTTACAGATCTTTCGCCGCAGTAACCGCGAAAGCGCAGTCTGAACCGACGCCCAGATTGCGGCCGGGTCATGCTCGACCCAACCCGGGCGCGGAAAAATCTGGGGAAACTCTACGTTCACGCTGGCGCATAGCTGCCCCTGGGCATCAACCAGGGCGACGGTGCTGCCCGTCGTGCCCTGGTCAATAGCGAGAACGAAGCTTCCCATCAGGCAGCAAAGCCCTCTACCGCTTTGATCTCGAGATAGTCAGTAAATCCATGGGCGCCCCATTCACGACCATTGCCGGACTGCTTGAAGCCACCGAAGGGGACCTCGTAGCCACCGGATGCGCCGTTGAGATGCACGTTGCCCGCGCGGATTCGTCGCGCCACGCGCCGCGCGTGCTCGATGTCGCCGCTCTGCACATAACCTGCCAGACCGTAGGGCGTGTCGTTGGCCATCGCAATCGCTTCTTCTTCAGTGTCATAGGGCAGGATCGCCAGCACCGGACCGAAAATTTCTTCCCGGGCAATGGTCATCTGGTTATTCACGCCGGAGAATACGGTCGGCTTGACGTAGTAACCCGCCTCCAGACCGTCGGGGCGGCCCGTGCCGCCGCAGACCAGCTTTGCACCCTCATCGATACCGGCCTGAATAAGACCCTGAATCTTGTTGAACTGGGTTTCCGACACCACCGGCCCGACCTGCGTCGCGGCGTCAGCAGGATCGCCGACCACCACCGCACCGGCGACGGCAGCCGCAATCTTCTCCGCTTCCGCCAGGCGCGCTGCCGGCACAAACATCCGCGATGGCGCGTTACAGGACTGGCCACTGTTCATAAACATGCTCATAACACCCTGGGTGACGGCGGTCTCAAGGTCCGCATCATCCAGAATGATGTTTGGCGATTTGCCACCGAGTTCCTGAGTCACGCGTTTGACCGTAGGCGCCGCATTCATCGCCACCTGGGTTCCGGCGCGGGTAGAACCGGTGAAGGACATCATATCGACGTCCGGATGGCGCGACAGGGCAGCGCCCACCGTGGGACCATCGCCGTGGATCATGTTGAACACACCGGCGGGAACCCCCGCCTCGTGCATGATTTCCGCCCAGATCTGCGCCGACAAGGGTGCGATTTCGCTGGGCTTGAGAACGATCGTGCAGCCCACGGCCAGGGCCGGGGCGACCTTGCAGGCGATCTGGTTTACCGGCCAGTTCCAGGGTGTAATCATCCCGCACACCCCGATCGGCTCCTTGATCACACGATGGGGACCGAGGTCTTCTTCAAACTCAAAGTCCCGCAGCACTTCCAGAGCCTGCTGCAGGTGACCGAGCCCGGTGTGCGCCTGGGCTGTTTCTGCCAGCCCCTTGGGCGCCCCCATCTCCATGCGGATCGCCTCGGCCATATCCTGGTAACGCGACTGGTAAACCTCAACGCAGCGCTCCAGCAGCGCGATGCGCTCTTCCCGGGTACTGAATCCATAGGTCTCAAAGGCGGCCTTGGCGGCGGCTACGGCCCGGTCCACATCGGCCTCGGAGCCCAGGGAAATACGAGCGCAGACAACCTCATGGGCCGGGTCAATCACATCAAAAGGATGCGGTACCGCGGGGTCTGTCCATTCACCGTTGATATAAAACTGAAGATATTCACGCATGCGCCAGGAGCTCCATTATTGTGCGGGGTTCGACATTCTGCAGCAGGAGTGTAGCACCGCAATCCGCAAGAGAAAGTCCCCCTTTAGCGTAGGCCGCGCGCGCCGTGGCCGGGACGGCTTTCTTGCACCCCCGGGCCTGATCCACCACAATATGTGCCCTTTTAAACGAGAAAAGCCGGGGCAAGCGAGCATGAACATGGACATTGGCAGCGACGAGATGACCCTCTTTCGGGACATGGCACGACGCGCTTTCGAACAGGAGATCGCGCCGCACTTTGAGGAGTGGGAAGAAGCCCACCTCGTCCCCCGGGAGCTCTGGAACACTATGGGCGCGGCGGGCTTACTCTGCCCCGACGTCGACGAAGCCTAC
>CAZGGN010000127.1:0-6598 GCA_964525195.1 uncultured Congregibacter sp.
TCTCTGGAGATGCGCGAGCAGCTCAAAGGACTGCCGCCTGCCTCGCCGGTTTCATGAGGAGGCCTGGCTGTGAAAGTCAGCGGCTGCGATAAAGCCCGACGTGTACCAGCGGCGTCCGGGTGGGATTGCCCGGGAGCACCTGTCGCGGTATCGGGTTTCTGATCGGCGGCAGGGATTTGAGGTAGCTGGCGATGGCCAGGGCGTCCTCGTTGCTGAGCTGCGCATAGCTGGTCCAGGGCATGATCGCCATGGTCTGGCGCCCGTGTCGGGTCTTGCCGCTGCGCAGCAGGGTGACGATGTCATCCAGCGTCCAGTCGCCCAGGCCCGTTTCCTTGTCCGGTGTCAGGTTGGGCGGATACACCGCGCCGGGAAATTCATTGACCATCGGATTGCTGTAGGCGATGCCGATGTTGGAGCCCGCCAGCGTCTTTGATGGATCCGGATTGCCAATCAGCGCGCCGTCCGTGTGGCAGCTGGCACAGCCCAGCAGACCGACCAGATAGCGGCCCTTGGCAACGTCCTGGCCGATGCCGCCCTCGGGCAGCGTCAGCCCCTTGCTTGCTTCGACCGCGGTCATGCCCTTGAGGGGGTTTTTGGGGTCGGTGTTTGCCGCCAGGGCGGGTGGCAGCACAGTCGCGATGACGCTCAGGCAAAAGACAACACCGACAATCCAGTGCAAGGTTTTATCGTGCATGGGTGATTACCTCTTTAAAACAGCCAGCCGAGCTCAAAGCGGAAGGCGTCAAAGCTTGGATCAACGCCTTTGCCGCCGTCGATCGTGGTTTGCTCCCAGCCGCCGCGCACGAACATGCCGCGGCCAAACTCGTAGCGCAGACCGGCGCCGACGTTCCAGCTGAAATTGGTCTCGCTGTAGGTTGAGTAAAAATTGCTGCAGATGTAGCCCCACCAGGGATCCCACCAGCAGCCGGTCGTCGGCGGTCCATCACTCACATTGGAGTCCAGGTAAGTCCAGCCAACCCCCGCCTGCAGATAAGGCGTGAAGGCGCCATCGAGGATATTCCAGACGCCGTTGAACTGCCCGGTAAACGCCGACAGGCGATGGCTGATAGTCACCAGGCCATCGTCTTCGCTGTCGAGTACGGCCTCGTAATCGGCACGCGACCAGGAGCCATCAAAGCGCAGCGCCAGATTCTGGGTGAAGTTATAGCCGGCGCTGAATCCGGCGCCGTAGCCGGAGTCGATGTCGACGGAGGATTCGTTAATACCCCCGGCGCTCTCGGAGCCGGTCAGGTACAGACCAAATGTGCTTTCCCACTTGCCCGCGCGCTGTGTGGGTGCGCTGACCCACTGGGCCTGGGCATTGAACGATAGCAAGGCCAGGGTGGTGATCAACAACTGCGCCGTACGCATGAACAAAACGCTTTACTCCCTAATCCAATCCCGAAAAAGACCGCTGAAGGATCCCCTTAAGTGTAGCAGCCGGTGCCCGCATTGCAGAGTGCTAGGGCGAGAGCATCGCCGGTCGCAGCTCCAGCGACAGAGAGAAGAATCCGCTGGCACCGATGCTGATGTCCGGCTCGTCGAATTCGCCGTTATCGGTGTTCAGGCGCAGGCCGCGGAGACCCCCGATGCCGGCCCGGGCGCTGAGCCAGACGTTGCGGCGCACGCGGCGTTTGGCGCTCAGGCCAAAATCCCAGGCATCGAGGCTGATCGCCACATCATTGTTCACCGGTTGCAGGCTCCAGGCCGCTCCGGAGGGGGCGGCGCCCAGGCTGAACATCCAGTCCTGATTCGGCGCATAGATGATCGACGGCCAGGGCATCACCGCGCTGAGGGTCCAGCGTGGATTGATCACCCAGCTGGCCCCGGCATAGGGAATCACGTAGCTGTCGTTGGGACTGTCATCGGCAAAGACCCCGAAGGCCCACCAGAGTCGTTCGTTCTGAGTGTAGCGCGCAAAGACGCCGCCCATGGTCTGCAGGGTCCAGTCCGAGCCCTGTTGCGTGCTGCGGTGCCCTACCGGCATAACAAAACCGGCGACCTGCCATGCGCTGTTGACCTGTCGAAGCCAGCCTAGCGGGAGTCCCACGCTGTCGACCCGAAAATCGTCAAGCAGCGGGTTGTCGCTCGCAAAGCGATTGCTGCTGAGGTAGCCGCCGAGAACCAGCGCACTACGCTGGTCGAGGAGTAACGGTGCCCCGGCGGCCATGGACAGGCCCTGCTGGGAAAAATCCAGGGTGCGACCGGTAAGATTGTCCTGTATCTGTGCCTCGCCATAGCCTCGGGCGCTGGCGTAGGCGATTGGCATAAACGGCGCGTTGGAGCCACTGCGCGGAAACACGAATTCGCTATTGGCAAACGCGTCGACGGTGTTCTGCACGAAGCTCTGATCCGCGGCGGCGTCGCTCGCGACAGCGAGACTGAGCAGAGCCCTGGCGACGAAGAATAGGCAGCGACTGGTCATCCGCTTATGGTAGCCCCGCTGCTCTTCTGCGGCTACGCGCTTTGGCGTTCCCGGGGTCGGTGCCCACCGCGCAGATGCTCGATCGTCTGGCCGGTGAGCGATCCGCCGGCCAGGGTGTAGGCGCGACCAAAGCCCTTCACGTAGCGACCGTGTATCGGGGTCAGGCGAAACAGCCGAAAATCCTCAAGCTCCGCCAGACGCCGGGGACGTTCGCCAAAGCGTCCTTCAAGCTCATCCATCGCGCGTCGGCCGTCGCTCGACGCGGTGGAAAGCTGCTCGGCGTGCACCTGATAATTGATACGCACCCGGGCATAGTTGTCCTGTGCGCTGGCTTCGTCCTCAATGAGCAGTACCGATGCGCGGGGCCTGTGCAGCAGGTTGAGACCGTGCACAGCAATGTCCGAAAGCAGGACGTAGAGGAAATGGCTGTCCGTGGCAAAGGGCGCGTAGGACGCGTAGGGGATATCGTCCTCACCGAGGGTCGCCAGTTGCAGACTTCTGCGCTCGTTGATAAAGCTCAGTACTTCGTCAGCGAGGCGCTGTTCCAGGGCGGTGTTTTTCATGCGAGGGTCTCCTGCGCAGGTATTTGGTGGGTGGCACGCAGCTCCTGAAAAAACTGCAGTTGCGAGGCATAGACCTCACCTTTGCTATCGCGACCGAGAAATACCTTGAACAGGCAGCGGCCTTTCGCATCCTCGAAGACAAAGGCATAGCTGGCGCGACCGCGGTGCGGACGATCCTGAAAACGCACCCGGGCCATGGCATCCAGCGACAGATGCCCGTGAAAGCCGGGCTTGCTCCCGTTGAGGTTGTAGTAACCGCTCGCAATAGTGCCGGAGGGGAAGGGACCGCTGAATTCGAATACACAGCCCCCGTGAAGAATCACGCAGGTAACGTCGCCAAGGCTCGGTAGTCGCTCGAGTAGTGGCAGGGTCAGTCTCCCCGGGAGCAGCTCTGCCGAAACGCCGTCAGTGGCGCCGGTTGAGGTCGGGTCCGCGGGAATATCCGCGGCTGCGTTGGAAGGCATATCCAAAGGCATAATCAGTCCTCCTAGAATCGGTACACGGCAGACAGGATGACTTCTCTTCCCGCCTGAGGAAGCTGATCCCAGGCGCGCTGGTAAAACTCGTTGCCCAGGTTGTTGACATTCAGATCAAGGCGCAGGCGAGGCATGAAGTTCGGCGTCCAGTTCGCGTACAGGTCGGCGATGCGATAGCCGTCAAAACGGGTGTCAGGGGCGAGTTCGGGCACATTGATGCGATTTTGGGTTTCTGCGTGCGTGAGCCTCAGGCCGGTGACGAGCCCCTGCGCCTGGAAGGCATAGCGAAGATCGGCGTTGAAGGTATCGGCGGGGACGTTGCTCAGGTCCTCGCCACTGTTGTCATCACGGCCGCGGGTGACGCCGTAGCCGAGGCGAAGGAACAAGTCGCCCCGTTGGTACTGGGCGCTCAGCTCACCCCCACGCAGTCTCGCCGCGTCCACATTCACCCAACGGGTCGAGCCGGGATCAGGTCTGCCCCTGAAGGAGGGGCCGCTGACGATCTGCTCGATAAAGTCGTCGATGCGATTCTCAAAGACGCTCAGCTCCAGCTGCAGCTGGTCCATCAATTCGCCGAGCCGCCGGCCCTTGATGCCGCGCAGCTCCAGCTCGTGCAGCCGCCGCTCCATGCGGGTGCTGTCCGCGCCGCTTGGTCCGGTGAATTCCATTCGTCCCAGGAGCTCAGTGTTGGCTGCGCGCTCCGGGGCAAGGTTTGGATTGGGCTGGAAACTGTTGCAAAAGCCCGGGCCCATGCAGAAGTGCGTGCCAGTACTGTAGAGCTCTTCGGCACTGGGTGCGCGAAAGGCGCGGTCGTGGCGCAGCACCAGCATCGCCCCCTCCAGCGGTTTGAAGCTCAGCGCCAGGGAGGGAGACAGGGCGTTATCGCTGCGTGCCGTGTTGAGGTTGTCGGCGCGCGTGCGAAAATCGTCGTAGCGCAGCCCCATATCGAGGCGCCACTGCTCCCCAAGTGCCAGTTGCGCCTGCGTGTAGGCGCTCCAGACGTCCGTCTGGGCCTCGGGGGGCATCGGGCGATTGTTGCCACTGCGACTGGCGTCAAACGTTTCCCGATAGCTATCGATGCCGTACAAAAGCAGCGCATTACCAATGCGTGAGCGATTGTTCAGATTGAATCCGATCGTATCCAGACCTGTCGTGTCATCGCGCCCGTCACTGATCCGTGTTTCGTCCATACTCACGCGGTTGGCATAAGCCAGCAGCTGCAGGTCTAGCCAGTCGCGGTCCGGGCGGTAACGGTAGTCGATGCTGACATTCTGCGTTTGCTGTTCACGCTCCAGCAGAAAATTACTCTGCCCATTGATCGGCGCCTCGCCATTGGAGGGAACGGCTCCCTCGAACTGCGCGCCGCGGTAGATCAACTCCACACTCTGGCTCGCAGTCAGGTCCCGATGTAATTTTGCGAGAACGCCGCGGCTTTCGTTGGCCGAACCTTCCAGACGCTGACCATTTCCGAGCTCTATATCATCGCTGTCGCGGCTGTAGCCGGAGAGGAGCCAGTCACTCTCTGTGCTGCGGCCCAAGAGTGCGGCGGTGGTCGTGTACTGCCGGTTGTTGCTGTTGTAGCCGGTTTTCAGAAACCCGCCCAGCTCGCGGTCATCGCGCAGAAAATCATCGGCGCGCAGCGTGCGTTGAGCGACTACCCCGCCGAGGGCACCGGATCCCCACAGGCTCGATACCGGGCCGCGGACCGCCTCGACGGAGGCCAGAAGTTCCGGGTCCAGAAAATACCCGGGGCGGTGTCCCGATTCAAAGTTCTGGCGGGCGCCATCGATGGTCTGCAGCACTTTGTTGCCGGTCAGGCCGCGGATGTTGACTGACTGATTGGCCGCGCGCGGCCCGCCGCCTACGGTGATGTTTGGTTCAAGGAGAAGTGTCTGGGCGACGGACTGGGCCTGCATGCTTTCGATCTGCAGGCGCTCCAGTACCGCAATGCTGCGCGCCGCATCGCTGAGCGTGGTGTCCAGGCGTGTGGCGGTGACATGCACCGTTTCGAGAGGGGGACTGTTGTTCTCTGTTTCCTCTGAATCGCTCTCGGATGCGGCGGCTGACGCCGGGTGGATGCAGTTGATGGCAAGCGCGGCCGCCAGGGCGCAGAGCAACGACGGCGGTCTGCGCAGTGCGCTTACTGCCGGCGCGGGCCCCCTGTTTTGCAGACCGGATACCTTCGGATGATTGGACTGTGGAGTGGCGGACATGGCGTGCTTCCCTGTAGTTGGCTGACTCGGAATTGCTTAAAGCTAGCCTAGCGGAATCTAAATGTAAATAAAAATGATTCGCATTGACATTAAGATGGCAGGGCGCGAGACTGTCGCTCTCGAACATCATTGGAGGTAAATGCGCTATGGATCTCTGGCAAAGGAGGCTTAGCACCGTAATGCTGCTGGCTCTGGGACTGTGCCTGCTGTCGGCGGCCGCGACGGCGCAGCAGCGGGTGATCAGTACCGATGCATCGATCACCGGAATCGTCAGTGCGCTTGGCGCTGCTGATCGCTTGGTGGGGGTTGACGATACCAGCACATTGCCCGCCGCGATGGCGACGCTGCCGCGCCTGGGCTATCACCGGGCGCTCAGTGCGGAGGGGCTGCTCTCCCTGAATCCCGACCTGCTGCTTCTGTCCGAGCACGCCGGTCCCGAATCGGCCCTGGCACCTCTTGCGGCGGCGAAAGTGCCGATGCTCCGATTGCCCGCGGCGCTGGACCTGACGACACTCATGGCCAATGTGCGCGCGATTGCACGGGCGCTCAACACCCCCGGGGCCGGTGCGGAGTTGGTGGCGGCTCTTGAGGCTCGCGAGTCCCGGCGCCTTGCACCGACTTCCCACAAAGCGCCCGCCACTGTGCTCCTGCGTGAAAGTGACGGAGCCCTGCGCGTGGCGGGGCAGGGCTCAGCCGGCGATGCGTTGATTCGCCTGATCGGTGCGGACAATGCGGTGGACTATCAAGGCTATCGCAGTTTTTCCCAGGAAGGTCTGCTCGCGCTGAACCCGGAGCTTCTGCTGATTGCCTCTGCCAGTCCGATGTCTCCGGCGGAGTGGCTGGATCGCTATCCGCTGCTGCGCCATGCGCGCGCAGGTCGCGCAGACCGTGTGCTGATCGTCGACAGCGCGGCGCTGATCG
>CAZGGN010000127.1:6608-8890 GCA_964525195.1 uncultured Congregibacter sp.
GAAAAGCTGCCGCCGGTGCTGACGGTCCCGGCATACGCCGAGGCCGTCAAGCTGTCGGATGCGGTGCTGCGCGAGGGGTTCTGTAAAGCCATTCTGGACGCGGCGGATGCCTTGCTCGACACCCTGAGCGGTGGCTCGGGAGCCGGGCCATGAGGGTGCAGTGTGGGGATCGGGGCCGGGCGGAGGATTTACGCCGGTGAGTGGCGCGAGCCTCCGTCGCCTGCCCACGCGGCCCCTGGCCCTGGCGCTGGCAGGGGCGTTAGCCAGCGCGGCGCTGCTGTCGCTTTCCGTCGGTGCCGTGAGGGTGCCTGCGATCCCCGGTTTGCTGGCGATTGTCGATGCGCTGCTCGGGCTGCGCTGGAGCCCCCTGGAAGTCTATGAGCGCGCGGTGGTGCTGGAGCTGCGATTGCCGCGCACTTTGCTTGCTATCCTGGTAGGGGCGATGTTGGCCCAGTGCGGGGCTGTCATGCAGGGGTTGTTTCGCAATCCCCTGGCGGATCCCGGGATCATTGGCGTGTCTGCCGGTGCGGCCCTGGGGGCGGTGCTGGCGATTTTCCTGGCGCCCTCGGCGAGCCTGTTCTGGGCTCTGCCGACTGCCGCCTTCATCGGCGGATTCACCGCAAGCGTGCTCGTCTATGCGCTGGCCCGCGACCCCGCCGGAACCTCTGTTGTGCTGTTGCTACTGGCCGGTGTGGCGGTGTCCGCCCTGTCGGGTGCGGCAATTGCCCTGCTCAGCTATCTCTCCGATGACGAGCGTCTGCGGGATATCAGTCTCTGGCAGATGGGGTCGCTGAGCCGCAGCGGGAGTGGGTTGATTGGCCTGCTCGCGCTGTTCGGGACGCTCCTTGCGCTGCGCTTTCAATATCGCGCCCGGGCACTCAATGCGCTTTTGCTGGGTGAGGCCGAGGCGCGGCACCTGGGTATCGCGGTCGAAAAACTCAAGCTTGAGCTGACGCTGCTGGTCGCCCTGGGAGTCGGCCTGGCGGTGGCCGCCTGTGGCGTGATCGGTTTTGTGGGTCTGGTGGTACCCCATATCCTGCGTCTGCTCTGCGGGCCGGACTTCCGCGCGCTCCTGCCGCTCTCGGCTCTGGCCGGCGGGCTCCTGCTGCTGGCTGCTGACAGCGTATCCCGGGTCGCGCTGGCCCCGGCCGAGTTGCCGGTGGGTATCGTTACGGCTCTGATTGGGGCCCCGTTTTTTGTGCTGCTCTTGATGCGCGCGCGCAGGTACGGCTTGTGAGTATCCAGGTGCGTGATCTGCGGGCCCGGCGCGGTGGATTTTCACTGTGTATCGATCGCTGGCAGGCGCTGTCCGGCGAAGTGCAGGCGCTGCTTGGCAGCAACGGAGCGGGCAAGAGCAGCTTGTTTGCCGTGCTGAGCGGCGAGCTGGGTGATCGCCGTGATGTTCGCGGTGACATTCAGTTTCACGGCCGCGCATTGCGTGACTGGCCGGCCCGGGCGCGGGCGCGGCACATCGGTGTGCTCCCGCAGCATTCGACAACGCCTTTTGCCTTTACTGCCGCCGAGGTGGTGGCCCTGGGACTCACGCCGCTGAGCGTCGGCTGGCGCGAAGGACAGCGCCGGGTCAGTTCCTTCATGCAGCGCTGCGACTGCGATCATCTGGCCGGGCGCTCCTATCTCGCCCTGTCCGGGGGCGAGCGTCAGCGCGTTAATCTGGCGCGGGTACTCCTGCAACTCAGTGAGTCCGAAGTCGCACCGCTGCTGCTTCTCGATGAGCCGACCTCGGCACAGGATCTGGGGCACCAGCATGCGCTGCTGGGCCTGGTACGGGCGCTGGCCCGGGACGAGGGGTTCAGCGTGGTGGCGGTGCTCCACGACCTGAATCACGCGCTGCGCTATGCCGATCGCTGTGTGGTGCTCGATGGCGGGCAGTGCGTGGGCATGGGCGCGCCCGCCGAGGTGTTGGAGCCGGAACTGGTCAATCAATACTGGGGGTATCGCCCCGTGCGCAGTCAATGCGAGGGGTTTACGGTGCTGCTGTAGCCGGAGGAGCTGGCGTTGAACGCCGCCGGGGCTAGGCCGCGTTGCGTCGATCCGAGCGCTGGCGGCGGTCTTCCTTGATCAGAATGCCATCGATGGTCATGGGGAAACTGGGTGAGCCGGAGTCCTGCCGGCGATCCTGTTTGGCGCGGTCGACCCAGTGCTTGTAGGGAGACAGGTCAGACTGCATGGCTTCCATCTCTTCCCGGAGGTCCTCACCGGTCACATAGCGTTTTGCGGCGGAGGCAAAAACCCAGGCTGCAATCAGGAATGCGCCTAGGCCA
>CAZGGN010000128.1:0-8862 GCA_964525195.1 uncultured Congregibacter sp.
AGTACGCGACCCCGGTGCCGGGGCTGTATCTGTGTGGCTCCGGCGCGCATCCCGGCGGCGGTGTCACCGGCGCGCCCGGACACAACGCTGCACGGCGTATCCTGCGTGATCGCTGAGCGACGGGGGTCCGTCCTCTGATGTCACCTGAGCACAAGCTGCAAGAGACGCGACCGTGACTGAGACAGCAGCCGGGACCGTCTTTGATCGCTGGCAGTCGCTGGCCGCGGGCCTTTACATGTCCCTCGCGGGCTACGCCGTTCTGGCCGGTATTCCTGTGATCAGCACGGCCTGGAGCACCCTGCTGGGCTTCAGCGAAACGCAGGTGGGAAGGGTGGCCGGCGCCGATCTTGGCGGTCTGTCGGCGGGGGCGGTGCTCGCCGCTCTGCTGGTTGCCCGTTGGAACCGCCGCGTACTGGTGGTCTGGGCGGTGGCTGGCGCGGTGCTTGCCAATCTGGCCTGCATCTACTTTCAGGATTACAGCGCGACCCTGATCCTGCGCTTCCTGTCCGGCACCGCCAGCGGCGTGTTCACCGGTATTGCGGTAGCCACGCTGGGCGGACGCACCCATGCAGCCCGGGCGTTTAATTACCTGCTGTTTTCCTTTGCCTTTGTGCAGGCCGGCGAGATGTATGTGCTGCCGCGTCTGTCCATGGAGCAGATCTACGGATTGTTCGCAGTGAGTTATCTGCCGGCGCTGTTTGTCCTGAAGTGGGTGCCGGCGCATCCGGTGCCCGTGACCGATGCGGCCGTCAAGGGGGCCCCTTCAGCGGTTCGGCGCGGCGTCGATGTACCCCCCGTGCTGCCTTGGTTGTGCCTGGGCGCCATGGCCCTGACCTACGTGAATATTGGCGCCTACTGGACCTACATCGAGCTGGCCTCGGCGGATGCGGGACTGAACAGCGACTGGGTATCCGGCGTGCTGGTCTGGGTATCATTCTTTTCGGTCCTGGGCTGCCTCTTTGCCACGCTGCTGAGTGACCGCTTCGGACTGGCGCGGCCGCTGCTGGTCACGCTGTTATTCCACGCTGCCGCTGCCGGCATGCTGGTCAGCGGTATCGATGAACCGCGTTTCTTTGTCAGCCTCTATGCCTTTAATTTTTTATGGATTTTTGTCGATGTTTACCAGATGGGTTCGGTGGCCAACCTCGATGGCAGTGGACGTTTTGCGTCGCTGATACCTGCGGCGCAGGGGCTCGGGCAGATCGTCGGCCCGAACATCGCTGCGAGCCTGCTGGCCTACGGTGCCGGGTACCGCGATGTATTCCTGATGTGTGCCTGCGCCTCGCTGGCGGCCTTCGGCGTTTACGCGGTGGCCTACTGGCTGCTTCGACAGCAGGCTTATGGGGTTGACGGCGAGTTAGGTCAGGCGCCCTGATTCAGGGGACGATAACGGCGCCGGATAGTCACGAAGGCAAGCAGGCCCAGGGGGATAAACAGGGCCGCGGGTCCGAAGGCGATCCAGGGTTCCGCTTCACTCCAGTTGAGCGAATTACCCGGCAGGATCGTCCCCGCGCCGCGCTGGTAGGGCCTGACATAGAAATTCAGCAGGACGAACGGCATCGCCATGCCGTAAAGCATCAGCAGCGCCGGGGCTATTAAGGTGATCCTGGTTCGCCTGACATCGCGATCTTCCACCGGCGTGGCGTGAAGCCGTGCCAGATAGTCCCGCTCGGCGAGTGAGGGGTGGTGCCCTCGCGAGAGCCACCGAATCGTCAGAAACCCCGCCACAGTGCCCAGCAGCGCGGGTTCAAAGTAGCTCGCAAGACTGATTACACCGAGGTAATCGAGCCCCGCGGGAATGATGTTGGCCAGCAGGCCCACGACCATGCCCCAGAACGCGCCCTTGGCGGTGATGCGCTTGCTCCAGATGCTCATAAAGCCCACCGGCCCCCAGCTTGACGCAAATACGGTGCCGATGAACAACATGATCCAGAACACGTTCGGCGGCAGGTACAGGCTCAGGATCAGCACCACCACGCTGACGGCACCCACGAGTAGCCGCGTGGTTCCCAGGCCCACCCGCTCGCGGTGAGCAAAGAGGTCGTTACTGACACTGAAGCCTACCAGGGACAGGAAGGTCGATGCAGAGGAGAGGGCGGCGGCAACGATGCCCGCCAGCAGCAAGGCGCCGAGGAACGGCGGCACCAGATTCTGCGCGGCCCAGAGCATGACCGTCTCCGACGGCTCAATATCGTACTTGGCAAGATTGATGAACCCACCGGCCCCGTAGATCAGGATCTGCAGGAAAATCACCGCGAAGCAGGCATAGATGGAAGCACGCAACACCACGTGTTCGTTCTTCGCCATCAGGTGGCGGCTCGACTGCCAGGGACTCACGGCGTAGACGATGCTCCAGGCCAGGTCGATGATCACCAGCCAGATGAGAAAGTCCCAGGCCGTCGGCCAGTCGGTTCCCTCGCCGATGGTGCCGTGCCAGGCCGTAAGATCGGGTTTTACATTCTGACGGGTGAGCTCCTCGATGGTGGCCTGAAAACCGCCAAAGCCGTCCAGCAGGTAGCCCACGAAGGCAATCGTCGCACCTGTGAACAACAGAAACATCAGCGTGTCGGTAATGATGACGCCCCGGGAGCCCGCGTACATCGTGAAACCCGTGTAGCTGAGCCAGGCGATCACCACGGCGCTGGGGTAACTGAGGTCCGTGAGATCCGAAATCAGGATTGCCGCGCCCTGAGTTACGACCAATAGATAACCCCCAAGGCCGAGGATAATGGTGACCCCGGCCATCTGCTGGACGCGATGACTGTTGAAGCGCTGCCCGAAAAAGTCCGCCACGGTAGGGGCGCGGCTGCGACGCAGGAACGTACCGAAGAACAGCGCGCCGTAGACGTAACCGGTAACGGCAATGCCCGGCAGCAGCAGATAGGGGCCGAGCTGGCCATCGTAGGTAAAGCCCGCCTCGCCGAGGAAAATCGAGGTGCTGAAAACACTGGCCACCAGCGTGCCGACGATCAGCAGGGTCGGCGCCCGGCGGCCGGCAACAAAGTAGTCATCGATATCCCTGACCTTGCGTCCCGCATAGCTGCCGATGGCGATAAACAGCAGGACGCTGACGGCGATGGTCGCCGTGTAGATGGTCATCGGTCGCGGAGGATCACTTGCGCCGCATTGTGACCCGGTAGCCCGCTGACCCCGCCGCCCGGGTGGGCGCCGGAACCACAGAGGTAAACGCCCTTTGTCGGCATACGGTGATCGGCGAGGCCGGGTATGGGGCGCATGGCGTAGAACTGATCCAGGTGCAGGGAGCCGTGGAAGATGTCGCCACCCACCATGCGCAGGTCACGCTCAATATCCTGGGGCGATTTGAGCTGTCGTCCCAGGATGGAGGCCTTGAAGTTTGGCGCATGGGCATCGATGGCATCGATAATAGCGTCGGCAACGGTGTCCTTTTCCTCATCCCAGGAGCGGCCGTCCGGGAGCTCGCGCTGAAAGTGCTGGCAGAACAGACTCGCCACATGTCCGCCCGGGGGCGCCAGCGTGTCGTCCTGGGTGCTGGGTATCTGCATGGATACGATCGGATTGCGGGTCCAGCCCTGGTCCTTAGCCTCGCGATAGGCCTGCTGCATGTACTCCAGGGATGGGCACAGTTCGATCGCGCCCTTGAAATGAAAGTCCTCGCCCGCGGGCAGGCTGGAAAATCGCGGCAGCTCCGACAGGGCCACGTTCATACGAAAAGTCGCCGAGTGGCTGCGGTAGGCGTCGATGCGCCGCTGCTGGTCCGGGTCCAGCGTCTCGCGGTCCAAAAGCTTGGTAAGGAGTAGCTGCGGGTGAATGTTGACAGCGATCGTGCGGGCATGAAACTCCCGGCCATCTTCGGTCACCACGCCCCGGGCGACGCCCTTATCGCTGATGATTTTTGCCACCGGCGCATCGGTCTCGATCTGGACGCCGTGTTTGCGCGCGACCGTGGCAATAGCGTCCGAGATCGCCCCCATGCCGCCCCGGGCAATGCCCCAGGCGCCGGCACGGCCTTTGACCTCGCCAAACGCGTGATGCAGCAGCACGTAGGCGGTGCCGGCCGTGTAGGGATCGGCAAAGTTGCCGATCACACCCTCGAAGCCGAGGAGGCCCTTGAGCGCGCTGCCTTCGAACCAGGCATCCAGTTGATCGCCCAGGGAGCGGGTCATGAGCTCTGTGAGAACGATCTGGTGCTTGCTGTCGAGTTTGCGCAGCTCATTGCCGCTCTTCAAAAGCGCCAGAATATCCCGCCAACCGCCGCCGAAATTGGGTGGCGCCTGGGTGGCAAGACCGCGAAGGGCTCTGGCGACGACACCGATCTGGTCCTCGAAGGCATCGATGCGCTCGGCATCGCGCTGAGAAAAGCGGGCGATTTCCCGTTTCGCCTGATCCCCGTCGCGGGTCAGCTGCATATGGCCATCGGGCAGCAGACTCAGGGAACCGGCGGGTCGCTCCATGATTTCGAGCCCGTGCTCTTCGAGCTGGAGATCGGCAATAACCTTGGGGTGGAGCAGACTGACGGAATAGGAATAGACCGAGTTGCGAAAACCCGGATGGAACTCCTCCGTGAGCGCCGCGCCGCCAATGCAATGCCGGGCCTCGAGAACGCGAACCGATAGGCCCGCCTTGGCGAGATAGGTCGCGCAGACCAGACCGTTATGACCTGCGCCAATGACGATGACATCAGAAGAGGTTTTGTCGCTCATGGCAAAGTCCGGTTTTTCCTGTGATTCCAGTGTAGAAAGCCTGCAGCACAGCAGCCTCCGAGCGGGAGGGCTAGGAAACCAGACGGCCGGCAGATGCGGCACCATCACCGGCGCGTTGCTGACTCAGACCGCTATCGGCAGAGCCCGCCGGCAGCAGTCAGCGGGTGAATTATTCAAACCTAACTCAAGGAGTGGCTTCATGCCGGAAATCAGCGTACAGCATCAGTGTGCATCTCTCACGGACCTCAAGCCCTGTGATTCCTTTGGCGAACCGGTCGGCCCGCTGCCATTGCAGACCGACAGCGGTTTTTACAATGAGGGCAATATGATCACCGGCACCTGGGAATGCGAACCCGGCACGCTGGAACTGGATCTGGATCTTACGGAATTCTGCCACCTGCTTGAGGGCCACTGGAAGTTTACTTCCGAAGCCGGCGTGGTCACCGAGGTCAAAGCCGGTGACAGCTGGGTCTTCCCCCGCGGCTGGAAAGGCACCGCGGAGGTGATCGAGAAGGTGCGCAAGGTCTATATGATGATTTTGCCCGCCTGAGCGCAATGTCGGCGCCCGGTGCAGTCTAGAGTGCGTCGAGCGCCTTGTAGTAGGCCATCCCCACGGCAAGGGCCGGGCGACGCAGGAGCTTGCCGCCGGGGAAGGGCCAGTGATGGATACTGGCAAACACATCGAAGCGCTTTGACTCTCCGGCAATCATCTCGGCCGTGATGCGCGCCATCATGTGCGTGGGTGCGACACCGTGGCCCGAGTAGGCCTGAATGTAGGCCACATTGTCTGCCAGGCGCCCAAGCTGCGGCATGCGATTCAGGCCGATGCCGATCCAGCCACTCCAGGCGTAGTCGATGCGCACCCCTTCCAGCTGGGGAAACACTGCCTCCATCTTGCGGCGCATGACGCCCTCGAGATCCTTCGGTTCCAATCCCGTATAGTTCGACAGCCCACCGAACAGCATGCGCCTGTCAGCCGACAGGCGGAAATAATCGAGCGCTGTGCGCGGGTCGCAGACCGCGACGTCGCCGGGCAGCAGTTCCCGGGCCAGTTCCTCGCCGAGCGGTTCCGTGGCGATGACCGAGCTTGAGGACGGGAGGATCCGGCTGGCCAGTTTGGGAATCAGTCCGCCGAGGTAGGCGTTGCCGGCAAACACGACTTGCATCGCGCTGACACTCCCCTGTTCGGTGCGCACCACCGGGCGCTCCCCGTGTTCGAGGACGTGCACGCGGGACTGCTCAAAGATGCGGCCGCCCAGGCTCTCCAGAGCCCGCGCCTCGCCAATGCAAAGATTCAGCGGCTGAATGTGTCCATTTGCGGTGTTGTGGAGACCCCCGAGGTAGCGATCCGAGCGGACGAATTCCTTGAGCTCTTCGCGATCCAGAAGGGTGTAGGGGTGGGGGTTGCCAATGCGCTTTTCGAACGCCTGCCACTCGGCGAACTGTTGCATATGCCGCGGCTTGAGGGCGACATCGCAGTAGCCCCATTTGAGGTCGCAGTTGATAGCGTAGGTTTCTACCCGCTCCCGGATCACGTCGCGGGCTTCGATGCCCATCTGGTAGATCTCGCGTACGCCTTCCTCGCCGATGGCTTTGATAAAGCGTTCCGGGTCGTGGCCGATGCCGCCGATAATCTGGCCGCCATTGCGGCCGGTGGCCCCCCAGCTGATCCGGTTGGCCTCGAGCAGAATCACATCATAGCCGCGTTCCGCCAGCTCGAGCGCCGTGTTGACCCCGCTGAAGCCGCCGCCGACAACCACCACATCGCAGCTCAGGTCCTCCTCGAGGCGCGGATAGTCGGTGACCCAGTTGGCGCTGGCGGCGTAGTAGGATTCCGTGTGCTCGGTGCTCTCCTTCGGTGCGCGCAGACCAAACATGAGCTGTCCCTCCGGTAACGATTGGCGCCGTGTCGGCGTTTAGCGCGTAGGATAGCTGAAGCGGGGATAGCGCTGACTTCACCCCTATACGGCAGGTAGACCCCCGGCGGGACTACTCGTAACCTGCAGACTGCGAATCTCTGCGCTGAGGATGTTTATGGACTTCGCCCATCAGGAAGAACTCGACGCGTTCCTGTCGGCCAATCCCGATATCCAGCTGCTCGAATTACTCATGCCCGACCTGAACGGTCTCCTGCGCTGCAAGCGTATCCAGCGGGCCGAGTTCCCGGCACTGTTTAACGGCGCTTTTTCCGTACCGCGGACCTTGCCGCTGCTGGGCATCCGCGGCGACATGTATGACGGGGTGTCCCAGACTGAGATCGGTGGCGATCCCGATCAGATCATCAGGCCGGTGGCGGGCACACTGGCCCGGATTCCCTGGTACGACTCGCCGGTCGCGCAGGTTCTGACGAGCTATGCCCGCAGCGAGGACCATGTTGAATGGATGGATCCGCGCAGCCCGCTCCTGAAGGTTATGGATCGTTATGCAGCCGATGGTCTCGCGCCGACGGTGGTCACGGAGCTGGAATTCTATCTTCTCGCGCCGGGTGAGGAGGCGCGACCACAGCCGCTGCTGGGTCGCGTGCCCGGTACCAACCTCCGCCAGCAGGGCATTCAATACTGCATGGCCGATGATCTCTTTGATTGCGACGCCTTTCTGAACGATGTCCGTGAAGCCTGCGAAATCCAGGACGTGCCGCTGACGGCCATCCATAGCGAATTTTCGCCGGGGCAATGGGAAATCAACACGCATCATCAGGATGACGCCATTCGGGCTGGCGACCATGCGCTCCTGCTGCGCCGGGTGGTCAAAGGCGTCGCGCGGCGTCATGGTCTGGGCGCCACCTTCATGGCCAAGCCTTTCGCCGATCTCGCCGGTAGTGGTATGCACATTCATGCCAGCGTCTACGACGCCGAGGGCCAGAATGTATTCGCCGACGATGCGGCGACGGAGCCGCCCCGGCTCACGCCCCGGCTGCGTCATGCGATAGCGGGACTGGGCGATACGATCGATCAGGGCATGGCGATTTTTGCGCCGAATCCCAACTCCTACCGACGTTTCAAGGCCGGAGCCTTCGCGCCTTCGGGGGCGAGCTGGGGTTATGACCATCGCGAGGTCGCTCTGCGCGTGCCCCGTTCTTCCGAGAGTAACCGCCGCATTGAGCATCGTATCGCCGGCGCGGATGCCAACCCGTACCTGGTGCTGGCAGCGGTGCTGGCCGGCATGCACGCGGGCATGCAGCGCGAGCGCGATCCGGGGGAACCCGTAGCCAGAGAAGCGGACCTCTCCGAAGACATCACCACGCTGCCCACGCGCCTTGAGCAGGCCATCCGGATGTTTCGTGAGGGAGATATCCTGCCCGGGTATTTCGGCCAGCTGTTCGTGGACTCCTATGCCACAGTGCGCCAGGGGGAGTCAGACGATTACCACGGGCAGGTTCCTGATATCGACTATGAGTGGTACCTGCGAGCGCTCTAGCGGCCGGTAAGGTCGCGAATGATAATCGACCAGTGGTCGAGTGCATCGTAGAACGCCTTGATCGGCACGCGCTCGTTGAGCCCGTGGGCAAACTTCTCGTCGGGATTCATAAAGATGCCGCCCACACCGAAGGTGGGAACGCCTGCCTTGCGAAAATGCATGCCGTCGGTACCACCCGATGACATGTAGGCAATAAGGTCCAGACCGGGATAGCGACTGTGGACAGCTTTGCCGACGGCGGAGAGCACATCCGCGCGGATTTCGGAGATCGGGCTCTCGGTCGGGTCGCCGAGCAGCACGAATTCCGCCTCGGGGTTGCCAATGACCGAGCGCAGTTCGGCTTCGATGTCGGCCACGGTAACGCCGGGGAAGATGCGGCAGTTGACGGTGGCTGTCGCCGACTGGGGCAGGGCGTTCTCTGCATGCCCGGCGTCCAGCATGGTCACCACGCAGGTCGTGCGCGTGGTGCCGACGTAGGAGGGCTCCGATCGGAGTCGCTCGGCGGCTTCCTCGTCCTCGGGGTCGTAGGCAAAGCGGACCATGGCTTCGCCGAGCTCACCGCCAAGTTTGTCGCCGACCTGCTGGAAGTACGAGAGCGTCATTTCGCTCCACATGACCGGGAAGCGATGTGCTTCAAGTGCTTTGATGGCGCTCGCCAGCTCATAAATCGCGTTGTCGTCCCTGGGACGACTGCTGTGCCCACCGGGATTGCGGACGGTGATCTCCCAGGTGGCGAAGGTTTTTTCGGCGGCCTGCAGGCTGT
>CAZGGN010000129.1:0-7144 GCA_964525195.1 uncultured Congregibacter sp.
AAAACTGCGCATAGCGGGTTAATGTTTGCGCAACGTACTCGGCGAGCGAGGCCCGTAGCCGCAGCAGACAATGGTCGCTATCGTGCTGGATGACGGTGAGGTCGCTGATCACCCGGCCTTTGACGTTGCATAGTGCCCCGGAAACCGCTTTTCGTTCGCCGAGTCTTCGAGTGTCACAGCTGAGCTGACCCTGAAGAAATCCGGCTATATTCGTTCCGCGCAGGTGAATCAACGCGTCGTCGGTCAGGTAGCAGGCAAATCTGCTCACAATCACTCCCTCTTGGCCAATGCTGTTGTCGGTGGGCTTTCCCGCGCCGATGATAACCCGCCCAGTGGCTCCGCTATACTGCGCCGCCTTTGCTTTGCGGAGTTGCTGATCAATGGACGAAGAACACAAGCGTATGTGCTGGGCAAGTCGCCGGGGCATGCTTGAGCTGGACCTGATCCTCGAGCCCTTTGTACACGGTCATTACGCAGACCTCGATGCTACAGACAAGGCTCGTTATCGCCTTTTGATGGGCTGTCAGGATCAGGAATTATTTGGTTGGTTTTTACGACGTGAGGAGCCGCTTGATCCAGAACTCGCGAGCATCGTCCGCACAATTCTCGCCGTGCAGCCCGGCGTTTGCGCGCTGTTGCAACGGGGTTGTGCGTTTTCCTGGGCGCAACCTGCCTGCATGGCGCTCTGGGGGGTGACTACCGCGTTCTTTTTTTAGCGCCTGCCTTGCCGTTACTGCGTCTTGCGATCAACCGGCTCGACCCCCGGGGGCTGTGGTTGGTGTATTCGCCCCTCACAGCCTGGACCGTCACTCAGAGGACCGATGAGCAGGAAAGCCAGGGGCCGGAAGGTCGATGCCTGTCGGGAGATAGGCCGGCGACCTGCGAGTTGGTTGTGCGGGGTCGCTGGATTACGCTCCTGTGGATAGAGGCGCGCGTCGCTAGCGCCGGCCGGCCCGAGTCGGCAAAGAAAGCGGAAGGGAAGTCGACAGCGATAGCTGTGCAGCAGCGAAGTTGGCTACTATTCGCCGACGCGCTTCCCGATTCCGACTGGCGCAGGCTGCGACGCATCCTGCGTATTCAGCACTATTCGGGTGGTGACCCCATCAGCGATTACCGCGCTTCCCGATAGTTCGGAGGCACCAGTACCGTGTCCCGGGCTTCGGGCAGGAGTTCCGGAAAGTCCAGCGTGTAGTGAAGCCCGCGGCTTTCCCGTCGCTCGATCGCGCAGCGGATCATAAGCTCGGCGACCATCGCCAGATTGCGCAGCTCCAGGAGGTCGTTACTCACCTTGTAGTTGCTGTAGTACTCATTAATTTCAGACTGTAGCAATTCGGCACGGTGCAGGGCGCGCTGCAGCCGTTTGTTGGTCCGTACAATACCGACGTAGTCCCACATAAACCGCCGGAGCTCGTGCCAGTTGTGCGAAATCACCACATCCTCGTCGGAGTCGGTTACCCGGCTCTCATCCCATGGCGGGGGGCTTTCTCCCCGATTGCGCGGCTGCGCGAGTTGGGTGCTGATATGCGCCGCGGCGGTCTGTGCATACACGAGGCATTCGAGGAGCGAGTTGCTGGCCATGCGGTTGGCTCCGTGTAACCCGGTAAATGAGCATTCGCCAATCGCGTAGAGACCGGCGACGTCGCTGGAGCCGTTGCGATCCACCGCCACTCCGCCGCAGGTGTAGTGCGCAGCAGGTACCACGGGTATTCGGTCGCGGGTGATATCGATGCCGTATTCCAGGCAGCGCTGATAAATGGTGGGGAAATGCTGGCGGACAAAATCCGCGTCCCGATGACTGATGTCGAGATAAACGCATTCGAGTCCCAGGCGTTTCATCTCGTGATCGATGGCACGCGCCACAATATCCCGGGGGGCGAGTTCGGCGCGCTCGTCGAAGCGCGGCATGAAGCGATCTCCATCAGGAAGCAGTAGCAAAGCGCCTTCGCCGCGAAGTGCCTCGGTGATCAGAAATGACTTTGCCTGGGGGTGATAAAGGCATGTCGGGTGAAACTGGTTGAATTCCAGATTGGCGACGCGGCAGCCCGCGCGCCAGGCCATGGCAATCCCGTCGCCGCTGGCGCCGTCCGGGTTACTGGTATAAAGATAGACTTTACTCGCACCGCCGCTTGCGAGCACCACGGCATCGGCCTCAAACAAATCAACGCAATCCTCGCGTTCATCCAGCACATAAATTCCGCGGCAGCGACCGTCCTCCACTACCAGATCCACGGCGATACGCCCGGGAAACAGCTCGATATTGTCGGCCTGCTGTGCGCGCTGCTCAAGCACCTCGCCAATGGCGCCCCCGGTGCGATCGGCGGCGTGTACGATTCGACGATGGCTGTGTCCGCCCTCCTGGGCGAGGTGATATTCTGGCGACTGGCTGGTGTCAATGTCCTCGCGTAAATCGAAGTCCACTCCCAGGGAGGCCAGCCAGTCCACAGTTTCCCGACTGTGTGAAACCGCCAGCTCCACCGCATCACGGTGGCAGAGTCCGGCTCCGGCCCGAAGAGTGTCCTCAACGTGCGCATCGACACTGTCGCGCGCATGGAGTACCGCGGCCATACCCCCCTGAGCCCAGTAGGTGGAGCTCTGGGTGACATCGCCTTTGGAGATGACGGCGATGCGGCAGTGCGCAGGTAGGCGAAGCGCCAGCGCAAGGCCGGCAGCTCCCCGGCCGATGATTACCACGTCGTGGCTAAAGTGCTTGCTCATGGCGAGCTCTAAATCCTTATGTCGAGGACCTTTGAGCGGGTATCATGCCTGTTTTAGGAGAGCACCGGTACAGCTTCGGTATTTGACCCGGTTTGCCTTTGCCGATGTGAAAAAAGTCACAGGGAACTGCTTCGGCAGGCCGTGGTCCATATAGGCAGGTGAAGCACCGGGTGGTTGCTGGCGCCGTGCATCAGGGAGGAGTGCGACGTTTGACCGCTTCGGTCACAGATAAACAGCTGGTTGTTCGAGTTCAGCAGGGCGATAAAAACGCCTTTGATCTTCTGGTGATCAAGTATCAGAGAAAGATCATGAGCCTGATCAGCCGCTATGTGCATGACGCCGACGAGGTGCAGGATGTTGCGCAGGAGGCCTTTATCAAGGCGTATCGTGCGCTTCCGGGCTTTCGGGGAGATAGCGCGTTCTATACATGGCTATACAGGATTGCGATCAACACGGCGAAGAATCATCTGGTGTCCCGGTCGCGGCGTCCCCCGGGCTCTGATGTCGAGCTGGAGGATGCGCAATATATGGATGCCGGGGATGCGCTTCGGGATGGTGAGACGCCGGAGAATTCCCTGTTTGGTGATGAGCTCAGGGCCAAAGTGAATGAAGCCCTCAACGATTTGCCGGATGATTTGCGTACAGCGGTAACTTTGCGTGAGTTTGATGGTCTGAGCTATGAAGAGATCGCTGAAGTGATGGAGTGTCCTGTCGGGACCGTGCGTTCACGAATTTTTCGCGCGCGCGAAGCGATCGACAAGTGCGTAAAGCAACAGATGGATGGTTTGTAGCGGTGGTGGATTTAGCCGCGAGATCAGCGATGATCATGGCGGGATTTATGAGTGGAGAACAACAGTATGCCCAAGGCTGAACATATCGCCGCAGCAGTGACGACTGATGAGACGCTCTCGGCGTTGCTCGATGATGAGGCACAGGAGCTTGAGCTGCGCCGGATGTTGCGAGACCTCGATGGCGATACGGAGGCTCGCGCCCGCTGGTATCGCTATCAGTTAGCGCGGGGTGCGATGCACGGCGAGCCGCTTCTGCATGCGCCTGACTTTTCCCTGGCTGTGCGGGCTGCGATCGAGGCGGAGCCGTCCCTGAGCGCGCCGCGCCGGGCGAACTGGCGGCGCTCCCTGGGAAGTTTCGCGGTGGCAGCATCCGTGGCCGCGGTGGTTCTGGTCGGAGGGCAGCAACTTTCTCAGAATTCGGGTGGTAACGCTGCGGGAATTGCGCGGGTCGCGTCGTTACCCGTTGGAGTGGTTAATACTGCAGGGGCGATCCCGGTGCAGGCCAGCTATGGTACCCGGTCACTTCCGAGTCTGCAGCCGGCAGACAGAACCGCCTATCGTGAACTGGCGCGGCAGCGCCTCCGCCGTTACAGTCAGGAGCACGCCGAGCACGCGGCGCTGAACACGCCGCAGGGTATGCTGCCTTTTGCCCGGGTTCCGGTGGTTGAGCAGTAGCCAGAGGTGAGCTTGAGACAGATATCGCAACGCTTGAGCTCGTCCTTAAGGCCCGTTCGGCCGGCTTTCTGGCTCGGGCTTGCGGCAGCTGTTGCGCTGCGGATCAATGACCGGCGCCGCATGGCGGCAGGGCCTCAGAGCCTCCGCGCGTCATCTACCCTCGCTTTGTCGCTCCTGCTGATTACGCTCCCGGCGCTTTCTCAGGAGCAGTGCCAGCCGATTGACCCTG
This sequence comes from uncultured Congregibacter sp., assembly GCA_964525195.1. Lineage (GTDB taxonomy): Bacteria > Pseudomonadota > Gammaproteobacteria > Pseudomonadales > Halieaceae > Congregibacter. The sequence goes on from CAZGGN010000129.1 coordinate 4,411, forward strand.
CGGTGCAGCAGTTGCTGCAGGCCATGTCCAATAACGCCCAGCGAGTCGACTACGGTGGGGTTGTTACGCTGCAGCGCGGGAGCGATATGCAGATAGTTGAGCTCTCCCACCGTGTTTCTAACGGGTCGGCGACAGAGGAGCTGTCACGACTCACCGGGCAGGATGTGCGCGTATCCCGATCGCTGCACCCCACCGACTGCTCACACCCGGGGCATGAGTTGCTGCGTGATGCGATGGCCTCGGATGAGTCTGTCTGCGGCCTGGCAAAGAGCTATCGCTTTCAGCTGTCAGGTGGCGACCGGATAGCCGGGCGGCAGGCGCTTCGGCTGCGTGTCGATCCGCGCGATATGTACCGCTTTGGCTATATTTTTGAACTCGACAGGGAGACAGCCCTGCTGCTCAAGTCGACGACACTCAGTGCCGATCAGCGGGTGCTTGAGCAGTTTCAGTTCGCCAGTCTGAGCATGGTAGATACGCACTCGTCGGCCGAGGCAGTGCTCGAGCACGAGGCGGAGCACCCGCATCCGGCCGAGAGTGGACGTCCGCGTGTGGGCCCGGCCTGGGATATCGCCTGGTTGCCTAATGGTTTTATGGCGACGGACTCCGTTCCGGCCGAGTCAACGCGCAAGACCTTCACCGACGGTTTTGCGTCATTTTCTGTCTTTCTGGAGGCGCTCAAGTCGCCGATCAAACCCGGAGAGGGGGTCGAGCGCCAGGGGAGCACGGTCGCCTATACGCGCGGCGTGACCCTGCAGGGAAAGCCTGTGCTCGTCACCGTGCTGGGAGAGATACCCACAAATACCGCTAGAATGGTTGCAGATTCTGTGAGGCTGCGCTGATGTGTGCTCAGAGCAGGTGTTTCCACGCATGCTGACGGAGGTGGGCAAGGTTGTCGCCATTGAAGGCGACGCGGTCTGGGTGGAAACCCTCCGCCAGACCAGCTGTGGAAGTTGCGCCGCGCGTTCGGGCTGTGGCCACGGCATGCTGAATGCCGCACTCCCGGGCGCGAGCCAGGGCTTGCTGAAGGCGCGATTGCCCGCTGAGCATGCGCCGTCCCTGAAGTTGCATGACCAGGTCAGGATTGAACTGCCCGAAAGCGGGTTTCTTCGCGCCGCATCGCTTCTTTACGCCGTGCCCTTGCTGACCACGGTGCTGGCGGCCCTGCTGGCAGATCAGATGCTGATTCCGGCCGGCATCAGCCAGGCGGCGGCGGATTTGCGGGTGAGCATCGCTGCTATCTCAGGACTGGCCCTCGGTTTATGGGCGCTGCGCATCGTGAGTCGGCGCAGTGAGCAGGATCCGCGTATGCAGCCGCGGGTCAGTGGGATAGCCTGATCGAAAATCGTCAGTGGGACGTAAGTCTTGCGCGCGTATCAACTTACATCACTAATTTGGAGGAATCCATGAGGCAGCTTCTGATAAGGCTCCCTGCCGCAATGTCCACTGTGGCGGCGCTTATGTTTATGTTGACGATGGCGCCGGTCCCCGCATTGGCGGCGGAGCTCCCTGATTTTACCAAGATCGTGGAGGATCACTCGCCGGCGGTGGTCAAGATTATTGTCGAGGCGAGCTCTCAAGCGGGCGCTCATCCGGAAATCGATGAAGAGGAGATTCCCGAGTTTCTGCGGCGCTATTTTCAGATGCCGACCCCACCACAGGGCCCGCAGGATCGTATGGCGACGGGTTCGGGATTCATTATTTCCGCCGACGGCTATGTCGTGACCAATCATCACGTGGTGGAAGATGCCGATCTGGTTACCGTGCGCCTGTCTGATCGCCGGGAGTTCGAGGCGGAGGTCGTGGGACTGGATCCGCGCTCCGATCTCGCGCTCCTGCGTATCGAGGCTGAGGACCTGCCGTTTCTCAGGCTCGGTCAGGACGATGCACTGAAAGTGGGTGAATGGGTGCTTGCGATCGGCTCGCCCTTTGGTCTCGATTATTCGGTCACCGCTGGCATTGTCAGTGCCAAGGGACGCAGCCTGCCGACCCGCAGTCGCGAGAACTACGTGCCGTTCATCCAGACCGATGTCGCGATCAACCCTGGCAATTCCGGTGGGCCACTGTTCAATCTGAAGGGTGAGGTTGTCGGGGTGAATTCGCAGATTTTCACCACCCGCGCAGGCGGATCCATTGGTCTTTCCTTCGCGATTCCCGTGAATGTGGTGCGCAACGTCGTCGCGCAGCTCAAGGATAGCGGAACGGTAACGCGGGGCTGGCTCGGGGTGACGATTCAGAACGTGGATCGAAACCTGGGTGAGTCCTTTGGTCTCGATCGTCCGCGAGGCGCCTTGATATCCCAGCTTGCACCGGGCGGGCCGGCTGACGACGCGGGATTGCAGCCCGGAGACATCATCGTGGAATTCGATGGCGAGTCCATCGAGACCTCCGCCGATCTTCCCCACGTTGTTGGATTGATTGCTCCGGGAACAAAGGTCAATGTTCTGATCGTCAGGGACAGAAAGCAGCGCAACATCAAGGTTGAAGTGGGTGGCCTGAACGCGGACGACAGTGTTGATCAGGCCTATCGTGGCGATGGAAGCGACGATGAGCGGGGTGGACGCCTGGGCATCGTTGTCGAGGAAGCCCCGGAAGAGATGCTGTCGCGCTTCGACCTGGCCGGTGGTGTGGTCGTGCGGTCCATCGAGCCCGGTTCTCCGGCCGATCGCGCCGGCCTCATGCCCGGCGACGTGATCACCGCGATCGGATCCAAGCCGGTGCGCAGCGCCGATGAACT
>CAZGGN010000129.1:7154-8725 GCA_964525195.1 uncultured Congregibacter sp.
GCGGTGTGCTGGTCCGCGACGTTAAGCCCGGATCTGCCGCCGACGACGCGGGCCTCATGCCCGGCGATGTAATTACCGCCGTTGGTGCCACACCGGTCCGCTCTCTGGAGGCTTTCCAGCGTATTGTGGACGAGCTCAAGGCCGGAGCATCCGTTCCCTTGCGACTGATTCGTCGCGGGTCGCCGCTCTTTATCGGACTGAAGCTGGAGGAGTAAAGCGCCAGCGCTGCAGGGGCGCTGCGACGCGCTTGTCTGACCCGCTGTATCCGTGGCGGCCCGGGCCTCACTGGGCTACAATGCCGCGCTTTTTGCCGGACCTCGCTTGCGGGTGTCCGGCTTCTGTTGTTCTGGCTTCCTTTTATTTTGCGAGCACGCCGCTTGAGCGAACTTGATCACATTCGAAATTTCTCGATCATTGCCCACATCGATCACGGTAAATCGACGCTGGCTGACCGCTTTATCCAGCACTGTGGCGGATTGAGTTCGCGTGAGATGCAGGAGCAGGTGCTCGATTCAATGGATATCGAGCGAGAGCGTGGCATCACTATCAAGGCCCAGAGCGTCACCCTCGATTACGTGGCGGCGAACGGTGAGACCTACCAGCTGAATTTTATTGACACTCCGGGCCACGTCGATTTTTCCTACGAAGTATCCCGCTCGCTGGAAGCCTGTGAGGGCGCGCTGTTGGTCGTCGATGCAGGGCAGGGGGTAGAGGCCCAGTCGGTCGCCAACTGTTACACCGCGATCGAACTGGGCCTGGAAGTTCTGCCCATTCTCAACAAGATGGACTTGCCGCAGGCTGATCCGGACAAGGTCCGGAAGGAAATCGAAGAAATAATCGGGATCGATGCGACCGATGCCTGCCTGGTGTCAGCCAAGTCCGGCATGGGTATTGAGGCGGCTCTGGAGTATCTCGTCGAGCACATCCCGCCGCCCGAAGGCGACCGGGAGGCACCGCTCCAGGCTCTAATTATTGACAGCTGGTTCGACAACTACCTCGGGGTTGTTTCGCTGGTGCGCGTCAAGCAGGGAGTGCTTAACCGTCGAGACCGGATCATCACAAAGTCGACGGGCAAGCAGCATCAGATCGACAACCTTGGAATATTTACTCCCAAGCGTGAGCCGCGAGAGCGCCTTCAGGCCGGTGAGGTCGGGTATGTGGTGGCGGGTATCAAGGATATCCAGGGGGCGCCTGTGGGTGACACTCTGGTGCATGCCAAAACACCGGATGTGCCTTCTCTCCCGGGATTCAAGACCGTCAAACCGCAGGTTTACGCGGGTATCTTTACCGTGTCCTCCGATGACTATGAGGATTTTCGCGACGCGCTTGCCAAGCTTACGCTGAATGACGCCTCGCTGTTCTATGAGCCCGAAACATCCGATGCACTGGGATTCGGTTTTCGCTGCGGCTTTCTCGGCATGCTGCACATGGAGATTATCCAGGAGCGGCTGGAGCGGGAGTACGACCTCGACCTGATTACCACAGCGCCCACCGTGATCTACGAGATCGTCAGGAAAAACGGCGAGATAATCCGGGTGGACAACCCCTCGGCGCTGCCGGACGTCGGTGAC
>CAZGGN010000130.1:0-7297 GCA_964525195.1 uncultured Congregibacter sp.
CAAGGCCGGTCTCGTCCAGGCGGGCGCGCAGCTCGCGGCTGTTTTTCGCGGCCTTCGGGTCATCCAGGGCGGCGAGGGCGGCGCGAGACATCGAGAACAAGGCATCAAGCATCTCGATCGCGCGCTCATCGTCAGACATCACTACTTCATCGGTGCGCTCCTTGCCATCCTCACGAACCGTGAGCAGGTAGACATCGCCCTTGATTCCGGCGACGGTCTCGGATCGCCCGGTCTTTTCAAGGGAGACAAACTCATTCGTGGTCGCGCTGGGCGCGGCCTGCGCCAGCATTCCCGAGAATCCTCTCATCATGCTGCTCGCGTCAAAGACCATGGGCTCACCTTCCTGGTAGCCGACGATGTACAGGGTGTTGTCCCGAACCAGCATGTAAGACTCTTCGCTGGAATTCATGCGCAGGAACTCTTCCCCCGAGTACTCGAAGACCATCGGCTGACCCTCGCTGGAGACGACCGTGGCGGTGCCGGCGGCCACGGGCAGGGCGATGCCCAGGGCGAGGGCGATCAGGGACTGGGAGACACGCAGGGTGGCTTGATGTAAGTCGTGCATATGAAACTCCTTGGCGGGTTTCCGGGATTTTGCCTTCATTGTAGCTACCTGTCGTGATCCTACAAGGCGCGGCGTGCCGCCCCGGCGGGCGATGTTAGCGGTGGCGATGATTTTGCTGGTGAGCGTCAGACTCGCTGCTCCATTAGCGCTGCAAGCGCGCTACACTCTGGTCGCGGCGTGCACAATGATCACCGCCGTATTTGCCTCCGCCAGAGGCCGATGAGCCCCGTTCCGCAACCAGAGATCCGTCATGAAGCCTCTCAGCCTGCCCCTGTTTTCGCCCATTGTCCTTGCGCTCGCGACCGGATTTTCCCAGGGGTCAGCGGCGCAGGTGCCTATCATCCAGCCCGGTGCGCCAGGCGCTGAGGCCAGAGAGCTCTCGGCTCAGGAGGCGTCGGAGATTGCCAAGAGCAGCTATTCGCCGGATGACGTGCGCTTCATGCAGGACATGATTCCGCACCACAACCAGGCGGTGCAGATGGCCGCGCTGGTTGCGGAGCGAACAAATACCCCCGAGCTGGTCGAGATCGCCGGACGTATCGATGCCTCTCAGGCAGACGAGATCCGGTTTATGCAGGACTGGCTCGAGTCCCGTGGCGAGAGAACCCCGAAACCCGATGCACACCATGCCATGCATATGAGCCACGATATGGCCGGCATGGCGACGCCGGAGCAGATGAAAGCGCTCGCCGCGGCCGAGGGCACTGACTTTGACCGGCTGTTCCTGTCTCTGATGATCGAACATCACAAAGGGGCGCTGACCATGGTGGAGGACCTGCTCGAACAGCCCGGTTCTGCCTACGATCCGGTGCTGCTGGACTTTACGACGGATATTGTGAACGACCAGAAGGCCGAGATAGAGCGCATGGATAGGATGCTCGCGGGGCTTTCCCGGGACCCGCGGGCCGGCCTCGCTCCCGGTTTCACCGATGCGGAGGAGGCGATCAGCAATCTGCGACTGCTGGCGGCGCTACCCAAGCCGGTGGGCTTCTTTGACCCGGCCAACCCCGCGGAGCTGCCGCCAGTCCGACCCAAAGAGGATGACGATGAGGAGAGCGACGGCGATGCGGGGGACGACCGCGATGTTGACGAGCAAAGCAATGACGAGACTGAGTGGGGCGAGCGCTCGGCGCTGATGAGTTTCTCCAACACGGACATGGCCTTTGCCGGCGATGTGCTGGTGGCGGGGAGTTACCACGGATTCAACATCTACAAGCTGCAGGCCGACGGCATTCCCGAGTTGTTCAGCTCTATCGTGTGTCCCGGTGGTCAGGGTGATGTTTCTATCGTCGGGGATCTTCTGATTATGTCCGTTGAGCAGACCCGGGGTCGCGTTGACTGTGGTCGTCAGGGCGTTTCCGAGGACGTGAGTGCAGAGCGTTTTCGCGGTTTGCGGATTTTCGACATCAGCGACCTGTCGCGACCGACCCAGGTGGGGCAGGTACAAACCTGCCGCGGTTCGCATACGCATTCGGTGGTCGATGCGAACGACAAGCGCATCATTGTCTATAACTCCGGCACGTCTTCTGTCCGCGACGAAGACGAGCTCGCGGGTTGCTTCGATGAGTCACCCGGCGACGATCGCACGGCGCTGTTCCGTATCGATGTCATCGAGATTCCGGTCGCCAAGCCGGCAGAGGCTCGTATCGTGAGCAGTCCCACAGTGTTCGCGGACCCTGCATCGGGACAGATTGCCGGTCTCTGGCGCGGCGGTGATCACGGTGACGAAACCCAGGACACCTCGCGAACGGATCAGTGTCACGACATCACGGTTTTTCCCGCGGCCAATATTGCGGCGGGCGCCTGCTCCGGCAACGGCATCATTCTCGATATCAGCGACCCCATGAATCCGGTGCGGATTGATGAGGTCAGTGACAGCGGCTTTGCCTACTGGCATTCGGCGACCTTTAATAATGATGGCACCAAGGTGCTGTTTACCGATGAATGGGGGGGCGGCAGTCGTCCGCGCTGCCGGACCCACGATCCACTCGATTGGGGGGCCGACGCCATCTACGACATTGTCGACGGCAAGCTGGAGTTCAGCAGCTATTTCAAGCTTCCGGCACCGCAGCTTGAGCAGGAAAATTGCGTGGCCCACAACGGATCAGTCGTGCCCGTACCCGGGCGCGATATCTTTGTGCAGGCCTGGTATCAGGGCGGCCTGTCGATTATCGATTTCACGGATTCGAAGGCACCGACCGAAATCGCGTATTTCGACCGCGGACCGATTCACGAAGACGTGCTGGTCCTCGGCGGCTACTGGTCGACCTATTGGTACGACGGTCGTATCTACGGTACCGAAATTGCTCGCGGCCTGGATGTGTTCGCCCTGGAGCCCAGTGAGTTTCTCAGTGCCAACGAGATTGCCGCTGCGGCTCTGGCGGATCAGGTCCAGGTATTTAACCCCCAGCAACAGTTTCCGGTCACCTGGCCGGCGGAGCCCGTGGTGGCACGGGCCTACCTGGATCAGCTGAATCGCGATGCGGCACTGGATTCGACACTGGCTCAGGCGCTCGAGAACGCACTGGTGCAGGCGGACGCATCGCTCAGCAAGGATAAAAACGATCGCCGGTCGGCGCGTGTGCTCCGCGAGCTGGCCCAACAGCTCGACGGCTCGGGCAATGATCCGAGCGCCCGTCGAAAGATGGCGCTAAGCGATACGCTGCTGGCGATCGCCGAGAGGCTGCGTTGATGCAGTTGAGTGCAGCGAGGGTCAATTTACGAGGCCGAATTCGGGGCTGCGGGATGACGGCGCTCCTGTTGCTGCTGGCGTCCCCGGTGTCCGCGATCAACGCTACGGATTTTGCGAGCTGCACCGCCGGGCTGGGGGAGCGGGCGCGCAGCGCCGGGGTTGCCGGCGCATTGATCGACGAGGTGCTCGCCGCGCTGGCGCCGGTGGAGCGGGTTATCGAGCTGGATCGAAAGCAGCCCGAATTCGTGCAGACCTTTGGCGAATACGTCGCCGCCCGCGTCACGCCGGCGCGCGTGGACCGCGGTCGCGAGCTCCTCGCGGGTCGCGAGAACTTTCTGGGAGAAGTGCTTAGCCGCTACGGTGTGCCGCCGCGCTACCTGATCGCCTTCTGGGGTCTGGAGACCAACTACGGGAGCTATCTCGGCAGTGTGCCGACGCTCAATGCACTCGCGACCCTGGCCTGCGATCCGCGGCGCAGTGAATTTTTCGCCAATGAGTTCGTCGATGCACTTCAGCTCGTAGAACGTGAGGCGCTGCCTCTGGAGCGCCTGCGCGGCTCCTGGGCGGGAGCGGTAGGGCATACGCAATTCATGCCCTCATCCTATCTGCGCTACGCCGTGGACGGAGACGAGAACGGGCAGGTGGACCTCTGGCAAAGCGAACGCGATGCGCTTGCTTCCGGCGCGAACTTTCTGCGTAGCCTCGGCTGGGTGCCGGGGCAGCGCTGGGGTCGACTTGTGATCCTCCCCCCGGGGTTTCCCTATGAGCGGGCCGGGCTGGATCAGGTACAGACCTTGAGTGCCTGGGCGGCGTTGGGCGTACAGCGTGCTGACGGCGGCGCACTGCCGTCTCTGGAGCTCGACGCATCTCTGCTCTTGCCCGCGGGTCATCAGGGGCCGGCTTTTCTTGTTTACGATAACTTCCGCGTCGTTATGCGCTGGAATCAGTCCCAGTCTTATGCGCTGTCTGTGGGGCTGCTCGCAGACCGCCTGGCCGGGGCTCCGCCTCTGGTGCTTCCGGAGTCACTGTCGCGGCCCCTGCGCAAGGACGATATTGCCGGTGCGCAGCGCGCGCTCAATACGCTGGGGCACGATGCGGGTGTCGCTGATGGCGTGGTGGGAAGTCGTACCCGCGCGGCGCTTCGTGACTTCCAGCTTGAACAGGGTCTGCCCGCCGATGGCTACCCGGATCCAAGGACATTGGAGGCGCTGAATGCTGCTGCACTACCCTGAAGCCATGAAACCCTGGCAACTACGGGTTCTCGCCGCCTCGCTGGCTCTCTGCCTTGTCCTGGGCGGCTGCAGCGGTCGTGGCGAGCTGCCGGATCTGGCGGCGATTGAGGATGTGGCGCAGATGAAGCAGACCTTCTATGACTCCCTGTATCCGGTCGTGACGGAGCACAATGCGCGCATTCTCGAGCAGCGGGCAGAGCTCGCGGAGATTCGCGAGCTCATGGCGACCGGGGAGCGGCCGGGCTGGCTCCGGCGTCGCAGCCTGCAGGCGCTCGCCGAAGAGTACGAGTTGGAGTGGGACAGTGAGGAACTGGAGGCCATTGCCGATCGTCTGTGGCGGCGGGTCGACGTCATTCCCACCGAACTTGCGCTCGCCCAGGCGGCAAAGGAGTCGGGCTGGGGGCGTTCGCGCTTCGCGGTGGAGATCAATAACCTGTTTGGCCATTGGTGCTACGAGCCGGGTTGTGGGGTGGTTCCCGCGCAGCGCTCAGCGACCGCGACGCACGAGGTAGCAGCCTTCGACAGCGTATCCGAATCCATTCGCCGCTATATGAATAATCTCAATACCCACGAGCGCTACGTTGCGCTGCGTCGTTTGCGCGCCGAGCGGCGTCTGCGGGAGCAGCCGCTGACCGGTGATTCACTGGCCCCGGGGCTGATCGGGTATTCCCAGCGCGGTGCGCCCTATGTCGAGGAAATACTGTCGATGATGCAGCAGAATCAGGAGTTGCTGGACCAGGCGACGAGCAGCTGATGCGATGCTGGTGGCTGCCCCTGTGGTTGCTATGGGGGATGCCCGCGGTGGATGCGGCGGATCACGCGGTGATTTTGCTCTACCACCGTATCGCCGATACGGGGCCGGCGTCGACGCGGGTGGCGCCCGCACGCTTTGCTGCGCATCTTGATCTGATCAGAGATCAGGGCTACCAGGTCATTCCCCTCGCTGAGCTGCTGGACATCGCCGCGGCTTCTGGTGAGTTCCCGGAGCGCGCCCTGGCAATAAGCTTTGATGATGCTTACCGTTCCGTGGGCGAAGTGGCCTATCCCATGCTGCGCGAGCACGGAATGCCGTTTACCGTCTTTGTCGCTACCGATGTGGTCGATAGTGGGGGCTCGGCATTTCTGGACTGGCCGATGCTGCGCGCAATGGCAGGCGAGGGACTCGCAAGTTTCGGTCCCCATTCCCTGTCCCACGCCCACCTGGAAAGCCTCGTATCCGCGGATGCAGCGGAGCAGCCTGCCGACCCGCGCGAGCGGGAAATCGATGGCAGCCTTCAACGGCTTCGCTCGGAGCTTGGCGACACGGTAATCAATGCTTTTGCCTATCCTTATGGCGAATACAGTCAGGGTACGGAATCCATCCTTGCACAGCGCGGGCTCTACGGCCTGGCGCAGCAGTCCGGTGCGGTCGGGGCAGCAACACCGCTGACACGGATTCCGCGCTTTCCTCTCTACAGCGGTGCGGACAGCGACAGCAGGCTGTTGACGGCCCTTGCGGCACAGCCGCTTCCGGTGATCGATGAGGGCGAGACACAGGTTTTCTTCCCGGCACCGTTGCTGCCGCCCGGCGAGTGGCGCCTGCGTCCGGCGCTGGTGCCTTTCAGCGCGACGCTATCCGCTGCTATGCGGCCTCCGGCGATGCCCTTCGCCAGCGCTGGGCTGATGATCAACTCGTTATCTCGCTTCCCCCCCTCCAGCCCGGGCGCAATAAGGTCAACTGCACGGCACCGGCACTGCGCGGTGGCGGCTATTTCTGGTACTCGCGCCTCTGGGTGCTTGCGGATTCAGATCGGCGTGGGCTGCGTGACTGACAGATGGGTGAGCTGAGTTGAATCAACTGCCTGACGAAACCCTGGATCTTGTGTATCAGGACAGCGATCTGGTGGTGATCAACAAGCCACCGGGCCTGCTCGTGCACCGGAGCACGATTGACCGCCATGAAACCCGCTTTGCGATGCAGATGCTGCGCGACCAGATAGGCCGTCATGTTTTTCCTGTACACCGGCTGGATAAACCCACCTCGGGACTCCTCGTGTTTGCACTGTCGAGCGAGGTGGCGACGTCGCTATCAGGACAATTCGCCCGGCGCGAAGTAGCCAAGCAGTACCTCGCGGTCGTGCGCGGCTATTGTCCCGATGAGGGTACGATTGATCATGCGCTGACAGAGAAGCATGACCGCATCGCTGACCGACAGGCCCGGGCAATCAAGCCGCCCCAGGAGGCTCTCACGCACTTTCGTCGCCTTGCTCAGGTCGAGTGGCCGGAGGCGGTAGACCGCTACCCGCAGGCGCGCTACTCCCTGGTGGAGTTGCGCCCGAGCACCGGTCGCAAACATCAACTGCGTCGACACATGAAGCATATCGGCCATCCGATCATAGGCGATGCGAGCCACGGCAAGGGTGTGCACAACCGATTTTTTGCCCGGCGCTTTGATTGCGCGCGGCTCTTGCTGGCCTGTACGGGCCTGAGCTTCCGGCATCCGCTTGGCGGCGCAGCGCTAACACTGCAGGCGCCGCCTGGCGCGGCCTTTGAACGGGTGCTGGATGCCTTTGGCTGGCAGGACGCCGTGGGGTTTAACTCCTGGTCCGGTGGGATAGTTTCGGCCTCGGCAGCCAGACCTTAGCCGGCCCTCGGGTCGTCCGCTTCGGCGATCGTTTTGCGCAGCGCCGCCAGGCCCGCGCGCATTGTTACCCGTGGCTCGTAAGCCAGGTCCCTGCGGGCGGCGGTGATGTCGTACCAGTGAGCGGTACTCAGCTGCTCCGCCGACCAGCGCGTCAGGGGTGGCTCGTCCTGGCGACCGGACAGGCG
>CAZGGN010000130.1:7386-8692 GCA_964525195.1 uncultured Congregibacter sp.
CAGCAGCGCGGCGACAATTTTTCCCTGAGGCCAGGGGTCGCCATTGGAGATGAAGTAGGTCCTGCCGTGACAGGCCGGATTGTCATCCAGAGCAGCCAACGCCAGCAGGTGTGCCCGGGCCGCATTGTCGATGTAGGTTGCATCAATCAGCTTGTCTGCGCCCGGTAGTCTGAGCGTTCCGCGGCGGGCGCGCTCCACAAGCCGCGGCAGCAGTTGGTTGTCACCCGGGCCCCAGACCAGATGCGGCCGCAGCGATACGGTTTTCAGCACGTCACTATTGGCGGCCATGATCCGCTGTTCGGCGGCGGCCTTGGTTTCGGGGTACGCGGCGCGGTAATGATCCGGGTAGGGAAGGGATTCGTCGCCGCCTTCGACATCGCGGTCGCTGTGGGTAATGCTCGGCGAAGAGGTGAACACGAGCCGCTGAATTCCCAGAGCAAGGCAGGCGTCGATAACATGCTGCGTGCCATCGACATTGATCGCTCGGTAGACCTCAGGGTCTCCCCAGGCACCGGCCTTCGCGGCCGTATGAATAATCGCCTCACAGCCTGCTGCGGCCGCCTGCACATCGCGAGGCTTGCGAATATCGCCGCGTCGCGTCTTTATCCCGATTTCGGCAAGCTCGCCGGCCTCGCTGCGCTGGAAAGCCACCGGCTCGTGGCCCTGGGCCAGAAGCTGGCGGCAGATGGCCTGGCCGAGAAAACCCCCGCCACCGGTGACCAGGATTTTCATGGCTGTGCTTTCGCGGTGAGGTCGGGCTTGATTGCGACGCGGGGATTCATGAGGGCTCCGGCCTTGGCGTCTGCCGCTGCTTGTTCACCTGTGCCTCCGCCCAGCGTTGCAGCGCTTCACGGCCAATCTTGGCGTTGTGGCGCCTGTCTACGGGAAAACCCGGGTGAATGAGCACCTTGGTTAGCGTCCGCAGGGATTCCCGTTGTCCTGCCAGCTCAATGATCGCCTGTTTGACCGATGCCTCAAGCGCCGGATTACTGCCGGGCTGACGCATTTCGACGCAGAGCAGTGGCTCCTGGTTTCCGGGTTGACCCAGCCCAACCAGCGCGGTTCGTTCCACGCCCTCAATCCCATTGAAAATGGATTCGACCTGGTCTGCAAAGAGATCCCCCCGGGCCGTTTGTATCCGCTGCGACTTACGGCCGCAAAACCACAGTCGTCCTTCTTCGTCGAAGTAGCCCGCATCGCCCATGCGATGCCAGCAGCGCTCCTGGTCATCCGTCATCTTTGCCAGACGGGTCTGCGTCTCGCGCCGCCAGTAGCTGTCGGTGGCAGTGGGTCCCTGGACAATGAT
>CAZGGN010000131.1:0-3461 GCA_964525195.1 uncultured Congregibacter sp.
TTCGTAGGCCGATAGCCCGCCGCCAAGCTCCCGGTCGGCGGTTTTGAGCATTGCCGCAACATTCTCAAAGCGGTTGAACGCCACGAAGGCCACATTTTGGGAGACCGGCGCCTCGCGCAACCTTAGAACCAGTCGGGTAATGACACCCAGTGTCCCCTCGGAGCCAATAAACAGCTGTTTCAGGTCGTATCCGGTATTGTTCTTGATCAGCTGATTCATGGATGACAGTACGCTGCCGTCGGCGAGCACGACCTCTATGCCCAGTACCATATCGCGCATCATGCCGTAGCGAATTACCCGATTGCCGCCTGCGTTGGTGGCGGCGTTTCCGCCCAAGGTAGCGCTGCCGCGGGCGCCGAGATCCAGAGGGAAGGCGAGTCCCCGTAGTTCAACGGCTTCTTGCAATGCCTGCAGGGTCACACCCGCCTGCACGGTAGCGGTCCGCTGAAGGGGGTCAATGTCTTCGATCTCGCGCATTCTCTCCAGTGACAGAATCAGCTGGCTTTGTGAGGCGTCAGCACCGTGTACCAGTCCGGTGAGCCCGCCCTGAGGGACGACAGAAACGCCCTCATTGCTACATAGCTCAAGCACCTCGGAGACCTGTGCGGTTGTTTTTGGTCTGGCCATTGCCAGCGCGCACAGCGTATCTCCCCGCCATACGCCGGCTGCTCTTGAGCGAAGGTCCTCGCTGTCAAGAACGCCACCCGGGCCAAGAATCGATTGTAGTTGCTTGAGGAATTGCACGAGGCGCTCCAGAGGGATCGCGATCATTTCTTTCTGTCTGGATTTTGCTCAGCCAGGCATCGGCTGCCTTCGGTACTGCAGCCGGGGAACGACAACTTCTGAGCTCATTTTCTAACGGCAAAGATTTTAGGTTATTGTGAGAGCTCCGCAATTGAGCTAGATCAGGAATTTGTCATGCATGCCATCTGTCCTGCGTGTCAGTCAGAGTTCGCCTACAAGGATCGTGGCTTGTGGGTTTGCCCGGAGTGTGGCGAGGAGTGGTCCCCGGAGACGGTGGCGGACGGTTCAGGGAGTGAGATTCTCATAAAGGATGCAAACGGTAATCCTCTCGCTAATGGTGACTCCGTGGTGGTAATCAAAGACCTGAAAGTCAAAGGTACATCGTCGGTTGTTAAGGTCGGGACAAAGGTTAAAAACATTCGACTGGTTCCCGGTGATCACAATATCGATTGCAAGATTCCGGGGGTTGGCGCTATGGCGCTGAAATCGGAGTTCGTCAAGAAAGCCTGATTCCCTCGGGTTCCCATCTGGAGCCCCTGTAAGACAGCGTCACCTCGCGTTAACAAAAGCGTCACCAAAGCGTCACCAAACCTTCACCATCGCGTCACCGCGCGGTCATCTACTCTGCGTTTACTACTGCCCCGACAACGGGATTGAAGGTCACGGCACTGCGCCGGCGCTGGGCTTTCGGTCGATACACGTGGCGGGGCATCCGATATCGCATCGGGCCTGAAAATTGATCTCACAAGGGTAGAACTATGAGTAAACAATGGTTTGCACACCGGACACTGGTGACTGCGGTAGCGGCAGCGTCCGTGTCAATTCTGGCGCTTGAGAGTCAGGCCCAGAACACTGAAACGCAAAGCGGGCCTGTTCTCGAAGAGGTGTTTGTAACGGCTGCCAGCGTCGCCTACGGCAACAATATTGTCACTGATGCTATGAAGTCCCAGCAATCACCGATCACCAGCGTAAATGCCCTTATCGATAACCTGCCGGGGGTTTCAATTCAGGAAGGCGACACCTACGGTTTTGATGACTGGTCCACGACCATATCCGTCCGCGGCTTCCAGAACAGTCTTTCAGAGCAACAGATCGGTACCACGGTAGACGGCATACCGAACGGAAACTCGAATTATGGCGGTGGGGCCAAGGCTAACCGATATATAGACACCGCCAACATCGAAACCGTTTCGGTCTCCCAGGGTACGGCTGACATTGCTTCGCGATCTCTTGAGGCGCTGGGAGGCACCATTGACTATGTGACTTCAGATCCCACGGAGGAATCTCGGTTCCGGGCCCAGGCTGTGGTCGGCGAGTTTGACGCCCAGCGGTATTACCTGAGATACGATACCGGAACCCTGGCCGGTGATACGCGCGCCTGGTTCAGTATTTCCCGCCAGGAAGCCAGTGACTGGGTGAATGGCGCCGCGGAAAACGAGCGCGATCATATCGCCGCAAAACTGGTCTCGAACATCGGGCTTGCTACGGTCACCGGCTATGTTTCTTATGACGATACCCATGAAGACAACTACCAGCGTTTGTTCTCTCCTGAAGAGTTCGCCGCCAATCCCAACTCCGATGGGCTGACCAAAGTCTGGACCGGGGTGCCCTATGTAGACCAGGTGTTCCGCGAGGGCTGGTCGACGCTGCGAGAAAATCTGCTTGGTTACGTCAAGGCTGACTTTCAGTTCAGCGACGCCCTGAATGTGCAGGCCAGTGTCTACTATCATGACAACGAAGGGCGCGGCGACTGGATACCCCCATACCTGGTAGACGTAGTGAATGATCAGGGCGGTGCGGAGTCAGAAGCCATCGGCAACGCCAGCGTCAATGGCGGTCCTGCGCTGGGTAGAATTTTCTTCGTTGATGCCAGTGGCCAGGCTCTCAGCCCGACGCCGGGCTGCGTGTCCTCAATTACTTTTCCTTACGGTGGCGCCGGTCCCGAATACGATCCGGCCTGCTACGCCCCCGGGGCACTAGCGGTGCAGTCCTATCGGACGACAAATTACAAGAAAGAGCGTGTCGGATTTACCCTTGATGGAGAGTGGAGCATCGCCCTGGCCGGCTTGGACAACAACGTCCGAGGTGGGCTTTGGTACGAAGACCAGACGCGGGACGAGACGCGCACCTGGCAGAAGATTATCGATACCCGGATTGGGATGGATTTTGACCCCGCCGCCTATTGGACCCAGTATGACCGCAGCTATCCGCAGGAGGTCCTCAAGTGGTACCTCGAGGACAGCGTAACCCTGGGCAGCCTCTCGTTAACTGCGGGCGTTAAGCAATTCCTTGTGGATGTCGAACGCGAGGATAACTTCGGTGAGAGCAGCAATGCTGCGGTGAATTCAGATTCGGATCTGCTCTGGTCTGCAGGTCTGGTCTGGGAAACACCGATTGACGGGCTTGAGGCCTTTGCGGGCTACTCGGAAAACTTCAAGGCGATAGCGGATGTGATTCTCGAGCGACCGGACTCGGATCTGAGCGCGCTGGAGCCCGAAACGGCGGAGAATATCGAGCTGGGCTTACGCTACCGGGGAGATCGTCTGTTCCTTTCGGCCGCCTACTACGACATCAGTTTCAATAATCGCATTATCTTTCTGAGCCCGGAGAGTGCCGCAGGTCCGGACTACCTGATCGGTACCGATGGCACATACTTTAACGCCGGTGGCATCGATTCAACCGGCTTTGAGTTGACCGCGGATTATCGCCTGAGTGAG
>CAZGGN010000131.1:3471-5783 GCA_964525195.1 uncultured Congregibacter sp.
TTACAGCTTCAGTGATTCGACCTATGTGGGTACCGGCGATAGTGCGGTAGACGCTGGCCTGGGTATCAGCCCTGGGAATGACGTGGTGGGTATCCCGGACCAGCAGCTGGTGCTTTCCCTCGACTGGAGTTGGGATCGTTACTCGGCCGGCATTAGCGGTAAATACACCGGTGAGCGTCCGGTGCGCGTCAACAATAGCTGGATAGCGGATAGCTACACCACGGCGGATATCTATCTGACCATGCGCGGTGAATCCTCGATGAATATGATTAGTGGCTGGAATCTTACGTTACTGGTGAACAATGCCTTTGATGAGAGTTTCCTCGGTGGTATTGCGGGAGAGGGCGCCTGGATTGGGCCGCCGCGAACCGTCTCTGCCTCCTTTACCCTGGATCTTTAATTGCTCAGAGTTTCCCCTCTTGCCGGCGCCCTTGTGCGCCGGTTTTTTTTATACAGGTTTCCCTTGTAAGGTTACGCCGATGACTTCAAAAATTACCCGTCGTAAAACGCTCGCAGGCCTTTCCTCGGCCTTGTTGTTGCCAGTAGTGGGTAGAAGCTTTGCCGCGGATCGCCCGGAGCGCTCTGGGCGGTTTTTGCACGGGGTCGCCAGCGGTGACCCGGATCAGCACTCGCTGGTGATTTGGACTCGCGTGAGTGTCGCTGCAGATTCGGTCGCAGTGGAGTGGGAGCTTGCGGAAGATGCCGCTTTCAGTCGAGTTACTGCCCGGGGAATGGCTTCGACCTCTGGTCAGCGCGATTACACGGTAAAAGTACTGGTAGCCGGGCTGCAACCCGGGCGTCTCTACTTTTATCGCTTTCGCTCGGGGCAGGAATATTCCGAAGTCGGCAGAACACGCACACTGCCTGTCGGAGATCTCAGTAGCCTGACTCTGGCGGTAGTGAGCTGCTCGAACTATCCCTTTGGTTACTTCAACGTGTATGAGGCCATAGCAAAGGACCCGAAAGTCGAATGGGTGCTGCATCTCGGCGACTACATTTACGAATATCCGCAAGACGGCTGGGGAGCTGACACGGGCAAGGCGCTGGGAAGAGAGCACGTGCCGGCGGGTGAAACGGTGTCTCTGTCGGATTATCGACAGCGGCATGCGCAGTACAAAGCCGACGAGCAATCCCGGATGATGCATGCGGCGCATCCGCTGTTGGTGATCTGGGATGATCATGAGTCCGCAAACAACCCCTGGATGGGCGGCGCTCAGAATCATCAGTCTGATACCGAGGGCGATTGGCTAGCACGGCGCGACGCAGCGCTGCAAGCCTATTACGAGTGGATGCCGATTCGCGATCCGTTCCCCGGTCAGCGTGCCACAGACTATTGGCGGAACTGGAGATTTGGGAATCTGGCGAGTCTCATTACGCTGGAAACGCGCCACTCTGGTCGTGCCGAACAGATTGAGCTTTGGGCCCATGCCAGGGAGCTGACTGATCCGCAGCGCGCTGAGGTTTTTATGCGTGAGCGGGTGGGCGCTCCAAATCGTCCCATGTTGTCGGATGCGATGGAGAGTTTTGTTCACGATAGCCTGTGTGATGCGCAGCAACGGGGAACTCCCTGGAAGATGCTTGCCAATCAGGTTCCGATGGCGCGTACGCTCAACCCACACCTGGACCCTCGTGATATCGAGAGCCTCGAGGGGGAAATGGCGGAGCAATCCTATGCCCGGCTGCAGGAAATCGCTCGGCGCGGCGAGCTTGGCCTGCCGCTCTATCTGGATCCCTGGGATGGCTATCCGTGGGCGAGGGAGGCGTTCTACGACGTTGCTAAAAGCTGCGACGTTCGCGACCTTTTGGTCTTGACCGGAGACAGCCATAGTTTCTGGTGCAATCAGCTTTTTGATGGGAGCGGAGAGACGATGGGTCTCGAGCTGGGGACCACCGGCGTAACGTCTCCCGGTGACTTCCTTGAGTTCGGCGCCAGGGGCGCTAGGCTGCTGGATGAGAGCATTATCGCCTCAAATCCGGAAGTACGCTGGACCGATGGTCTGCATAATGGCTACTTGCGACTTACCTTGACACCAGAGAGCGCCCAGGCCGATTTCCAGGCGGTAGACTCGGTACTGGAGCGAAGGTATATGATGCAGACGATTCGCAGTGAAAAACTACTTCGGGACGGATCGGCGTTAACGTATTGGGGCGAGCGGGCAGACTGAGAGGTGCTGACTTTGCCCCGGCTTGCAGTATCAGTTCAGGGGCGGGTCGATAGTGACAAAACGTGGCGGTGGGATTTTCGGGCCCCGGGGCCGGCTGCGCATGGACGACGACATCGCGGTGAAAACCATGACCTGGATGATTCCGCT
>CAZGGN010000131.1:5816-8665 GCA_964525195.1 uncultured Congregibacter sp.
GTCGGTGCCACGGTGGTCGACGGTAGCGGCCGTGCCGCTTTCAGCGCGGATGTCCGGATACAGGATGGTACCGTGGTGGCGCTGGGAGAGCTTCAGCCACTTCTGGGTGAGGCCACGATCGATGCGCGGGAGCTGGTGCTCGCGCCAGGATTTATCGACACGCACAGCCACCACGACGAATCGCTCTTCGAGGCACCGCAGGCCGTGGAGGCTATCTCCCAGGGCATCACGACGATTGTCGTCGGTGCCGACGGCGGGTCAGATGCGCCAATGGCTGAGTTCAAGGCCCGCGTCGCAGCGACGCGCCCGGCGCTGAATGTGGCTTCCTACACGGGACACGGCTCGATTCGCGAGGCGGTGATGGGCAGGGATTACAAGCGTGTCGCGACAGAGCAGGAAGTGGCTGCGATGAAGCGTCTCCTGGAGGCTGATCTGCAGGCGGGGTCCCTCGGACTGTCCACGGGGTTGGAGTACGACCCGGGCATTTATTCTGATCCGAGTGAGGTGGTCGCCCTGGCGCGCGTGCTGCGCGACTACGACGCGCGCTACAGCAGCCATATGCGCAGCGAGGATCGCGAGTTTTTTGCGGCGCTGGAGGAGCTTCTTGCGATCGGTCGCGAGGCGCAGGTGCCGGTGCAGATTTCGCATCTGAAGCTGGCGGCGGTGGATATCTGGGGCCGGGCCGGAGAAGTGCTCCGGCGTCTGGACCGGGCCCGGGCCGACGGTATCGATGTGACCGCTGATATCTATCCCTACACCTACTGGGAGTCGACCCTGACGGTACTGCTGCCCGAGCGCGACTTTCACGATCTGGAGGCGGCCACCTTTGCACTGGAGCATCTCGCGCCGGCCGATGGACTCACCCTGTCGCGCTACGACCCGGATCCGACATTGGTAGGAAAGACCGTCGAAGAGATAGCAAGGCAACGGGGAAGGGGCAATGCCGAGACCTATCTCGAGCTGATCCGGGCGGCCTACCCAGACGAAGGTAAGGCCAGCTCAACGTCGGCGACGGCCTATGCCGAAAGCGTGATCGGTGTCAGCATGAGCGAAGCGGATATCGAGCAGTTCATCGCCTGGGAGCATGCCAACATCTGCTCCGATGGTGCAGCGACCGGACACCCCCGGGGGCGGGGCGCGTTTCCGAGAGCGATTCGCCGCTACGTGATGGAAGAAGAGCGTCTGTCTCTCGAGGCTATGATTTACAAGATGACCGCACTGAGTGCCGAGCACGCGGGTATTGAGGGGCGGGGACTGATTCGCCCGGGCTATGCTGCGGATCTCGTGCTCTTTGATCCCGCCCTGATTCGCGACACCGCCACGATTCAGGAGCCCGGAGGATTGTCGCTCGGAATCATCGGTGTCTGGGTGAATGGCGAGCGCGTCTGGCAGAACCAGGAGGCCACGGGGCAGCGACCGGGACGCTTTCTAGGCAAGCGTCCGACGCTTGCCGCCAGAGACTGATTTGGACCTTTGGACTTTCGGTGTATGAGCGTCTCTATCGAGAGTAAGCTGCCGCGCGTTGGCACGACCATTTTTACGCGCATGTCGGCGCTGGCCCAGAAACACGATGCCCTCAACCTGTCCCAGGGATTTCCGGACTTTGCCGCGCCAGCGCGACTGCTCGAAGCCCTTGGCGAGCACGCGCGGGCCGGCCACAATCAATACGCACCGATGGCGGGCTTGCCGCGCCTGCGCGAGGCAATAGCAGGGCAGCTGCAGCAGCTGCGTGGTATCAGTGCGGACCCGGAAACGGAAATTACCGTTGTGCCAGGCGCGACCGAGGGGATCTTCTGCGCCATCACGGCGGTGGTGAGGCCCGGCGACGAAGTGGTCGTCCTGGACCCGGTCTACGACAGCTACGAACCGGCTATCCAACTCGCGGGAGGCAAGGCTATCCATGTGCCACTCACGGCCGGCACTTTTGCTATCGACTGGGAGCGGGTGGAGGCGGCGCTCAGTGCGCGCACCCGGCTGTTCATGCTCAACAGTCCGCACAATCCCTGTGGCAGTGTGATCGCTGCTGCCGATCTGGACAGGCTGGCGGCCCTCGCTGAGAAATACAACTTTTTAGTCTGCAGCGACGAGGTCTACGAGCATCTGGTTTTCGATGGCCGGCTACACCAGAGCGTCCTCGGCCATGCGCAGCTGCGGGCCCGCAGCTTTGCTCATTTCTCCTTCGGCAAAACCCTGAGCGTCACAGGCTGGAAAACCGGCTACTGTGTTGCGCCGGCGCCGCTCTCGGCCGAACTGCGCAAGGTGCACCAGTATGTCGCCTTTGTGGCGGTAACGCCGGTTCAGCATGCACTGGCGGACTTTCTGGAAGCCGAGCCCGGATATCCCGCAGGACTGGCAGCGGAGTATCAGGCGCGCCGGGACCGCTTTCTGGACGCCCTGGCGGGTTCTCGTTTCGCCTGGACGCCGGCGGCAGGGAGCTACTTCCAGTTGCTTGACTACGCAGCGATCAGCCGGGAAGCTGACACGACGCTCTGTGAGCGCTGGACCCGTGAGATCGGTGTCGCGTCAATTCCCGTATCGGTGTTTTATGAGTCGCCGCCGGAGCAAACGCTGTTGCGCTTTTGCTTTGCCAAATCTGATGATGTCCTTAGCGAGGCAGCGAGACGTTTATGCGCGATCTGAGAGTAACACTGGTACAGGAAGCGCTCTTCTGGGAGCAACCGCAGGCTAACCGGGAAAAGTTTGCGAGGCTGCTGCAGGCCGCTGCACCTCGGACAGACCTGATTCTGCTCCCGGAAATGTTCACCACGGGTTTCTCCATGAACTCCCGTGCCAATGCGGAGCCGGCCGGCGGCGAGGTGCTTCGTCAGTGCCTCGCAGAGAATGCTGCG
>CAZGGN010000132.1:0-8561 GCA_964525195.1 uncultured Congregibacter sp.
AGAACAAGAATCAGGTTGGCAGCACCGCCACCCGTAAGAAACCTATCCAACATGAGCTGTGCGCTGAGCGCCGAAACTCAG
Organism: uncultured Congregibacter sp.; assembly: GCA_964525195.1. Lineage (GTDB taxonomy): Bacteria > Pseudomonadota > Gammaproteobacteria > Pseudomonadales > Halieaceae > Congregibacter. The sequence goes on from CAZGGN010000132.1 coordinate 82, forward strand.
GCGCGAGCCAATCCCAGCAGTTCCGCCAGATCCTTGAAGAAAATTTTCACGTGTGCGGTCGGTCGCTCCCGTACCAGCTCTTTCTGACAATAAGCCTGCCAGGTCAGGTACTGAATATCCGGGTCGCGGCACATTTTTACGAACTTCTCCCGGCGCTTGTCGCTTCCATACCAGAACCGCTGCATGATGCCGAGGATAAAAAACACGCGCCCGTGCAGCTTCATAAAGCGCTTACGCGCCTGGCGGAGCTTTGCCGGCTCTCCGGTAGCGAGAAATTCGTGAATCGCCTCCGCAGCCAGTCGACCGCCCAGCAAGGCGTAATAGATGCCCTCGCCAGAGGCTGGGGCAACGACGCCCGCCGAGTCTCCCGCGAGCAGTACCGCACGCCCGTCGTCCCAGCGCTTGAGCGGTTTCATGGGGATCGGCGCGCCCTCGCGGCGTACGGTTTTTGCCGTATCCAGTCCCACGTCCTTGCGCAGGGCCGCCACGGACGCGGTCGCAGAATACCCTTTCATGGCACTGCCGGAACCGATGCTCGCATGCTCGCCGTGAGGGAAAACCCAGGCATAGAAATCCGGCGATAAACGCCCCTGGTACCAGACGTCACAGCGCGTATCGACATAGTCGGCACCCTGATCGGGCGTCGGCGCTTCCACGATCTCGTGGTAGGCAAACACACATTTAAGCTTGTCGCCACCGGGAATACACTGAGCGCCAACGCGAGACTTGGCACCGTCGGCGCCAATCACGGCCCGGGCAATGACATCGCGCACTTCGGCGCTGCCGGACTTGTCCAGGTACTGCAGCCTGACCCGCCCGTCATCGAGATACTCGAGGGATTTGAAAGCCCCGAGCTGCAGCGTCGCACCCGCCTCGACCGCGCGCTCGCGGAGAAAGGGGTCAAACTTGTCGCGGTCCACCATTGCAACATAGGTATCGCCCACGGGCATATCCACGCGCTGATCTGCCGGCGATATCATGCGCGCCGAGCGGATACGCGCCACGATTTGATGCGCGGGAATATCAAACTGCTCAACGGCGCGCGGCGGAATCGCTCCACCGCAGGGCTTGATTCGAAAGCCGCGTTCCAGCAGCAGCACCTTGCGCCCCGCTTCGGCCAAATCACAGGCCGCGGTTGCTCCCGCAGGCCCTCCGCCCACCACGACAACATCGTACTCGGGCGTCATGTTTGCTTCAGCGTGCATCCAGCACCTCCACTATCGCTACATCACCAAAACTGGGCGTTACCGCCTTCGGGTTGGTGACCGCCTGCGAACGCAGGCTCATTCCAATAATCGCGGCGCTGACAAACAGCAGCGCCTCGAGACTAAACACCATGCCATAGGCTACGGCCGGGACATCAATAAACGCCCGGCTGATATCGATCGCTACCGTGCCGAGGAAACCGCCGACGGCAAACGCTATCGCCTGAGATGCGCCCCACAGCCCCATTCTCAGTCCGTCGGTTCCATCCTTGCCCTGACTCGCCAGCGTCATCATCGCGGCGATTGCAGCCACCGCAAACGCACCATTAGCGACACCGAGAGCAAATACATTGGCGGTCAGGGGCCAGGTCTCTGGCAGCGCACCGCCGCTGGCGAGGGCGGCCAGGGCAACGGCCGATGCAAGGCATCCTCCGACCGTCCAGCGCCGTAGCACCAGAGGACTGGCATTGCGCCGAACCAGGGTCGTCGCCCCCACAATGATCATGCCCAGCAGGACACCGCTGTGCTGCACACCAGAGAGTTTTGTCGACTCACCGGGAGTCATCCCAAACACCGTTCCGGCGAAAGGCTCGAGTATCAGGTCCTGGGCGCTGTAGGCCAGCATCGAAATAAACACAAAGATCGTAAAGCGACGGGCTTCCGGGTCACGCCAGACCTGACGCAAGGCCAGAGAAAAGTTACCGCGTTTATTGTCACCAAATACCTCCGGAGCGACGTCAGTCGCCGGCGCTGCCGGCTCGAGACGAAACACCGCAATCAGCGTAACGGCCACCGCGATCAACGACACGCAGCCGGTGACCACCATCAGCCGCCGGGGAGAAAAAGGATCAAGGAAATGACCTGCAATACCTGCCGTCAGCGCAAAGCCAAAGATCATCATGATCCAGACAATCGTGGCGGCGGCGGCCTTGCGATGCGGCGCGACGTGTTTGGCCAGAGTCACCAGCGTGGAGGTTCCCGCTGCGCTGGCACCCAGTCCGATGGCAATAAAGGATAAGGTGCAAACAATCAGCCCCAGCACCATGTCGTCAGCGACCAGCGCTGTCCCTGCCGCCGCCCCAACCCCGCCGGTCGCCAGCACGAAGATGCCACCAATAATCCAGCCCGTTGTTCGCCCACCGACGTCTGAGCCATGCCCAAAGCGCGGACGCGACATTTGCACGGCGTGATGTATGCCCACGAGAATCCCGGGCAACATCGCCGGCAGCGCAAGCTCGACCACCATAATGCGATTGATCACCGTTGTGGTGAGCACGATGATCGCGCCAAGACAGGTCTGCACCAGGCCCAGACGGATAATTCCCAGCCAACCCAGACCCGTGTTCATCGTGTGTGTCTGCATCATCCTACCGCCCCGCGCAACGCGAAAGCGCTGAGCATCATTCCCAAAACATATAGCGTTACACCGGTACCGTTGTACCAGGGCGCGAGACCCAGGGGGTCCTTGAGCATTTTGTCCATTGCCATACCCTGAAAGAGAAGGGAGGTGGTAATTCCAGCCGCCGCAATGGGGTGCCCCCAGACCGTCAGAAATACGATAACCGCCACCTGCGGCAGCGCCATGACCCAGCAGCAGAGCCGCGCGGCCCGATCGGCGCCGAGCTGCGCCGGGAGTGAGCGGATGCCAATGCGCCGATCACCCTCAATGGACTTGAAATCGTTAAGCGTCATGATCCCGTGTGCGCCGAGACTGTAGAGAGCTGCGAGGGTCAGAATCTGCGCCGAGGGCATAACGCCCCCCAGCATCACGGCCGCACCGGTTATCCAGGCCAGTCCTTCATAGCTGATACCCACCGCGAGGTTGCCGTACCAGCCATTGAGCTTTAAGCGCAGTGGTGGCGCACTGTAGGCCCAGGCCAGTAGCAGACCGACGACCGTAGCCCCCATAACCCAGGTACCGAGGATGGAACTGAATGCCAGCGCCAACAGCGACCAGGCTATCGCATAATAAAGCCCCCACCGACCCGGCACACGGCCCGAGGGAATCGGCCGATCGGGCTCGTTGATGGCGTCTACATGTCGATCAAACCAGTCATTAACGACCTGACTGCCGCCACAGACCAGCGGCCCGACCAGAATAATGCCCGCCACCACCAATCCCGGATGTTCGCCGAGCATCACACCCGAGGATATCGCCCCGCATACAAAGGCCCACATAGGGGGAAACCAGGTAATCGGCTTGAGCAGCTGTAAAAGCGCCTTGGGCTCAGGAAAAGCCCGCGATGAGGAGGGTGACGGTGTCGTGATGTTGGCAGGCTGCATAGGTGTAATATAGATATGTCACTATAGAGTGTCAATTTTAATTGACGCTTAATCGCGACATACTGTCAACAACCGCAAAGCAGGCGTGAAGCGGCCGATAAAGAGGGCCTAACCCACCTCTTCCGCGTCTGCGGTACCGCCAATATTAAAGCGGCGTAACTTGGCGTAGAGCGATTGCCGCGACAGGCCGAGCAACTCCGCAGCCGAGGCTCGATTGTCCTGGGTCACTTCCAGCGCCGTTTCGATACACAGCGCCTCAATAATGTCGGTTGACTCGCGGACCAGCTCTTTGAGGGGCACCCGTCCGACCCGCTGCGTGACCTGCTCAATCGAACTCGGCAGTTTGGCGGATACCGGATGCTCGCGGGCCATGCGCCGCTCGATATCGCGCACGAACAGCGCGTAGGCAGGGCCGTCAGGCTCATCCAGGCTGCAGGCCGATATCTCGACCTGCGCCGGGCTGCCGGACTGGGGCACCAGCGTGGAGGAAAACAGCTTCACGACAGATTTATCGCGCAAATTCGACAGCAACACGCTCAAATCGACACCGCTGCGGCCCAGCCAGCGATCAGCGGAGTGGCCAATAACCTGCTCTTCGGCAACCAACTGGGCCAGCTCCAGAAAACTGTTGTTAGCCGCCATGATCCGACCATCGGCATCCGTGAGCACCACGCCATCGGGCGCATTTCGCAGCACCTCCTGCATATACACCGTACCGGAGTCGCCGCCGGCACCGGCCATCGCATCGCGACTCCCGACGCGGAGAAGAAAACGCTCTTCCCCGGCCTGCCTGAGGAAGCTCGCCGATACATCAATGCGCGTCTCCCCATCTTCGAGGAGCAGATTGTGCAGCTGACCGCGACCCACCGAGCGTATTTCCGCCAGCAGTTCCTGAATCGCACGCGCCGAATCCGCGTCGACGCCACGAGGAAACACCCGCCCTACCAATCCCTTGTCACCCTCACCGAGCAATTCGTTCGCCCGGGGGTTGGCCTCGAGCACACGAAAGCTGAGCGCATCCAGGACGAGTACGGCGTCACTCACCATGTCAAACAGGCGGCGGTAGCGGGTTTCGACCTGACGCAGGCGCCAATAATCCTGCTCAAGCGCCTGCTGGGCGTTTACAAGCTGCTGGCGCAGACTCACACTTGAGCGGAGATCCAGGCCCGCCGCGAGGCATTCGCCGGACTCTCCCGCGACTATCTGGTACTGAACCGGCAGCCCCTCAGCGCTGCCTTCCAGACGATGCACAAGATCCAGCCGCTGGGGCTGCCCCGCACTGGCGGCCTTGAGTGTATCCAGGACGCGCTGCGTATCGGTCGGCTGGAGCGTATCAATCAGCGCGGAGCCTGCCCAGAGTTCGGGCAAATCCCCGGGAAGCTCGGAGCTCCAGGTCACAACCTCCTGAATGACCCCGCGTTCATCGAGCGTGAGCGCCAGATCCGCCACGCGCGCAAGCAGAGCGGCCATCACAGGTTTAGGCTGTTTGGCGAGCAAGGATAGCGATCCTGAAATACGGGTTTATTGAGCAAGCATTCACCGTGGAGACCTCGTCATACACGGCGGGACGCGATTATGGCACGCGTAAAGCGCCGTTAACACTGTTGCCAATCGCCATAGGCTTACAGTAAAGACCACACTGTCAGAAGTGTCAATCAAAATAAACGTAAGCAAGTGTAAATTACAATTGACATAGCCCGACGCCAGCACTACATTCAACCCTGAATAAGTGATTGAAGACGGGGACCGAAAGGATGACCGCGACCGACAAGAGTGGGCGAAAAAGTGCCCCGCTCTACACCCCGGAAGAAAGGCAGCGCCGGGACGCGACGCGCTGGACCCTCGTGCAGGGCCTTCTCGCGCCTTTCCAGTTTCTGGTGTTTTTGATCAGCCTCGTTCTGGTCGTCAACTACCTGATCAACGGTTCCGGGCTGGACGCGGCCATTGCCTCTGTGGTGTTCAAGACGCTGGTTCTGTACACCATTATGGTCACCGGAGCCATCTGGGAAAAAGTCGTCTTCGGCCAGTACCTGTTCGCGCCGGCTTTTTTCTGGGAAGACGTCGTCAGCTTCGGCGTCATCGCTCTGCATACCGCCTACGTTTACTGCTGGTTCGCAGGCGTTGGCAGCGCCGAGCAACAACTCTGGATCGCTCTGGCGGCCTACGCGGCCTACGTAATTAATGCGGCACAGTTTCTCCTCAAGCTTCAGGCGGCACGCAGAGACGAGCCAGCCGATGCAATACCCGGCGGTATGCAGGGAGCACTTGAATGACTGAAGCGGTCCTCGCCAGAGACGTCACTTCCGGATCGCAGGTACCGATAACTGTCGAACGCGGTCAGCGCGCGGTGTTCTGTGGCCTTACATCGATTGTCTGGCTGCACCGAAAAATCCAGGACGCCTTTTTTCTTGTTGTGGGTTCGAGAACCTGCGCACACCTGCTGCAATCCGCCGCCGGTGTGATGATTTTTGCCGAGCCACGCTTTGCCACCGCGATCCTGCAAGACCGCGATCTTGCCGGCATGGCGGACTGCCACGAAGAGCTTGATCGGGTGGTTGAAGAACTATTGGCAAGACGCCCGGAAATCAAAACCCTGTTTCTGGTCGGCTCCTGCCCGTCGGAAGTGATCAAACTGGATCTCAATAATGCCGCGCAGCGACTGCAGGGACGCCACAGCGGTCGAGTGCGGATGGTCGCCTACAGCGGCAGCGGTATTGAAACCTCCTTTACCCAGGGCGAAGACAAGTGTCTGACCGAGATCGTCGCCCTGTCAGAGACGGGCACCGACAGCCCAGCGCTAATCATTGCCGGCACCCTGGCTGATATTGTCGAGGACCAGTTTCAACGCCTCTTTGACGAACTGGGCATCGGCCCCGTGGCTTTTCTGCCCGCCCGGAGTGGCGATGCCATGCCGAACCCGGGACCCGAAACCCGCGTACTGCTTGCGCAGCCTTACCTGACCGAAACCGCACAGGCCCTCCGCGGCCGGGGTGCCACCATTCTGAACGCCCCCTTCCCCCTCGGGGCCGAAGGCACACTTTTGTGGCTGAAGGCGGCTGCTGATGCATTTGGCGTATCTGCCGAGCGCTTCGACGAAGTGACCGCGGCGCCTCTGGCCCGCGCGAAGCAGGCCGTGAGCCACCAGCGAGGCAAACTCAGCGGCAAGCGTATCGCCTTCCTCCCGGATTCGCAGCTCGAACTACCCCTGGCGCGATTCCTCGCCAGAGAATGCGACATGCAGGTCGAATCAATTACCACGCCGTTCCACGACCCGCAGATTATGGCCAGCGAGCTGGCGTTATTCGGCGAGCACCCGGACATGATTGAGGGCGGTGACCTCGAGTCGCGACTCGATCACGTGCGCAAGCTGCGCCCGGACCTGACTGTCTGCGGCATGGGTATTGCGAATCCCCTCGAGGCAGAGGGGCTGCGCAGCAAGTGGTCGATCGAGCTGATCTTCAGCCCGATTCAGGGTTTTGACCAGGCCGGTGATCTTGCGGGGCTGTTCTCCAGACCGCTGACGCGCGCCGCGCAGCTGGAGGTCTGAGATGGAGCTATCAGTCTGGACTTATGAAGGCCCCCCGCATGTCGGCGCGATTCGTATCGCCAACTCCATGCGCGGTGTACACCTGCTTCTGCACGCACCCCAGGGTGACAGCTACGCCGACCTCCTGTTCACGATGATTGAGCGCAACGACCATCGCCCACCGGTCACCTACACCACGTTTCAGGCCAGGGATCTGGGCAGCGATACCGCTGAACTCGTGCTGCGCACCATACGCAGCACCGTAGAGAGACATAAACCGCAGGTATTGCTCGTAGGTGACTCCTGCACTGCGGAACTGATTCAGGACCAGCCCGGTGCACTCGCGACCAGCAGCGGCCTGGACGTACCTGTTGTGCCCGTCGAGATGCTCGCCTACTCCAGAAAAGAAAACTGGGGCGCCAGCGAGACCTTTTACAGCCTGGTCCGCGGACTCCTGCAAAGCCGGGTACCGGCGCCAGGCACCGAGCGTGAGGAACGTGGCGACCGACCGCCCAGCGTGAATCTTCTGGGACCGAGCTCCCTCGGGTTCCGTTGCCGGGATGACATTCGCGAAGTAACGCAGCTACTTACGGACATGGGTGTGCGCGTGAATGTCATTGCACCACTCAGCGCGAGTCCACACGATCTGCTGCGCCTTCCGGAAGCCGACGCCAATGTATGTCTCTATCCCGAGATCGCCGGCCCTGCCTGCGACTGGCTGCAGCGTAATTTCAAGCAACCGACGATCCGCACCGTACCGATCGGCGTGGGCGCTACCCGGGACTTTCTCGCCGAGGTGGCGAGCACTCTCGGCATTGATTACACACCGCCCGCCTCCGACTCGCGCCTGCCCTGGTATTCGCGATCCGTGGACTCTACCTACCTCACGGGCAAGCGGGTGTTTGTCTTTGGCGACGCCACTCACGCCGTTGCCGCGGCACGCATCGCAAAGGAAGAGCTGGCCTTCGAGGTCGTCGGGATTGGCAGCTATTCGCGGGAGCAGGCTCGCGCAGTGCGCACTGCTGCCAAAGAGCTGGGCCTCGAAGCACTGATTACCGATGACTACCTTGAGGTCGAGCGTGCCATCAGCGATCTGCATCCGGAGCTTGTGCTCGGTACGCAGATGGAGAGACATATCGCAAAGCGTCTGGGCGTGCCCTGCGCCGTGATCTCTACCCCGGCGCATGTGCAGGACTTCCCGGCGCGCTACTCGCCGCAGATGGGCTACGAAGGCGCCAATGTCATCTTCGACACCTGGGTTCATCCCCTGATGATGGGACTGGAAGAGCACTTGCTCACGATGTTCCGCGATGATTTTGAATTCAATGATGGGGTACAGGCCTCGCATCTCGCAGCCGAGGGTGTCGCCAAGCGCCCGGAAGAGCCTGCGGTAAACGACGCGATGCACGACGATGCCAGCGTAGCGGCCAACGGTGAAGTGACCTGGGACCTGAGCGCCGAGAAAG
>CAZGGN010000133.1:0-8557 GCA_964525195.1 uncultured Congregibacter sp.
TGAACGGCGTTTGGCCTCGCCTCGCAGTCCCTTGAGATGGGCCGCATAGTCGAGGTAGTCGGCGATGGACATTTCCGGGTAGACCGGAAGATTCTCCGGCAGATAACCGAGACGTTGCTGTATCTCTCGCGCATGTGTTTCCAGATCCTTCCCGCCTATGCGCACACGTCCGCCCGAGGGCTCGAGGTAGCCGCTGAGCATTTTCATGACGGTGGTTTTGCCGGCGCCGTTGTGGCCGAGGAGACCGACGATCTGTCGTTCGTCGATGGAGAAGGAAACCTGCTGTACTGCAGGGTTTTTGCCGTAATAACGAGTCAGTGATTCTACGTCGATCATGGCATTCCGAATTGTAGTAAAACGATGAAAAGTCTGATGACAGTTATCCAGAAGGGAGCAGGAGTTTAGCAATAAAAATCAGCAAGACAAGGGTGAAGACCCGGCGTATCCAGACCTCGCCGCCGTGTACGGAAAAGCGTGCGCCAAAGTAGCCCCCGAGGGAGTTTCCGGCTGCCAGGGCCAGACCAAACTGCCAATGCACGGTCACTGCAGCGGCAAAAATCGCCAACGCAAAGAGATTGTAGGTCAGCGCGATAAAGACCTTGTGCATGTTGGTGCGCACCAGATCCAGACCCATGACCCGATGCAGAATCGGCATCAGGATAAAGCCCACGCCCACCTGAATAAATCCTCCCCAGCAGCCGGCGCCGAACATCAGCACATGTCCGACAATGAGCCTTTGACGCGTCAGGGGCTTGCCCGTGTCGTCGTGCTTTTTGCTCGGGAGCTGCATGAGTACGAGAACGCCCAGCATGACGACGGCAAGAACGCGATCGAACCACTCCCCCTCGAGGCGAACGCCGACCAGGGCGCCGAGGATAGCACCGGGAATGGCCGCTGCGGACAGGGTCAGGCTCAGCTTGAAGTCGGAAAAACCGCGACGAAAGAACGTGCGCACCGCGACGATGTTCTGCGCGATGATCGAAATGCGATTGGTGCCGTTGGCGACCGGTCCGGGGACCCCGAGGAACAGCATGATGGGTATCGAGAGCAGCGACCCGCCCCCGGCCATCACATTCAGAAAACCTGCGGCGACCCCGGCCCCGGCAAGTAGCGCGAGCTGCCAGAGCTCGGCGTTCACAAGCTAGGTCGCCGCGCGATGTTCATTCGCTGCCTGACTCAGTCCTCGCCCCAGGGTTCGCGCATGGTCACAAACTCCTCGGCGGCAGTGGGGTGGATCCCGATGGTGTTGTCAAAATCCGCTTTGGTGGCCCCGGCCTTGAGAGCAATGCCGATGCCCTGAATGATCTCGCCGGCGTCCGGGCCCATCATATGCACCCCTACTACGCGATCCGTGGCGTCATCGACGATGAGCTTCATGAAGGTCTTCTCATCCCGGCCGCTGATCGTGTGCTTCATCGGGCGGAAGGTCGACTTATAGAGCGTGATCTCCCCGAACTCGATTTCCGCCGCGCTTTCGGTGAAGCCCACGGTGCCGATATTGGGCTGGCAGAACACCGCCGTGGGGATAAAGTCGTAGTCGACCTGCTTCTCGATACCGCCAAACTGCCGGCGTGCAAAGGACATGCCTTCAGCCAGGGCGACCGGCGTCAGCTCCATGCCACCGATAACATCGCCAAGCGCATAAATACTGGCCTCAGCGGTCTGGAAAAACTCATCCACCTTGATGGTGCCGTGGCTGGTGAGCTTTACGTTGGTGTTTTCCAGACCCAGCCCGTCCAGATGGGGCCGGCGGCCGGCGGCGCACAGCACCGCATCGACTTCGATTTCGCTGCCATCGCTCAGGGTTGCCTGTAGCCCCGAGGCGCTGCGTTTCAGGCTCGTAAGATTGGTTTCAAAGCGCAGGTCCACGCCGGTCTTGCGGATTTCCTGCGCCGCGTGCGCGCGGATGTCACTGTCGAAGCCGCGCAAAAACAGCGGACCGCGATACAGCTGGATCACCCGGGAGCCGAGCCCGTTGAAGATACCGGCAAATTCCACCGCGATGTACCCGCCTCCCACGATCAGCAAGCGCTTGGGAAACTCGTCGAGGTCAAAGATTTCATTGGAGGTGACCGCCAGGTGGTTGCCCGGAAAATCCGGCTTGTAGGGCCAGCCGCCGGTGGCGATAAGGATCTTTTTGGCGGTGTAGTGTTCATCACCCACAGCCACCGTATTGGCGTCCACGATCCGCGCACGGCCATCGATCAGCGTGGCGTTAGCGCCGTCGAGCATATTCCGGTAGATCGCATTCAGCCTTGCGATTTCGGTTTTCTTGTTGTCGCGGAGAGTGGACCAGTCAAAGTGCTTCTCACCGCTGTTCCAGCCGAATTCCCGGGCATCCTCAAAGCCTTTGCCAAATTCAGAGGCATAGACGTACAGTTTTTTCGGGACGCAGCCCACGTTGACACAGGTGCCACCCATGTAGCGGTCTTCTGCTATTGCCACCCGGGCACCAAAGCCTGCGGCCATACGCGCAGCGCGCACGCCGCCGGAGCCTGCTCCTATCACGAACAGGTCAAAATCCAGATCACTCATTGCTGTTCCTCCTGAGGGCGGGCATTCTAACAGGCCTCGCACCCTTTATTGGTCGAGTTCAGACAAGTGCCTTACGGAATGGTTGCATGAAAGGATTACGAGTGCCGCTACTGCTGTTGTTGGTGGCCCTGCTTGTCGCCGGCGCATTGATGGTTCGCCCGGCGATGCAGGTAGCCGTGGGCTACAGTGCGAAACAGCTCTGCTCCGGCGTATTTGTCGCCGGCTTGCCCGCTTCTTTCACTCAGGAAAAAGATATCCTCCCGCGGATGGCAATCCTCGGGCCGCTGCGTTCCGCGTTGCACATGAGCGTCGATGAGTCCGCGGGCCGGGTGTCTGCCAGCCTGCTCGGGGTCCACGCGCAGGCCGTGCATTTGCCCTGGCGCGGCTGCACGCTGCATACGAGCGGCGCAGGTGTTCCGGCTATTGCAGCAGCAGAGATTGAGTCACCCGGAGCGGAAGTGCCCGCCGATCTTGCTGCGGCGATGGACGAGGCCTTCGCGGAGCCCGCCGGAGGCGGTCGCAACACCCAGGCGCTGCTGGTTTCCCGGGGTGGGACTCTCCTGGCAGAGCGCTACGCACCGCCGGTCGACGCCGGCACAAGGCTGCAGGGCTGGTCCATGAACAAGAGCCTCATGGCGACCTGGATTGGCCTGCAGGTGCAGGACGGCAACCTCGACCCCACCCGACCCCTGCGGGAGCTCCTTCGGGGACAGGTCGAAGGGGAGCAACTCGACCCGACGCTCACGCTACTGCATCTTTTACAAATGGAGAGCGGCCTCGACTTTGAGGAGGTTTACGGCCCGGGGAGCGATGTGACCCAGATGCTCTATCTTTCCCGGGAGATGTGGAAGCTGCCGGCCAGCCTGGAGCAGGCCTACCGGCCCGGCGAACATTTTTCCTATTCCAGTGGTGACACGGTATTTGCGAGCTATGTCTGGCAGGGCTCCCTGGATAGGCCCTATGAGCAATGGATAGCAGAACGCTTTGCAAATCCCCTGGGCATCTCCTCGCTGGTTGCGGAAGCCGACGCAAGCGGTGTCCAGGTCGGATCCAGCTATGCCTACCTGACTGCCCGGGACTGGCTGCGTGCCGGACAACTGTGGCTGGACGCCTGGCATGGCCGCTCAGCGCTATTGTCGCAGGACTGGTTGCGCGATTCGGTCCTTCGTCACGACTCGGACCCACGCGGGCGCTATGGCCGCGGATTCTGGCTGAATAGCGATGGCGTCGCGTTTCCCGGGATGCCCGAAACGCTGTTTTACGCTGGCGGCAACGCCGGGCAGTACGTCGCGGTGATTCCTGAATGGGAAATGGTCGTCGTGCGCCTGGGCCTGACGGATCCGGATGTGGATACGGGCTTTGAGGCGTTTCTTGGCAAGCTCGCGGCGCGTCGGGATGAGCTTTGACTATATCTATGCACTTATCTGACATTTATCGCTATCCGATCAAGTCTGCGCGCGGTCATCGCCTGGAGACCGCCGATATGGATCAGTTTGGGCTTCGTGGTGATCGGCGCTGGATGCTGGTGGATGAAGAGGGGCAGTTTCTCAGTCAGCGGCAGCTCCCGCAGATGGCGTTGCTGGACGTGGAGTCTAGGCTCGATGGGCTGCGCTTGTGCATGGCGGGTGAGGCGATAGAAATCACAACGCCCGGCGACGATGCGCAGCGTATTCAAGCCACGGTTTGGGAGCATACGATGCTGGCGCCGCTTGCGGCGGCCGATGCCAATCGCTGGCTGAGCGAGCGCTTCGCTCGGGCCGTACGTCTGGTCTATTGCCCAACGGATTCGACCCGCGCAGTCGATCCCGATTATGCGCCGCCGGGGCAGCGGGTCGGGTTCGCCGATGGTTTTCCCTTGCTGCTTATCAGCGAAGCGTCCCTGAGCTTTCTTAACCAGCAGCTGCCGACGCCCGTACCGATGGATCGCTTTCGTCCCAACCTGGTGATTCGCGGCGCTGAGCCCTATGCCGAGGACGATTGGAAGGAGCTGCGCATTGGCGAAGTGCAGCTATCGCTGGTAAAACCCTGCTCGCGCTGCTCGATACCGTCTATTGATCAGCGCAGCGCTCAGCGCGACCCGCATATCAACCGCGCCCTGGCCCGGTACCGACGCCGCGACGGGGCCATCTACTTCGGTATGAACGCGCTTGCACCGGCCGGAGCGCGCTTTGCCCTCGGGCAGCCGGTGGAACTAATCCACTGACATTCGCGAGCCCCGGGCTGCTAAAATCCCACGCTCAACAGCGCTTTATTTATCAAGTCATATCGAGGAATATCGATGAACCTAACGCCTAGTCGCCGATTGGCGGCGATCTTCGTATTTGCCGCTGCCCTGCTGGCCCACGGTGGGGCCCTGGCTGCCGACCGCATCGAGCTGCGCGACGGTTCTGTGGTACTGGGCACCTTCAAGGACGCCGATGGAGGCAAAGTCACGATTGATACGAGCTTCGCCGGCACCCTTTCGATCGATCAGTCAGAAATTGTGGCGATGCGTGTCGATGCGGATCTGGTACTCCAGATGGAGGACGGTCGGGTTCTTGAGGCACCGGCCCTTGAGGTTGCGAATGAGCAACTCACCCTCGCGCAGCAGGCGGACCAGAGCTACGCACTGGCGCAGCTGACCCGTATCAATCCCGAGCCCTGGGAGCTGGGTGACGGTTATAACTTTACCGGACTGACCAGTATGGCCTGGGCAAGCCAGCGCGGTAATACCGATACGGACGAACTGGACTACCGCATCGAGTCGGCCTGGGAGAGCCTGGCGGACCGTTATCGGGTTGAGGCTTTTGGTGAGCTCAGCGAAGCGCAGGGCACCCGGAACGCAGAAAACTGGACGCTTCGCGGGCGCTATGACCGGACCCAGACAGGGAACTGGTACTGGGGCGGTGGCGTGGCATTTGAGCAGGATACATTCGCCGATCTGGATTTACGAACCACCCTGGGACCGTATGTGGGTCGCAAATTCTTTACGGATCCGGTGTTTGAGCTCGAGGCGGAAACCGGTCTTGCGTACATCTCGGAAGATTTTGCCAGCGCCGAGGACCGTGAGTATCTGGGTAGTACCTGGGACGTACATATTCGCAGCAACTACCTCGGTGGCGATTCCCGGCTTTACTTTGATCACAAGGGCATCCTGAATCTTGATGAAATAGACAACCTGGTGCTGAAGAACACCTTCGGTCTGGCCTTCCCCTTACTCTACGGTGTTGAGGCTGCCGCCGAAGTCGTACTGGACATTAATACCGGCGCCGTTGCAGGCACCGAAAAGCTGGATGAAACCTACCGCGTGCGCCTGGGCTATAAGTGGTAACCATTGTCCGTTAGACCCGGCCGCTGACGACGGCGCGGCTGACGTGACTGACCTGGCTTTAGAGCCTCGCCCGGCGTACGGCCGCGGCGAGACCGTCCAGAAGCGGCAGCGTATCTTCGAGAGACAGACAGGCATCGGTGATGCTCTGCCCGTATTGCATCGCATCCTTCGCCCTGATCGGCTGATTCCCCCCGAGCAGGTGACTTTCGAGCATGACCCCGCGCAGCGCGGTCTGCCCCTGTTCAATCTGATCACAGATATCCGCCACGACCACCGCCTGGCGGGCGGGATCTTTCTCGCTGTTGCCGTGGCTGCAATCCACAATGATTCCGGGCTCCAGGTCCGCTGCCGCCATCGCCGCTGCGGCGTCCCTGACTGCGCTCGCGGAATAGTTCGGGCCCGTAGACTTCCCGCCGCGCAGAATAAGATAGCTGTCGGGGTTGCCCGTAGACTGGAGAATGGCTGAGGTCCCTTCCCGCGTCAGCGACGGAAACCAGTGACTGTGTTTCGCGCTGCGTATGGCATCAATGGCCACATCGATATCGCCGTTGGTAGCGTTCTTGAAGCCGACAGGCATGGACAGCCCTGAGGCCAGTTCACGATGGATCTGGCTCTCGACGGTGCGCGCGCCGATCGCGGCGAAGCTCACCAGGTCGGCGTGTCCAGAAACTCACTCGCCGCGGGCAGGCCGATATCGGCAACACCCTGCAGCACTTCCCGGGCAAGGCGCAAACCCTTGTTGATATGAAAGCTGCCGTCCAGGTCCGGGTCGTTGATCAGCCCCTTCCAGCCGACAACTGTGCGCGGCTTTTCAAAATACACGCGCAGCACCGGCAGGAGCGCATCGGATAGTCCGTCGCAGTGCGTCTTCAGCGCTTTGGCGAACTCGAACAGGGCTTTGGGATCGTGTACCGAGCAGGGCCCTACGATCAGCAGTAAGCGCGGGTCCTCGCCCGCGAGCACCCGGGCGATCTGCTCCCGAGAGTCGCTTACCAGTGCTGCCTGGGACTCGCTGAGGGGCAACTCACTGGCCAGCACCCAGGGGGTTATCAGTGGCTGGGCCTGGCGGATCCGGGTGTCGTAGATATTGCGGCTCATGGGCTGTCCGGTCAGAGTAAAGCCGCGCATTTTGCGCTTCGCGCCCGGCGGTCACAAGTCTGCGCCGGCGGTGCGCTCCCGGAGCATCCGCTGTAAATCGGCGACGCGTGCGCGACTGATCTCTATTTTCAGGGCAAACAGCAGTGCGATGAGCATGCCGGGGATCGAACCGAGGCCAAAGGCGATGACCAGTCCATCAAGGACCGGTTTGGCTACAGCGCCCGGGAGCATACCGGCTTCCAGGCCGACAATGTCCAACGCGACTCCACCAAAGAGCGGCCCGGCCGTCGTCGCAAACTTGTTGGCGAAGTTGCTCGCGGCAAAAAATCCGGCTTCCTGACGCAGGCCGTGATCCCACTCATGTTCGTCAGTGATATCGGCGATGATTGACTGGGTCTGGATTCCCCGCATCAGAAAGCAATACATAAAAATCAGCATGAACAGAAAATTCAGGACGAAGAGCAGCTCCGGATTGTCGTCCGGAAGTAGTCCGATCATGCGCAGCGGGTA
The DNA here is from genome assembly GCA_964525195.1 of uncultured Congregibacter sp. GTDB lineage: Bacteria > Pseudomonadota > Gammaproteobacteria > Pseudomonadales > Halieaceae > Congregibacter. The sequence continues at coordinate 7,454 of CAZGGN010000133.1, forward strand.
CAGCCAAAGACAGTTCAGGATCAACCCCACCGCGGAGAGTTGCAGCAGCTGGTATTTCTCGAAGCGTTGCCCCAGGGGGCGCAGACTGAACATCACCAGCACCACGGCGAGAAGACTGGGTAGCGAGAGAATGATCGATACCTGGGTCGCATCGAATTGCCAGTAATAGGTCCAGACCAGCATATTGAGCGCCGAAATGGCGCCGTAACTCGCCATCATGGAGATATCAAAGCCCAGCAGGTAGCGAAAGCTGCGGTTGCCCAGGGTGCGCAGCAAATCCCGGGTCAGGGAGTTGTCTTCGCCCGCACTGGGAAGACTTTGCCTGGTGTTTGAGGGGGCGGCGTAGCGACGGGTCCCCAGCGTGGTAACCGTAGCCATGAGCCAGCAGACGGCGCAGGAGTAGGCGCCGTAAAGCGGATAATTGTCGCCCACAAAGCGGCCATCTTCCCCGGCGCTGCTTGGAAAGATCAGCATCAGCGCTGAGGCGGGCATCAGCACCGAGAACAGGAAAATAAAGGCCATGCGTGCGCCAAGGATCTGACTGCGGCCGTAATAGTCGCTGGTGATTTCTGCAGACAGGGCGAGATGCGGGATCGAGAATGTGGTGACGAAGGTGCGCACCCACAGCGACCAGAACAACAGCCATGCTCCCAGCGCGACATCCGAGCTCTGGATGAGCTGCGGGGGAGCAAACAGGCCGACAAACCCGAGGCCGAGCGGTAGAATACTGAGCGCCATAAAGGGGTGGCGTCGACCGTAGCGGCTGCGCAGACGGTCCGAGAGTGTGCCGACCAGCGGATCAGAAATCGCATCCCAGATCAGACTCAGGGCGATGATGATTCCCGTCAGTGTGCCGTTGAGCCCGAGCACCTGCGTATAAAACAGCAGAATGAACATCGTGTACGCCGCTTCCTTGACGGCGTACACAGCGCCCCCGGCGCCGTAGGCGAGGCGGGTGCTTAGCGGCGGCATGTCGGGGTGCGTGGCATGAGCGCGAGTCTGCGTTTGGGCGCCGTCGATGTAAAGCCGCAGCCATCCTTTCCCGGGCCCGCTACGTATCTGTCCTGGATAGTATGAGCCATGTTGCCTGCGCTGGTCATGGCT
>CAZGGN010000134.1:0-8462 GCA_964525195.1 uncultured Congregibacter sp.
ACGGGTCATACAGGCCACCGGCGAACACTCCGTTTGTCCGAACACGATGGTGAAGGGCGCGCCCACGGTGTTTTCCAGACGCCGCACGAGATCGGCCGGGACCGTAGAACCACCGGAACAGATCGCGCGCACGGCGGAGAGGTCTCGCTCGGGGAATGTCGGATGCTCAATCATGGCGATCAGCATCGTGGGCACACCGAGCATTGCAGCGGCCCGATAGTGCTCCATCAATTCCAACACCAGTCCCGGCTCAAAAGCCTCGACAAGAATCAGAGTGGAGCGCAGTGCCAAAGCGCCGAGCACCGCCAGGACGCAGCCGCCGGTATGGAACAGTGGCATGATCCCCATGTAGCTGGAACCCGGCTCGGCGCCCATGATTGCGAGGGTGTGTGCGCCGTTGTTGACCAGCCCCCGATGGTGCAGCAGGGCGCCTTTCGGAAACCCGGTGGTGCCCGAGGTGTACTGAATCATGCAGGGCATATCGGGCGTCAGGCTGGGCAGGGGTTTGTCGCCTGCGGTAGCCAGAAAACTGCTCCACTGTGTAAACAGTACGCTGTCGCGCAGCTCGGGACATCCTCCGCGCACGGCTTCCAGATGTTCGAGCATGGGGTTGCCGCGAAACTCGGGCAGGAGAAAGATTCCGGCAGCGCGCGATTGGCGAAGCACGTAAGCCAGTTCGTCGGCCTGGTAAGAGGGGTTTACCGTCACGAGTACAACGCCGGCCAGTGCACAGCCGTACTCCATGATGATCCACTCGGGAATGTTGGGTGCCCAGACTGCCACGCGCTCACCGGGCTCGAACCGTTCCAGGAGCGCCTTTGCACAGTGCTCGGCCTCAATAAGAAGCGTTGCAAAGGTCCATTCGCGGCGCGTGGCAGGATCCGGCGTGCCGGCAATCAATGCGACTTTATCAGGGCATTCCAAAGCTGCTTCGCGCAGCGCCTCGCCAATCGTGAGTTCCCTGACCGGGGGTTGGGCCGGACCGCTGGCGTAAGATTCACTTAGCATCTGAATTATCCTCACTCTTGTTACTGTTATTTGCTGTGAGCTGCGTCTGCAGGGTGCTTATCTTATCCCTGCCGGTTTTCTATCATCTCCTGGATATCCCGGGCGTGTTTGGCCGCCCAGCCCTGAGTATTGTGCTGTATCGCATCGCGCAGAGTGGTCATAAAAGCGGCGGTGGATACCCCGACCATTAACACGCCGTTCATGGCCTGAATCGGGCCCAGAAGGCGGCGCTTTTCACTCATCACGATGTCGCCATAGCCCAGCGTGGAGAAGTTAACGGCTGAGTGGTAGAACGCGTCCCGGTAGTTCGAAAACTCCCCGAGGGATTGAAACAACAGGGCCCATATGGCCACCTGGGCCAGGTTGCCGAACATCAACAGAAACATGACGCCGTTGAGCACAATCATGACGCCCATATAAGAGGCGCTGGCGAGGGTGCTCTGGTGACGGGCGTAGTAGATCAGCGCTCGGGTCAGGAGGCTGATCTGCAGCAGCAGACACAGCGCCATGATTGCGACACCCAGGATCAGATTGGACAGCATGCTAAGGACTCATCGTCTCTTGATCAGCGCAGCATAGGTAAAGTCAGCACCCTTGCCCAGCCCCAGGCGGTGCTTCGCTGTCGCTCAAGAGTTTGAGCCTCGCGGGCCTAGGGGGCTCCCTCGTCCCATTCCTCATCAATGGGGAAGGGGTCATCGCTGTAGTCGCTGTTGTTATGGCTCGCGCTGTGGCAGGCGTCTACCGCGGGTTGTGCGGCGCGATAGTTCATGATGAGTTTGCCCTTGAGGCGCAGGCGTTCGGCCAGGCCGAGAGCCTCATCGTAGAGCAGCTGTGAACTGTAGTCGCGGGTGCTTTTGCTCATGGGTATCGCGCAGTCATGAAAGGGAAGCACGCCTTCCAGCTGCGCAAGCATCGACTCTTCATACATAAAAATATCGCGTGAATCGTCAAAATACATGTAATCGACCTGGCCGTTCTCGTCCAGATCAGAGACGCACAGGACGTAGATAAAAAACGACTCGCAGCCCTGAATCCCCGGTGGTCGGTTGAGTTCGGGCGTGCCTGCACAGCCGCCCAGGCAGAGGGCGAATAACAGCGCAAGGGCAACGCGCCGCGCCGATGCGCGACATCTAGACACCGGGGAATCTGTGAGACAGGACAATCATGGAGGTCAGCATAATAACTGCTTGCCTGCCTGTCCCGCCACTGTCCTGCCCTTGTCCTGCTACGGTCCAGGGTGATTGCACTCTACCGCCTGTGCGTCGACACTGTGGCGAACTGTTACCCAGCTGATCAAACGCGGAGTCGTTACAGTGGAAAAATCATCGACGGACCAAATCAGGCTTATTTCGGGCAACCGGAATTACTCATCCTGGTCACTGCGGGCCTGGTTATGCCTGAGAAAAGCGGGACTGGATCCTGAGGTGACGGTGCTGCCAATGGATAGCAGCGAATTTGAGGCGCGCATAGGCGAGTATTCGCCGACCCGGCGCGTGCCCGTGCTGTGGATTGGCGATGAGCCTATTTGGGATTCCCTGGCCATTGCTGAGTCGATCAATGAGCGCTACGCGGGCGGCATGCTATGGCCTGAGGATGCGCGACTGCGTGCCCGGGGCCGGGCTATTGCAGCCGAGATGCACAGTGGCTTTTCCGCGCTGCGCAGGGAATTGCCCATGAACTGTCGTGCAGTCAATCGCAGCCTGACGATTTCTGCCGAGGTCGTGACAGGCATTCAGCGCATCTGCGAGATCTGGCGATCAACGCTCGCGTATTCCGCGAGCGACAGCGGCTGGCTGCTGGGCGCCTTTACTATCGCCGATGCGATGTTCGCACCGGTGGCTCTGCGTTTTCGTGGCTACGCCGTTGAACTGCCAGCGGATGCGCGGCGTTACGTCGAGCATTGGCTTGCGGACGATCATCTGCAAAACTGGATCGATCTCGCCGCTCAGGAGCCCTGGATTATCGAACATGAGGAAGTCGGCGATGTACCCGGCTAGCGCCTGCGCTGGAGGTACAAGGGCAGGGGATGACAGGAAATGGAGAAGTTCGTGATCAATAAATCGTTTGCAGGACGCCACCTCGCCTCGGGGGCGGTGGGGCTCATGCTGGCTTTCCCGGTGCTGGCAGCGCCGAGCCAGATATTTTTTGGTGGTCCGGTGATTAGCCTGGATCCGGAAAATCATGTGTTTGAAGCGCTGGCGGTGGAGTCGGGGCGGATTGTCGCGCTCGGTGACCGGCAGCGCATTCTCGCCATGGCCGATGAGACGACCGAGCGGATTGACCTTGGGGGGCAGGCGCTGTTGCCCGGATTCTTTGATTCGCACAGCCACGCCAATTTTATTGGTCTTCAGGCGATGAGTGCCAACCTGCTGCCGGCGCCGGATGGTGGTGGGAATAGCGTCAGTGATCTGCAGGAGACGCTGCGCGACTATATGTCGTCGGATCCTGCGCTTGCCAGTGAGCTCGGTTGGATTATCGGTTTTGGCTATGACGATTCGCAGCTTGCCGAGCTGCGTCACCCGACCCGCCAGGAGCTGGATGCGGTGTCCACCGAAGTACCTATCCTGATTATTCATCAATCAGGCCATCTTGGGGTCGTTAACAGTCTGGGTCTGCAGCTGGCCGGGATCGGTCCGGAGACAGCGGATCCCGACGGCGGTGTTTTTCGCCGGGAAGCGGACGGCAAACAGCCCAACGGGGTAGCCGAGGAATACGCTTTCTTCCGGCTTATCTTCAGCGCGCTCGCCAAGGCGGATGCGCAATTGCAGGAACGTATGGTTATCGCCGGCACGGAGACCATGGCGCGTTTCGGGTATACCACGGCCCAGGAGGGACGTGCGTCGCCACAGACTCTGGCTGCGATGCAGCGCGTTGCCGATCGGGATGCGCTGAAGATTGATCTGGTGTCCTATCCGGACATGCTGATGGTGGAGCAGGTTGAGGCGAGTCGCAGCTACCACAACCGCTATCGCATCGGTGGCGTCAAGCTCACCATCGACGGTTCGCCCCAGGGCAAGACCGCATGGCTGACCCAGCCCTACCATGTGCCGCCGCTGGGGAAAGACGCGAGCTATCAGGGTTATGCCGCAATCGACATAGCGACGGTAAACAGCAGTGTACTGCGGGCGTTCAGCGAAGGTTGGCAGCTGCTTGTGCATGCGAACGGCGATGCGGCCATCGACGCGTTTATCGACGCGGTCCGGGCCGCACGCAAAAGCTATCCGGGCCGGGCGCTTCGGCCGGTGCTCATTCACGGCCAGACCCTGCGCAAGGATCAGGTTGCCCAGCTCGATCGGCCACCGTGACGCGCAGAACCCGCTCCGGTGACGTGCTCGGTGAGGACCAGCGGGTGGACGTAGTGACGGGTCTGCGCGCCATGACGATCTGGCCTGCATGGCAGCATTTTGAGGAGAACGACAAGGGCAGTCTTGAGACCGGCAAGCTGGCGGATCTGGTGGTGCTGTCAGATAACCCGCTGGCGGTGGATCCCCTGCAACTGGATGCGCTGGAGGTACGAGCCACATACAAGGAAGGGCAGCTCGTCTATCAGCAGCCGGCGAGCGATGGGCATTGAAGCCGCCGCCAGCGCGTTTGCTGAGGCGAGCTACGCACCGCTGGTTCGCTCGGGGCTCGATGAGGCTCCATCGCTACTGCGCCAGCGCTTTGCGCGCGACGGTTATCTCTATTTTCCCCGGGCTCTGGCGGAACGTTTAACCTCGCCGGTGCTGGCCGATATGCTCGCGGTTTTACGGCCACAGATCATCTGGGACGAGGAACTGCAATCCCCGGTGCTGCAGGGCGAGCCCTTCTTTGAAAGTGACCCACTGTGGGATGAACTGTATCCGCGGATTCAGGCCCTCGAATCACTGCACAGCCTGTTTCACTGCGCCGAAGTGACGGAGCTGATGCGTCTGCTGGCGGGCGATGAGCCGTTCGTTTATCCCATGAAGATGGCCCGGATCGCCGCGCCGCGAAAACTGGGCTTTGAAACGCCGCCGCACCAGGATGCGTTTTCCCATCATGCGGGGCCGACCATGGCGGGAATCTGGATTGCACTGCACGCGGCAGACGAGCCCATGGGTCGTCTGACGATGCTCCCCGGTTCGCATACGCGGGGCGTGCGGCCGGTGTTTGAGGCCCGGGGCGTCGGTGGCGTCCAGTGCGAAATCTATGCGGATGAAACCTGCTGGCAGGTCTCGGATGTGAGTGCCGGTGATGTGATTGTGTTCCATTCCCAGACCGTTCATCGGGCTCAGCCGAATACGGACACCCGGCGTGTGCGCCTCAGCGTCGATACGCGGTTTTGCGACTACGGTGCGCCGGTATTCTCGACCAATCTCGAACCTCACCACGGCTGGCGGATCCCCGAGCTCGATTGGGAGTTTGTCTACCGCAACTGGCGCAGCGACAAACTCCAGTATTACTGGCGGGATTACCCCGCGCTGTTTTAACGCTAATCGATCACATTCCTGGCGTGGATAAAGGCGGCGATAGCCCGGTCCAGATCCTCGCGGGTCAGCGCGGCGGACATCTGCGTACGAATACGCGCCTGACCTTTCGGCACTACCGGGAATGAAAACGCCACCACGTGCACGCCCTGGCGGCGTATTTCCGCGGCCATTCTGGCGGCGCGGGTCGCGTCCCCGAGCATCACGGGGATAATCGGATGCTCGCCGGGCAGCAGTTCAAATCCTGCGGCCTCCAGTCCGGCGCGGAAATAGGCGCTGTTCTCTGCCAGCTGCGTGCGCAGCGCCGGCTCTTCGTCAATCAGTTCCACTGCGCGCAGGGCGCCGGCAACCACCGGTGGGGCAACGGTATTGGAGAACAGGTAGGGGCGGGAGCGCTGTCGGAGCAGTTCCACTACCTCGGAGCGGGCTGCGGTAAAGCCACCGCTGGCGCCGCCCAGGGCTTTGCCGAGCGTCCCGGTAATGATGTCGATGCGATCCATACAGCCATGATGTTCATGGGTTCCGCGGCCGCGTTCACCGAGAAATCCCGTTGCATGACAGTCGTCAAAGTGCACCAGGGCTCCGTAGTGCTCTGCAAGATCACAGATCTCATCCAAGCGTGCGATGCTCCCATCCATGGAGAAAACGCCATCGCTAGTGATCATTTTAAAACGCGCGCCGGCGGCGTCGGCGGCTTGCAGCTGGGCCTCAAGTTCTCCCATGTCGTTGTTGGCGTAGCGATAGCGCCGGGCTTTGCTCAGACGAATGCCGTCGATGATGCTCGCGTGATTCAGTGCATCGGAGATCACGGCATCTTCCGGGCCCAGCAGCGTCTCGAAGAGTCCGCCATTGGCGTCAAAGCCCGAGGGATAGAGAATGCAGTCTTCGGTTTCCAGAAAACGCGCCAGAGACTTCTCCAGCTCTTTGTGCAGACTCTGGGTGCCGCAGATAAAGCGTACGGAGGCCATGCCGTAGCCCCAGTCCCGGAGTCCACGCTCAGCAGCGCTATTGACCTCGCGGTGCTGGGCAAGACCCAGATAGTTGTTTGCGCAGAGATTGAGTACATCGTCGCTGCCGACAACATCCACATGGGCGCCCTGGGCTGAGGTGAATTCCACTTCGTCCTTGAACAGTCCCGCGTCCCGAATGCCCTGCAGCTCGTCGCGCAGATGCTCCTGAAAAGCTCCGTACATGCTCCTGCTCCCTGCTTAATCGTCCCAACGCAGCACGACTTTACTGGCGCTGCCGTTATTCATTGCTGCGAATCCCTCTTCGTAGTCCCGAAAAGACATGCGATGAGTGATCACCGGGCTGATATCGAGACCCGATTGAATCATGACGGACATTTTGTACCAGGTTTCGTACATCTCCCGGCCATAGATTCCTTTCAGCGTCAGCATATTGAAAATGACCCGGCTCCAGTCGATAGCGATGTTTTCCCCGGGGATACCCAGCATCGCGATCTTGCCACCGTGGCACAGATGGGTGATCTGGTCATTCAGGGCCTGGGGGTTGCCGGACATTTCCAGTCCGACATCAAAGCCTTCGCGCATTCCGAGCTCTTTGCGGACGCTGTCCAGAGACTCCCGGGTAACGTTGACCGTGCGCGTAGCGCCGAGGGTCGCGGCCAGTGCAAGGCGCTCATCAAGCACATCGGTAATCACCACATGTCGGGCGCCCGCATGTCGACAGACGGCGGCGGCCATCGAGCCAATCGGGCCCGCGCCGGTAATCAGGACGTCTTCTCCGAGGAGGTCAAACTGCAGGGCGGTGTGTACCGCGTTGCCCAAGGGGTCAAAGAGGGCGGCAATGTCCAGGTCGATGCCCGGGGCGTGCTCCCAGACATTTGACATCGGCAGCACAAGATATTCTGCGAAAGCGCCCGGTCGGTTGACGCCGATACCGCTGCTGTCATTGCAAAGATGGCGTCGTCCGGCCATGCAGTTTCGGCAGCGACCGCAGACCACGTGACCCTCGCCGGAAACAATCTGTCCCGGCCTGAAATCATTCACATTGCTGCCCACCGCCGCGATTTCGCCGACAAACTCGTGCCCGACAACCATGGGGACCGGGATCGTTTTGCGCGCCCAGTCGTCCCAGTTGTAGATATGCATATCGGTCCCGCAGATGGCCGTACGGCGCACCTTGATCAGCACGTCGTTAATGCCCGGCTCGGGTATCGGGACTTCTTCCAGCCACAACCCGGGGGCGGCTTTCTTCTTGACCAGTGCTTGCATGATTTCCACTATAAAGGAATATTTCCGATATTCTGATTGTTCTGTCGCCAGTTCGCAATCCCGACAGCAGGATTCCGTCGATTCACGGGACTGGCATCGCCGGGGACTGGACCAGACCGCGATCATGTCAGATTATGCGAACTCTGGCCTCGGACACTCCCCGGCGCCTCCGGATTGCCCGGACGAATTCTCAGGACAAAAAAGGACAAACCATGCGATTTCTCCTCCCCAAGGTGCTGCTTCTCCTTGTGTTCTCCGCGCTTCTGGCCTGTGGTAGCGACGAGTCGGGAGGTGGAAACGCGATTCGCGAGTTCACCAAAGGGATGAGTCGGGCACAGGGCTTCGTGTCTTTTTATCACGACAGCCACAAAGGCAAGGTGTACCTCCTCCTCGATGAGAGCAATCGCGAGCTTCTCTATCAGGAAAGCCTGCCCCGGGGTGTCGGCTCCAACGACATCGGCCTGGACCGTGGCCAGCTCGGCGGCTCTGCCGCGCTGGTCGCCTTTGAGCCGGCCGGAGACAAGGTGTTGCTCAAGCGCCTGAATCAGCGATACCGGGCTGATTCTCCGAACGATGCGGAGCGCCGCTCCGTCGAGCAGGCCTTTGCCAGCTCTGTGCTATGGGGTTTTCCGGTGGTGGCCAGGGGCCGCGATCAATTACTGGTTGATGCGACGGAATTTTTACTCCGCGACAGCCACGGCGTCGCCCGTCGCCTGAAGGCGCGAGGGGAGGGTAGCTACAAGCCCGACGCCTCCCGCTCCGCGGTGTT
>CAZGGN010000135.1:0-1681 GCA_964525195.1 uncultured Congregibacter sp.
AGCTTCCCAAAGACGAAGTAGAGAAGAGTTCTGCAGAGTAAGCTCTCCGGGCGCTGGGGTTACCACTTCCCCTTACCACAGCTCCAGCGCCCTTTTTAGCTATCCCTCATTTTTAGCGCTCCCCCATTTTTAGCTCTCCCTCATTGTCGCGTTCATAGCAGCGACGCTCGGCTGAAAAACTTTTAGAATTCCTCCGCGATGAAGTCTCCTCCACAAACACCGCGTCGGGCTGCAATGGATCTCCTTGCGCGCCGCGAGCACTCGCGACTGGAGCTGTGGCGTAAGTTACAGAGCCGCTTTGATAAGGAAGAACTTGATCAAGCGCTCAATGTGCTTGCCGATGAAAACCTGCAGAGTGATGAGCGATTTGCGCAGAGCTTTACCCGCGAGCGAATGTTGCGTGGATACGGCCCTCTGCGTATCGATTCTGAGCTTCGCCAGCGCGGGGTTGTGCGCAACACCATAGAAAAGGCGTTGGCAAATGTGCCCAGAGAAGAGGGGATTTGCTGGCGAGAACTCGCCCGGCAGGCGCTGCAGCGCAAGTTTGGCGATGCTCCACCGTCCGACGTCAAGGACAAGGCGCGTCGTCTGCGTTTTCTCAGCTATCGCGGTTTTGGTGAGGAAGTGAACGGTCTGCTTCCGGATGTCTGACAGCGCCTAATCCCGCAAGTCCGTTCTTTTAGTCACGCTCTTCGGCACTTTCCGCGGGCATGATCCGGATCGGTAGGGGCTGGCTTGCGTCGAGATGCACATCCCTCTGCGGGAAGGAGATGCTGATGCCGGCCGCGTTAAACTCGCGATAGATGCGTTGCCGTAGCTCCGTTGAAACCCGTGGGTAATCCTTCAGCGCAAAGCAGCGCAGCCAGAGAACCAGCGCGTTGTCCCCGAAGTCCTCAAAACTGACGTAGGGGAAGGGTTCGTTCATGATCTCTGGATGGCCGACAGCAACATCGCGCAGTATCACCATGGCGGCGTCGACATCCGATCCGTAAGCCACTCCGATGGGAATCACCAGGCGGAGTTTCGGGCTGCTCAAAGACCAGTTGGTCACTACGCCGGTGATGAGTTCCTTGTTTGGAATCATCAATTCCTTGCCATCAAAGGTCTCGATGACCGTTGCGCGGGCATTGATCCGAGTGACCGTCCCGTCCGCTCCTCCCGCGTTAATGATGTCTCCGACTCGTATGGGGCGCTCAAACAGCACAATGAGCCCGGAGATAAAGTTGGCAACGATCTCCTGCAGGCCAAAGCCGATACCCACACCTAGCGCGGCGACCAGCCACTGTACCTTTTCCCACTGGAACCCCAGCATCACCAGCGCTGTGGAAAAGCCTGCACCAATGATCACGTACTGCATCAGCATGCCGGCGGCATAGCGGCTTCCGGGAGTGACCTTGGTCCACTCTGACAGCATGACGTTAACCAGCGGGGGTAAATGCTTGGTCACCAGAGAGGTGATTGCGATAATCAAAAGCGCGAACAGCAGGACCGACAGCGTTACATTGCGAAACTCACCGGGTGGTAAGGTGTCATCGGTTACGCTCCAGAGGGTGATCGAATCAAAAATCGTCAGTGCCGGAAGGGCCGGCGCCCAGATCAACCACAGGAACCCGCCCAGAGCCAGCAATCGAAACAGTCCAAGCATTCTCGAGTAGGCCTCGGATAGCGACGATACGTCGTT
>CAZGGN010000135.1:1691-8365 GCA_964525195.1 uncultured Congregibacter sp.
CTTCATCGCTCTCTTCGACGTCCAACTCCTCGCGGGCCCGCAATTCCTCCCGGGCCTTTCGTTCCAGTCCATCGCGTAAGAGCAGGAGCAAACGCTGGAGAATATTGCTGGTGACCAGGGTGCCGACTACGGCGACCACCGATCCGCCGAGCGCCCGCAGATAAAGATGTGCTGCAAACAGCTGGCCGCTGAGGTGCATGAGCATGATTGCCGAGGCAATCAGCACACAGGCCCGCAGACAAAAGCGGAGGACCCGATCGCCGTTGAACTGCTTGGAGCGCAATATGCGCAGGGCGACGATAAACAGAGACAGCGCGGCAGCGAGGCTACCCATCGCCGCCAGTGCGCCGCCGCTGTCTGTCGGGGATGAGGCTTTGCCCAGTATGATGACTGCAACGGCGGTAGTAATCGCCGGTTTGAACCAGTAGAGATCCCGGGTCGCGGCGTCCGAGCGAGAGGAATTCCACTTGAGGAGACGCCGGCCCGCACCGGTTCTTCCAGCCAGGCGATTCAGACTCCCGATAATGATCAGCAGCATGCCAACCGCTACAAGCGCGCTGCTGAGGCCGTTCATCAGGGGGTCGCCGTCGGCAGTTATCCTGGCCAGGCGTCCCGCGAGGAGAAAGGCGCTTGCGGGGATGATGGCCGCCAGCAGCGTTAGCGCCAGGCTCCGAAAAATCAGCGCTGCGCTCTCGTCGCTGGGGCGGATGGGTTTTCCGAGCATCTCATCAAGCTTGGCGATAATCTGATGGCGCCGCAGCATACCCAGGAGTGTCAGCAGCAGGAGCAGCGACAGTGGGTCCGAGAGTATGCGAGTCCAGTGTTTCAGGACCTGTCGCAGGGGCCGCATGCTTGCGAGGCCCTGAAGTTGATCGATCACCGGCTTTGGATCGACGTAAGCGTAGTTACGTACCCAAAGAAGGTTCCCTGTCAGGAGGGTTTCGTAGTCATCGGCGATGCGCGCAAGTTCCTGGTTGGCCTGATTGGCGTCCACCAGCGTGCTGAGGAGTGTGTTTCCTGCCTGCATATTTTCCTGGAGCAACTCCCGGCGCTGGAGATAAAGACGCTCGGCGCCGCGCTTGCTTTCCGACTGCCAGTTTTCGATATCGCCCAGCGTGCGCTGAAGAAAACCGGCTCGATCACCCATTTCCCGGAGCTGTTGCTCGGTGTCGATTGCCCTGATCGATACCTCGGCGATTTGTTCATTGCGCTGATTGTTGCGGGCGAGAATCAGGCGCGGATTCGGCAGGCTGGCGAGACGGGTGAGCATCACGTCGCCCAGCTTTGATTCCAGTCCGGCAACCTCAAGGCGACGTTCCGTCAGCTCTGCATCCTGCCGAATTTCATCGATAAGCTTACGGGCGCTGGCAACGCTCTGGCGAGCTTCCTCGGTTTGCGCAGACAGCTTTTCGTAGTCATCAACCAGCGCAAGATTCTGCTCGGCCAGCGTCTTCAGCTCCGGTCTCGCGTCGGCCAGTTGCGACAGCAGTCGCCGGGCTTCCGTCGAGCGCTGGGCGGCCGCAGTCTGGCGTTTGTTGCTGGCCGCATCGCGTAGCGCTGTCAGCAGCGTATCAGCCTCGGATATCGCCGCATCCAGCCAGGCAATCCTTGCAGAGCGAATACTGTTGAGTGTCGGAGTGCCACGAAGGCGGGTCTCAAGCAGCTTGAGTTCCGAGTCGAGCAGCTGTTGTTTCGTGCTCGCAGCGAGACGGCTGATTCGTTGATCGACAGCGGCGTCCATGTCGCCGCTGTCCGCCAGCGGCGTGCCCTCAGCCTGGGCTTTGCTGATCTCGGCGATGCGCGCGCGGATGGCGAGTTCTGCTTTAGCCAGATTCGCCATAGTATCCAGTGCCTCGGAGCGCTCGCTACTCCAGGCATCCCGTTGGCTTTCGACGATATTGGTTGTGGTTTCTACATCGGTGAGCGTCGGATTCGGACCGAGGCGGCCAGCGATGGTCGCCGGAGCACTCTGGATATCGAGCATCCGATTGTTGTAATCGGTGATGAGCTGCGCGCTGTTTTGCAGCTGCTGTTCGAGCTCACGCAGTGCTTTGCGATTGTCCTCGATCTTGTCGCGGTCCTGCGCGATGGCTCTGAGCTGCTCCAGCAGTGTCTGCCGTTGCTCTTCCGCAAAGCTCGTGTCGCTGTTGATCACGGCACGAATGCTCTCAACGCCGTCCGCTGCCGCTGATTCCTGCGCGAGGCTGAGGGGACTGAGCGACGTGAGCGCTGTCGCCAGCGCGGCGGCAAGTCCGAGGCGCGTTGCGCTCCGGCTCAGGCGCAGAGCTGCCTGCGCAATGCAAGTCACGCGCTTCGGGATGTGGATCATGAATTCAGACACGTATTGATAGGCACATTAAGGAGTGAGTAGGGCGGCGCGCAGCTCTCTGGCCCAGCCTTGCAGGGCCCGGGTGTTGTCCGGCCCGCTCCGCAGCAGCTGTTTGTGCAGGTCACTGGCGTTTTCCAGGCTCGGATCGGCATAGGCCCAGAGCGCGCCCTTGCTTACCAGAGCGGGTGGTTCCGGCCGGGTGGGAGCCGCGATTATCCGGTCAAGGGCGGCGATCACCGTGTTGTCCATGGCCTCGGCCGGGTAACCCAGCGCGCTGTAGGCCGCCTCGAGCAGCGCCCGCTGCTGATGAAATATCGCCGCAAGGGTCTCGATGGGCAGTGCAGTAATCGCTTTCACCAAAGCGTCGTAGCGACGATAGCCGCGAGGATCTATCGAGTAATCAGCACCACGTTGCGTCGTTGCGAAGGCTCCGGTGGGGCGCGCGATATTGCTGCTGCGGCCAGGCACAAGACCTCGCGCCAATTGGTCGATGCTGCTGATTCCCCGGTCGAGCAGATACGGCGCATCGAAGGCCCGGCGCAACGCCGGCGCCGGACTGAGTCCTGCCTCGCTGATTGCGCTGCGCAGCTGCCGGTCTATTTCCTCGGGCGTCGGGGGTGCGGGAGGTTCCGGCTCGGATGGCTCGGCCTCCGCCTCGGCGACGACGGTGGGTTCCGCTTGCGTCGGGATGTCCGGTGCATCGAGGATGGCGGCTTCGGGCTCCGGGGTGGGCACGCGCAGCATGGTGTCTTCGGCAGAGATCGGCGCTGGCTCAGAGGGTATTGGCAGGGCCTCGATGTCCGGCGCTTCCTTGTCCCCCGGCATCATCAGAAAGGCCCCGCCCGCAAGAATCAGAACGGCAATGGCGGTAATCAGCGTCTGTGTCCCGTGGCGGCCAGTTCCACTGCGGCCACCAAGGCGGTCTTCCCGGTCGGCTTGCATAGCGAGTACTCCGTTTAGTGAGACGTGAAGTGTAGGCGATACGGCCCGCGCGCGCTAAGCGGGAATCCGTCGGTTGCGGAAGACTTACCCGTGTACGGGGGGCTTTTTGGTGTGGGGTATGGATCTTGGGAGCTAGCTGCTCAGGGCAAAGGTCGCGGCGCTCTCGCGCTTCAGCCAATCCGCCGCGGGGGTTGATCGGGCTTTGCGTACGCCATCCGCTGCAGGGGCGCGCCGCGATAGTAGCTGTCGAGTCCCGCTACGGCCACGCTATCGGACAGCGCCGGATCAAGGGCGCCGAGCTCGTTCAAGGCAGCATCCGGGCACTCGAGACTGACGATTTCGCCAATCACCATATGGGTGCCGTTGATGGCCAGTTCAGCGTCCTCGCGCAGGATCATTCCCAGGCGAACCTGCGCCTCGCTGACAAAGGGGGCGGCGTGCCCCTCTCGCCAGAGTTCATGGAATCCGGCGGCGCTGAATTCCGATATTGCCTGCGGATAACGGGCGGCGGTTTGATGCGCGGCATCAATCATGTCGCTGCTGACATGATTGATGGTGTAGCTCCCCGTTGCGCGAATGTTGGCAAGCGTATGCCTCTCGCTGGTATCCGGACGGAAAATCAGCGCGAGCAACGGCGGTTGCGACCCGATGTGTACGAGGGAGCTCATGATCGCCAGATTACTGTGTCCCCGGGCATCGGCGGTGCCAACGAGGTTTGCGGGCTTGTAGCCGGTGATCGAATTGATCAGCGCGGCGCGACGCCGACGCTCCAGGCCCTGGATGTCACTGCCGCTCAGGTGCATGGCTGCTCTCCGCGAATTGCTTGCCATAAAGCCTGCGATAGCGCCAGCGAGCCCACAGCGCATACACCAGATCGGCCACCGGGCGAATGATGGGCCAGCGCAGAGCGGTCAGTATCCTGCCCTGGCGCGTCCCCTCCCAGGCGGCGACGTTTGCGTCAGCGCTGGTGAGCCAGCTGCCGTCGGCGCGGCGCAGGTGCAGCACGCGCAGTAGCTGATTCTTGCTGGGGTGGGCCTCGGGCACTGTCTTGAGCTCATGGATGTCCACAAGCTCCAGGGACGCACCACGCGTCTCGCGCAACTGCTGGATTTCGCCGGCGCACAGGGGGCATTGCCCGTCATAGAAGAGCGTGTCCACAGTGCCCGGTTGCACGTCCACTGCCGCTCGCACCGGGTCAGTCGGGGGCGCTGCGGTGTTCTCCTTCAGTTCGCTCAGCGCAGCAGCTTGCGCGCGGGCGGAGGGCTCGCTGTTCAGGTCGGTCATTGGATCAGACCTTGGAGCCGTCGCCGGACTGTGGGCAGTTTTTGTTGGCTGCTTTGCAGCTGGAAATCCCCAGCCATCCCCAGAGGTAGCAACGGCTGAACACGCTGTTCCAGAGCAGAGCGAGGGCGGCGAGGAGGGCGCAGGCCTGCAACACGCCGATCTGGTCGCCGAGAGCGACCCAGATAACCAGCGCGACGCTCAGAACCAGACGCACTATCCGCTCAACGGTGCCGATGTTGCGATCAATCATAAAACCACTGTGTACCTTGTTGTGTATAGCCGGTTATACGGCCTGAACCCCGCGCCGGATTGAGCAGCGCTATAAGGTCTGGTGACACTGCAGCCTCTCTCTTTGCTGGCGTCAGCTGTCCGGTCCGCCTGGCCCCTAGCGGGGATAGCTGCGTTGGAGACGGTCCAGGGTGTCCTCAAACTCCCTGCAGATCTCGGCAAGAATCTCTGCTACCGGTCGGATACTGTCGATTCGCCCACAAACCTGACCGGTGAGCGGAATGGCCGCCTCCATGTCGCCGCCGAAATACAGATCCTGCGGTTTTCCGAACTCTGCCATGGCATTGAGCTCCGGTTGTTTTTCCAGCGCACTGGTACGTGCCGTGCGCAGGGCGCGCAGCCCCGGGGACTGAAAGCGGTTCAGAAACACCGTGTCGGTTTCCCCGGCGCTCACGATCGCCTGTTTCCAATTGTCGTGCACCGGCGATTCGAGAGCCGAAACCATGCGCGTTCCCAGCTGGATGCCCTCGGCACCGAGGGCGAATGCGGCGGCCATAGAGCTGCCGTCGATAAAGCCTCCGGCGGCGATGATCGGGACGTCGACCTTCGATCGGACCAGAGGCAGGAGGACCATAGTCGCGACGTCCTGCGGGTTTTTGAAGCCGCCCCCTTCGCCGCCCTCGACGATCAATCCATCGACTCCATATTCAACAGCTTTGAGCGCGGCCTTGAGATTGGGCACGACGTGAAACACCGTCAGTCCGGCATTTTTCAGAAGCTCCGTATAGCGCTCCGGAGACCCGGCGGAGGTGGTCACGAAGCGCACCCCCTGATCGATAATGAACTGTGCGATATCCGGGTCGCGGACAAAGGCCTGGGCTATGTTCACGCCAAAGGGCTTGTCCGTGAGCTCTCGCATGCGGCGGATCTCATCGCGAATCACGTCCAGCTCGCCCGATGAGGTTTCGATGATGCCAAGGCCACCGGCCTGGCAGACAGCCGAGGCGAGTTGTGAGCGGGCGATCCAGCCCATCGGCGCCTGCACGATGGGCAGTTCTGCGCCCGTCATTTGTGTGACACGATTGTCGAATTTCATGGTGGTTTCCTATGCTCCTTTAACTGTCGATGTCCGCCAGAACCCGCGCCTGTGCCGCCGCTACCCGTGCCACGGGCACGCGGTAGGGACTGCAGCTGACGTAGTCGAGGCCCAGATCATGGCAGAAGCGAATGGAGCGGGGGTCGCCGCCGTGCTCGCCGCAGATACCGTATTTGATCCCTTTTTTAACTGCCCGGGACTCCTGTACCGCCATGCGCATCAGGCGCCCCACGGCGCGCTGATCGAGGGACACAAAAGGGTCGCTCTCAATCAGTTTGGCTTCGAGGTACTGGGGAATGAACCGCCCGGCATCATCCCGGGAGAAGCCATAGGTCATCTGGGTCAGGTCGTTGGTCCCAAAGCTCATAAACTCGACCTCGGGCGCCAGACGGTCTGCCCCGAGGCAGGCTCTGGGTGTCTCCATCATGGTGCCGACTTTGTAGCGCAGCGATACGGATTTTTCGCCGGTGACCTTGCGGATGCCGCGATCGATGATTTCGCCGATCAACCGTATCTCCCGAACATTAATGACCAGGGGGATCATGATCTCCGGATGGGGGTTCAATCCTTCCTCGCGCGCCTGCAGGGCGGCGCCGATAATCGCCCGCACCTGCATCCGGGTGATTTCGGGATAGACCACGGAGAGGCGACAGCCCCGGAATCCGAGCATGGGATTCACCTCGGCCAGATCATTGCGCGCACGGATGACGTCCTTCGGGTCCTTGCCCAGGCGCGCCGCCAGCGCGACAGCGTCTTCCTCATCGTGGGGCAGGAATTCGTGCAGCGGTGGATCGA
>CAZGGN010000136.1:0-8304 GCA_964525195.1 uncultured Congregibacter sp.
GGGAGCGCCCACGGAGTACTTACCCTGCCCGAGGGCGTCCATCAGCAGTGGAAACAGAGTGCCGAAGAGCACCGTGAGCGTGGCGACCAGAAAGACCACATTATTCACCAGCAGGAGCGACTCACGCGATACCACGCCAAAGCCGATACGGCTGCGGACCGCCGGCGCACGCAGCGCATACAGAGTCAGCGAGCCCCCTACCACGAGCAACAAAAAGACGAGTACAAAAAGTCCTCGGGCCGGGTCCGCTGCGAACGCGTGTACCGAGGTAAGCACCCCCGAGCGCACCAGAAATGTCCCCAGCAGGCTCAGGGAAAAGGCGAAGATTGCAAGCAGCACCGTCCAGCTCTTGAACAGACCGCGCTTCTCCGTCGCCGCCAGAGAGTGCACGAGCGCCGTGCCCGCCAGCCAGGGCATAAAGGAGGCATTTTCTACCGGGTCCCAGAACCACCATCCACCCCAGCCAAGCTCGTAGTAAGCCCACCAGCTGCCGAGCATGATGCCGAGACTGAGAAAAGCCCAGGCCACGTTGGTCCAGGGTCGCGACCAGCGCGCCCAGGCGGCGTCCAGACGACCGCCCATTAACGCGGCTACGGCAAACGCAAAGGCGACGCTGAAGCCAACATATCCCATGTACAAGAGCGGTGGGTGGATAATAAGCCCCGGGTCCTGCAGCAAGGGGTTCAGATCATTGCCGTCAGCGGGAACCCCGGGTAACAGACGCTCGAAAGGGTTGGAGGTAAACAGGGAGAAAGACAGAAAGCCCACCCCGATGCTGCCCATGATCGAGAGCACCCGTGCCAGCATCACCGTCGGCAATCCGCGACTGAAGGTCGCCACCGCGGCCAGCCAGAATGAGAGGATCAGCACCCAGAGCAGCAGCGATCCCTCGTGGTTACCCCAGAGCGCCGAGAATTTATAAATGGGAGGCAGCAGACTGTTGCTGTTGGATGCGACCACCTTGACGGAGAAGTCATCCTGCAGGAACGCGACCGCAAGGCAGGCAAAGCTGATGCTGCAAAACACCGTCACCGCAGCAGCCAGAGAGGGGGCCATACGCATCGCGGCGTAGTTCCCTCGCCAGCTCCCCCAGAGCGGTACGACCGTCAGCATCAGGGCCATCACCAGAGCGATGACCAGCGAAAAATGACCCAGCTCGGGAATCACAGGGGCCGCTCCGCCGCGGCGGTGCTGTTCTTGAGCGCCTCCGCAACCTCCGGTGGCATGTAGTTCTCATCGTGTTTCGCCAGGACTTCGTCGGCACGAAGGACCCCGTCACGACCGAGGCGCCCGGAGGCTACGACCCCCTCCCCCTCGGCAAACAGGTCCGGCAGGATGCCGGCGTAAACGATATCGACCGTTGCGCGATAATCGGTCACAGAAAAGCGCACCTCCAGCGAGTCGCTGGCACGCTCCACGCTGCCTTCCACGACCATCCCACCCACACGGATTGGCGTATCCACCGGTGCCGTGCCAGCGGCAACGTCTACCGGCGGATAGAAGAGGTTGATATTGCCGCGCAGTGCGTAGGCGGCAAGGCCTATGGCGGCGGAGGAGAACAGGACGACGCTAAGGACGATCCACAGGCGCTGTTTGCGAACAGGGTGCATAAGATCAGGAACTCTCCGTACCGCGAGGGGTAGCATGCTGTTGTTTACGGCGTATTTCACCGCGTAATTCACGAAGCATCCTGCGCTGACGCCGCCCGGGAGAGATCACGAGATAGATCACCACCAGTAACGTCAGCGCGTAGGCGCTCCAGACGTAGGCGCCATGTCCATCCATAGACATGGCTGCTTCGAGTGTCTCAAAGTACATTAGTTCCCCTCCAGCGCCAGGCGCTGCACCCAGGCCGTGCGTTTCTCTCGCTCGAGGATTATGACGCGCATATTGGCCAGCAGCGCGCAGGTAAAGAGCGCATAGAAAGCTACGATGCACAAAAGCAAGGGGTAAAGCATGCTCGGGTCAATCGTGCTCTCCCCGGTAAACTTGATTGATGCGGGCTGGTGAAGGCTGTACCACCAGTCCACGGACTTGTAGATAATCGGGATATTGACTGTCCCCACCAGGGCCAGAATCGCACAGGCGCGTGATGCCGCGGCCTTGTTATCGTAAGCCTCGTAGAGCGCGATTACACCCAGATAGAGAAAAAACAGAATCAGCATCGACGTCAGTCGCGCGTCCCATATCCACCAGGTTCCCCAGGTCGGCTTGCCCCAGATTGACCCGGTCACGAGAGCAACAAAGGTCAGCGCCGCGCCCACCGGCGCCGCCGCAAGCATGGCGACATCAGCGATCTTCATTTTCCAGATCAGACTGATCGCTCCGGCAATCGCCATCACATAGTAGCCCGCCAGCGCGACCACGGCCGCCGGCACGTGAATGTAAATAATGCGGTAACTGTTCCCCTGACGAAAGTCCGGGGCAGTAAACAAAAGCCCCCAGACGACGCCCACCAGGAGAGCAATCAGCGCCGCCGGCAACAGCCAGCGGAGAATCTGTCCGGAGATACGAAAAAGCCAGGGCGGCGACCCGAGCTTATGAAAGAAAGTCCACATGGCAGAATTATACTCGGGCCTGGAAGAGGGAACAAAACCACCAGCGCTGCAGCGGCAGATTCTGGGTACCATTCATCGCGACACCACCCTGCTCAGGCATCGGCACTGATCCTCAGCGCGGCGGCAATGGCGGCGGGACCCAGGGCCACCGCCAGACAGAGCATGGCGCCGAGCAGAGCGAGATAAGGGCCCGCGGCCATACCTCGCAACGCCGCATCAACGGCGCCGGCGCCAAAGATCAGCACCGGCATGTAGAACGGCGTTACCAGCAAGGCAATCAGCATTCCCCCGCGCTTGAGCCCCACCGTGAGCGCCGCGCCGACGGCCCCGAGCACGCTCATCACACCGGAGCCGAGGAACAGCGACGCAACGAGTACGGCGATCCCCTCGCCGGGCAGGCCCAGCATGAGGGCAAACAGGGGTGACAGCAGCGCCAGCAGCACGCCACTGAGCAGCCAGTGCACCAGCAGGTAGGGCATCACAAGAAAATACAAAGGCTGCGGCGCAATCAGCAGCTGGTCCAGGGATCCGTCGTCATAATCGCTCTGAAACAGCATCTCAACGCCCAGCATGTTGGCGAGCAAGGCCACAATCCAGAGGATCCCGCCGGCAAACATCGACAGGGTGTCCGGTGACGGGCCCAGGCCCAGGGGAAACAGCACGATGACGATGGCAAAGAACAGCGTCGGATTGAGCAACTGTACCGGCCGGCGCAGCGCCAGGGTCAACTGGCGACGCAGCAGCGTCGCGTAGGGATTCGCCCCCGGAGCACTCATGCGCGCCCCCCCAGATCCAGCAGCCGCGCCCCTACCCGCTCCTCCAGTGCCTGGTGCGAGGTCAGAAACACCGCGCCGCCGGTGGCCGCGTGCTCGATAAAGCGCTCCTGAAGGCGCGCAACCCCGTGCACATCGATCGCGGTGAAAGGCTCATCCAGCAGCCAGAGCGATCGGCGACTCAGGAACAGCCGCGCCAGATCCACCCGCCGCTGCTGCCCCGCTGAGAGCTGCCCCGCGGGGACATCTTCATAGCCGCACAGCCCCACCGTCTCGAGCGCCGCATCAATCGCCCGATCATCACTGAAACCCTCCCCCGAGGGGTGCCAGTGAAGATTTTCCCGGGGGCTCAGCAGGGTCTTTACCGCACTGTGATGGCCGAGAAACAGGCAGGTAACGTGTTGATGCAAGGTACCGTCAAAACCGTAGCGTGAGAGCCCGGCAAGTATGCGCAGCAGGGTCGTCTTGCCCGCGCCATTGGCGCCACGCAAATGGACGATATCACCCTGATGTACCTGCAAAGAGAGTCCGGAAAAGAGCCGTCTCCCGCCACGCTCGATCCCAAGATCCGTGGCCTCGAGCAATAGCCTGTTACTCATGCGCTAGAGATTTACCGCGCTGATCATCGGAGGACCATCCGACCGGGCCGGCTCCAGCGCGTTCAGGGCGATAAAGTCAAACAGCTCTCGATCCGCCAACTGCGACGGGGACACATTGCCGATCGCCTTGAAGATGGTCTCCGTGCGCCCGGGATATTGACGCTCCCATTCCTTGAGCATGGCCTTGATGGCGACGCGCTGGAGGTTGTCCTGGGAGCCACAGAGATTGCAGGGAATAATCGGGAAGGCCTTTTCCTCGGCGTAGCGCGCCAGATCCGCTTCCTTACAGTAGGCCATCGGACGGATCACGACGTTTTTACCATCATCGGATAGCAGCTTGGGCGGCATCGCCTTGAGGCTGCCCCCGAAAAACATGTTCAGAAAAAGGGTTTCGACAATATCGTCCCGGTGGTGGCCCAGGGCGACGCGCGTCGCTCCGATTTTTTCAGCGAAGCCGTAGAGCGTCCCGCGACGCAGGCGCGAGCACAGTCCGCAGGTCGTCTTGCCCTCGGGTACCACCGACTTCACCACGCTGTAGGTGTCTTTTTCGAGGATGTGGTACTCGATGCCCTGCTTGTCCAGATAGGCCGGCAGTATCTCCGGTGGGTAGCCGGGTTGCTTCTGGTCCAGATGCACCGCGACCAGTTCGAAATTGACCGGGGCACTGCGCTGCAGGGACTGGAGAATATCCAGCATCCCATAGGAGTCCTTGCCCCCGGACAGGCAGACCATGACGCGCTCGCCCTCGCGAATCATGTCGTAATCCACAATCGCCTGACCGACCTGCCGTCGCAGACGTTTGTGGAGCTTATTCGACTCGATCTTTGAGCGCCGGGGATCCCGGTTCATCGCCTCTGGTTACCCACTGATTAACACGCGCGCATGGTACTCGCCTGTCACGGCCAAGGTCCAGTTTGGCGATCGCGCAAACTTGTCTTTTAAGGGCGTAATGCCGACAATGCGCCGCGACGTTTTACCCGCAACATCCACGATTAGAGGTTCCCAATGAAAGCACCCGTTCGCGTCACAGTCACCGGCGCTGCCGGTCAGATCGGCTACGCCCTTCTTTTCCGCATCGCATCCGGCGCCATGCTCGGCGACGATCAGCCGGTTATCCTGCATCTGCTGGACATCACGCCGGCTATGGACGCGCTCGAGGGCGTACGCATGGAACTCGACGACTGCGCGTTTCCCTTGCTGGCGGGCATCGTATGCACCGACGACCCGAACGTAGCCTTCAAGGATGCAGACTATGCGTTGCTGGTCGGCGCCCGACCCCGCGGCCCGGGTATGGAGCGCAAGGACCTTCTCGAGGCCAACGCCGCAATCTTCTCGGTCCAGGGCAAAGCAATCAACGACAATGCCAGCCGCAACATCAAGGTTCTGGTAGTGGGCAACCCGGCCAATACCAACGCGCTGATCACCCAGCGCAACGCCCCGGATATCGACCCGCGAAATTTCACGGCAATGATGCGCCTCGATCACAACCGCGCAAAAACCCAGATCGCGCAAAAACTCGAAGCACCGGTAACCGACGTAACGAACATGACCGTCTGGGGCAACCACTCCGCAACCCAGTACCCGGACCTGCATCACGCCCTGGTCAAGGGCAGCGTGGCCAGCGAACAGGTCGATCAGGGCTGGTACGCAGAGGACTTTATCCCCACGGTGCAGCAGCGTGGGGCGGCGATCATCAAGGCCCGCGGCGCTTCCTCGGCGGCATCCGCCGCAAACGCGGCCATCGACCATATGCGCGACTGGGCCCTGGGCACGCCGGGCGATGACTGGGTTTCGATGGGGGTCTACTCGGACGGCTCCTACGGCATCAGCGAGGGCCTCATTTACTCTTTCCCCTGCCGTTGCAACGACGGCGACTGGAGCATCGTTCAGGGATTGGACGTCAACGATTTCAGTCGCGCGCGTATGCAGGCCACGGAGCAGGAGCTAACGGAAGAGCGCGACGCCGTTTCACACCTGCTCCCGTGATGCAACACAGCGCATGTAGATGACCGAACCGGCAGGACAGCGCGCCTATCACCACGGCAACCTGCGGGCCGAGCTGCTCGAACAGGCGGTATTGCAATTGCGCGATACGCCGCCGGAGCAGCTCAGTCTCCGCGCGGTGGCGCGGGCCCTGGGGGTTTCCCAGACTGCGCCCTACCGTCACTTTAGCGATAAGGAAACCCTGCTCGCGGCCATCGCCACCCGCGGCTATCGAGGCTTACTTGACGCTCTGAGTGCCGCGCGAGCTGTCGCCGGAAACAATGCCGCAGCGCAACTGCGCAGCGTTGCCCGGGCCTATGTAGAGTTTGCCGCGGAGCAGGAACAGCTCTTCAAACTGATGTTCGGCCCACTCGCGCAACCCAGCGCACGGCATCCGGAGCTCCGGGAGATCAGCCGGGAAACCCTGTCACTGGTGCAGTCAATTCTCTACCATGGCATGCAACAGGGTGAATTTCACAAGCAGGATGTCATCTACCTTGCGAACGCGGCCTGGGCCGGCATTCACGGCGTAGCGACATTGCGGATTGATGCCCCGGCGCTGTTTCGCAAGCATATCGATCTGCAGCGCCAGATAGACGTCGCCGTCGATACTTTTCTGACCGGAATTGAGGCGCGCAGGGGCTCCACCTAAACGTCGCGCAGCACCCGGGCCGGCGCGACGGACACGACCCGCCGGCAGTTCCAGAGCCCCAGAGCGCCAATCAGCAGCGCTGCCCCGAGCAGGGTCGGCAACCAGAGACTCGGCGTCGGGGTGTAGTCCAATGCAAAAACAAACCGCTGCAGCCCCCAGAAGGCCGTCTCGGCCGCGAGCACCGCAAGGACTCCCGCCATCAGCCCGAGGCTCAGAAACTCGATCGCCACGCCCCCGAGGATATGCGAGCGGCCGGCACCCAGAGCCCGCAAAAGCGCGCCTTCCCGAAGCCGCGCATCGGCGGTGGACTGGACCCCGGCGATGAGCACCAGCATCCCCGCCAGCAGGACCAGAACCAGGACCAGCTCAATCGCTGCGGACACCTGCCCCAGGGTACTGCGCAGCTGCGCCATGACCGCGTCCACCTCGATCACGGTCGCGGTGGGATGTTGCCTGAGCAGCTGATTGAGAAACGCTTTCTGCTCCCCGGGGAGATAAAAGCTCGTCATGTAGGTCACCGGATAGCTATCGAGCAACCCCGGGGGAAACACCAGAAAAAAGTTCGGTTTAAATGACTCCCAGTCAAGGCTGCGCAGACTGGTCACGGTCACCTCGATATCGGTCGCACCGATGCGCAGGCTGAGGCGATCCCCCAGTTCAATACCCTGACGCTCGGCAAATTCATGCTCCACGGAGACTTCCGGAGAGCCTGGCGCGCTCCACCAGTGACCGGCCAGAATTTCGTTGCCATCCGGAAGCTGTGCCGACCAGGTGAAGTTGGCTTCACGCTGCCGGGGCTCATCCTCCTCCCCCTCGATGGGCAGATCCTTCCCCGCCACCGACATCAGTCGCCCGCGCAGCATCGGATACAGTTTCTCCCGGCGTACGCCCTCGTCATCAAGCAGGGTACTGACCGCACCGAGCTCATCGGGGGCCAGATTCAAGAGGAAGTGATTCGGTGCGCCCTCAGGCAACTGCTGCTGCCAGCCCTCAAGGAGCGAGGTGCGCAGCAGGGTCAGGAGCAGGAGCAACATGATGGCAACGGCAAACACCACAAGCTGCAGCGCATTGCCCAGGCCGTGGCGCTGCAGACTCGCCAGCGCGAGGCGCCAGACGCTCCCGGCCTGCATGCCCAGTGCACGCCCGCCGCGGAGCAGAAACAGGGCCATCATTCCGCCGACCAGGGTGACCGCCACCAAGGCTCCCAGGACCACCAGCGTCAGGGAAAGATCAGCGCTGTACCACCACATGAGCAGGACTACCGCGAGCAGGCCCAGGACGTAATCGAGGGGTTCGCGGCCGCTGTGCAAGGGCATGTCGCTGCGCAGCACGAGCAGCGGACTGATCCGGGTCAGCCGGCTGATCGACGGCCAGGCAAACACACTGACGCAGACCAGTGCCGTGATAGCGCCAATAAGATAGGGCCGGGGCTGAAGCAGCGAAGGCGCGACCGTGAGCTGGCCCTCGAATGCCTGCAGGGCCAGCAACTGCAACACCCAGGCGAACAGCCAGCCGATCAGCAACGCAATCAGCCAGGTCACCGCAAGACTCGCAGCGTAGAGACGCTTCACCCGTCGCGAATCGGCACCCAGACTTTTCAGCAGGGCGACGTAATTCTGATGCCGCTCAGCGTAACGGCGGGCGGCAAGCCCCACCGCGCGGTACATGGCGCCTGTATCCAAATACAAGACACTGTGCCGTGGGACTGCCTGCCCCTGGATATGCATTGCCGAAAAGCG
>CAZGGN010000137.1:0-4631 GCA_964525195.1 uncultured Congregibacter sp.
TTCCCTGCTCAGCGCGTCCGGTGAAGCCATCCATGACTTCCGTCAGTGACCGCGCGTTAACTCCGCTGTTCTGCGCCTCAAGTGTCTTGCCCTGATGCAGCGCTACCTGGCAATGCCCGGCGGACAGCTCCGCGACTTCTGTGGAGTAGTCGATGTCCCCATCTGCTCCCCTCTTGAGCCCGCGAGTCGTCAGAAAAGGGACATCAATATCTACCGCGATAGTGTTGTCTGTTCGACCGGCACAAGCCACGATGTGGACGGCAGCACCGTAGAGCAGCGCTGCAGACAGCAGGGCTCTCGCGCTCATGTCTCGACGCTGTCCGCCGGGGCCGATCAGCTCTCGCCGCGGGCTTTCAGTGCCTCCAGTCCATCGTGGATACGGATTGCCCAGGAGCTGAACGCCCGGCGGACCTCGGACATATTGGTTACAGAGTTGTTAACGCCCCAGTAGTTGTTATTGCCCCTCTGGGTGTCTTTGATAAGAGCGATAACCTCACCGCTGTCGCCGTCTGCCAGTGCGATAGCGATAGAGATACTGCCTGAGCTTTCGGAATAAACACGGCTGCGTGAGGTGCCGCGGGACATCACATCGTCCTTCGGTGCAGATGGCGCAATACGCGTGATCATGGCGCCGATAGTGAGCACATCGTCACCGCCGGTATCGGCAAGTTCAAAGTCACCGTTTTTGGTGATCTCCCGGGTCATGACCTCCAGGTACGCTTTCTGTAGGGCGGCCCTGTCCCTGTCTGTCAGTTCCCACTCGGTGTTATAACGATTGAGCATACTGCTGCCGGTGTTAGGCTGGATGATTTCCACGTTGTCCAGATCCAGGGGCTGGATCTGGACACGCTCATAGCGCGCGTAGTCTGCATTCGGATCGAGGTAGGCTAGATCAGCCCTGGCGTTGTCGACCCGGTTCAGGTTACCCATGATGACTTCAGCGTCGTCGCCGCTTTGGATTGTCGGCTCCTCTGCGCAGCCGACAAGTGTCAGCAGGATAGCGGTGCAGCCGAGTTTACTAAGGAGCCTGGTTGTTTTCACAGAAATTGTCATCGTCGTCCTCGGGGCCATCGCGAAGTCAGGTCCAGATCGTTGCCTGCCAGGTGCTGGACATCGCAGCACTCACCGTGCGAGGTATGCTGCCCACAGCCGATAGTCCGGCGCACATATCCGTTGACCTGTTTTAAGTATGCCTTCTCAAGCCAGCCAGAAAAACACCCCGAGCCCACTTGGCAGGGAATGACCGGGCACTGGCTCCGACTCTGGCACACAATACAGCTGCGCAGCTCGCGGTTCTATCTGCAAGAGGGTGTAGGTGGCGACGGCCTCGGCGTGGGATCGGACGGTTTCTATGCAGTCCTCGGCGTTGTCGGCTACTGGTGTACCCCGTCGATCGGCACGACGCTCGGCTATCGGATGTTTGAGGTAGATTACGGGGACGGCGGCTTTGGTTACGACGTGCGCCAGGAGGGCTTGCTGATGGGGCTGACCTGGGCGTTCTGATCGTCGGCACCCCAGGTCTCATTGCCAGTGCGGAGGGTGCTGCCAGGCTCCGGTGTGTTGGTGGCACTCACAAAGCAACAGCTTACACCTCAGCTCATGGCGCGAGCAGCAGCTGCTGTTGTCTGCTCATTTTTTACGGCCGCCAGATCCTCTCGCAGTGAGCGCGCTGCCATCAGGTAGTGGAAGGCAGACCAGACATTAACCAGCGTGACCGCGCAGAGCGCGTAGCGCAGACCCTCCGCGGTGGCCATACTCTCGCCCATACCACCCGCGACGAGCGAGGTCCGGAACATATCGCTCAGCCACCCGGCCAGAGTCGGCCCCAGCCCCAGGCCGATCAGGTTGATGATCAGTAGCAGAACCGCTCCGGCGAGGGCGCGTTCACGAACGCCGGCCAGACTCTGGGTCATCGTGAAGGTGGGGCCCAGATACATGTAGCCCAGCAGTTGCGAGGGGAGCATTAAGGCCAGGATGAGGAGCTTGCTCGGCAGCAGGTAAATGGACAGTGCAATCGGCACGGCCAGCAGCGTCGCGATGCCGGGCACGAGCATGTAATAGCGCTCGTCCTTGCGTTGACATGCGGCACGGTCCGACAGATAGCCGCCCAGATAGATACCACCCATGATGCCCACGGCAGAGATCATGGAGAGCGCGAACCCGACCTCTGCCACCGTCATGCCGTGGGAGCGGATCAGGAACGCTGGCACGAATGAGCCTACGCCGTAGCCGGCAAAGGCGTGCAACGCCGCCGCGAGAGAAAGGTGACGGAAAGAGCGCCGGCGCCAGAGCGCCGTTAAAGCCTCTGCAACAGGCGGGGGCTTTGCGGCCACACTGATGTTGTCCGAGAAGCCGCGGGGTGGTTCTCGCAGTGTCAATTTCAGCAGTAGCGCGAGCAGTACACCGGGTATCCCGACGACAAAAAATGCAGCGCGCCATCCGTACTGCTCGGCGACGGCGCCCGATACGAGATAGCCCAGAAAGATACCGCCGCCGATTCCCATGGAGTAGATCGACATGGCTCGGGCGCGCTTCTCGGGCTCGAAGTAATCGCTGATCAGGGAATAGGCGGGGGGGCTGCAGCCGGCTTCACCGATACCCACACAGAGTCGCGCAATCAGCAGATGGGTGAAAGACTTGGCAAAGCCCGTGAACGCTGTCGCCGCGCTCCAGACCGCGATCGAGAAAGCGATGATATTTACGCGATTGCGCTGATCGGCCAGGCGCGCGATTGGAATTCCCAGGGTGGAGTAAAAAAGTGCAAAAGCGAGGCCGCCGAGCAGTCCCATCTGCGTGTCGGAAAACTGAAACTCCTGCTTTATCGGCTGGAGCAAGGTAGTGAAGATCTGGCGGTCGAGAAAATTGAAAACGTAAACGGCAAACAGTAGCCAGATGACGTAGCGTTTGTAGCCCTCACTGGCGGTGAAGTCAGGGTTGCCCGGGACAGCGCCGGCGCCCGTGGGCGTTGCTGCCTCTACTACCTCTACTACCTCTGCGTCCACTGCGGTGCTCGTAACTGCATGGCCTGCTCGCCCCACGGCGGCAGTGGGGGCTGGTTTATCGGTCATCGGAGTTCCCGGCTGTTATAAGTTGGTTTGACCAGTCGGGTCGCAGCATACACGGGGCCGGGTCCTTACCCAATGCACCCGGGCCGCATTTTTTGTCGGGATGTCCGCATTTCGTTTTTTTTGCAGGCCGGCGGCCACGCCGATGCGCAACCGGTCGTCTTTACAGGTAGCGCCAGGAAAGCGCAGCGAAAAGATCTTTGCGCCGGTTTGTTAGTGTTCAAAGCGCAGCGGCACACGCTGCGCTCCGAATTGCTCCGGTTTCGCGCTGAAGCGCCCTGCGATGCTACTCCCGCAGCTGGCACAGCGTCCCTCGCTATCCAGATGCCAGGCACCGAGGCGATAGCGGTCCCGTTCGATCAGCAACTCGCCACAGCCGGGACACCAGGTGCTGCCCCCCTCAGGGTCACTGACGTTGCCGGTATAGGCATAGCGGACACCGTTTGCCATGGCAATGCGTCGCGCCCGCGACAGGGTGGCGGCGGGCGTGGGAGCCGTGTCGCGCATTTTCCAGTCGGGATGGAAAGCCGTGAAGTGCATGGGGACATCCGGCCCCAGATGCTCCACCACCCAGCGTGTCATCGCATCCAGTTCAGCATTGGAATCGTTCTCGCCAGGGATCAGCAGGGTTGTTAACTCCAGCCAGGTGTTGGTCTCGTGGCGGATGTATTCGAGGGTCTCGAGAACCGGGGCCAGGCGGCCGCCACAGATGCGATAGTAAAAATCATCGTTGAAGGCCTTGAGGTCAACGTTGGCCGCGTCCATGGCGGGGAAGAATGTCTCCCGCGGCGCCGCATCAATGTATCCCGCCGTCACGGCGACCGTATCGACCCCCTTGGCTCGACATGCGGCCGCCACATCGACCGCGTACTCAAGGAAGATAATCGGGTCGTTGTAGGTAAAGGCGACACTCCGGCAGCCCAGCTCAACGGCTGCGGCGGCAAGTTGCTCGGGTCCGGCGCTATCCGAAAGCGTATCCATTTCCCGGGACTTGCTCATATCCCAGTTCTGGCAGAATTTGCAGGCGAGGTTGCAGCCTGCGGTGCCGAAGGACAGTACGGCACTGCCCGGGTAGAAATGATTCAGGGGCTTTTTTTCGATCGGGTCGACACAGAAACCACTCGAGCGTCCGTAGCTGACCAGTTTCACGGTGTCGTCCAGACGCTGCCGCACATAACAGAGCCCGCGCTGCCCTTCCTGCAGGCGGCAGTGTCGCGGGCAGAGATCACACTGCACGCGTCCATCGGCGGTCCGGTGCCAGTAGGCGGTATCTACAATATGCTCATCCATAGCTTGTATTTGGGGTCAAAAGTCCCCATATCAAGTAGGGTTATATAATAGAACGAATTTTGAACGAATGATGATGACCGAGAGTTCTTTCAGGGTGCGCCCCGCCGCAGTGGCCGGCGCGTTTTATCCCGCGGGCGAGGGCCCTTTGCGCCGGCAGCTGACGCAGTTGTTGGAGGATTCTGTGCCAGCCCCGGAGAGCGCTCCCAAAGTGCTGATAGTGCCCCATGCCGGCTATGTGTATTCCGGGGTCACCGCGGCGCAGGCCTATGGCTGTCT
>CAZGGN010000137.1:4641-8243 GCA_964525195.1 uncultured Congregibacter sp.
ATGGCCCTGCCGT
This sequence comes from uncultured Congregibacter sp., assembly GCA_964525195.1. Taxonomy (GTDB): domain Bacteria; phylum Pseudomonadota; class Gammaproteobacteria; order Pseudomonadales; family Halieaceae; genus Congregibacter. Next base: position 4,655 of record CAZGGN010000137.1, read on the forward strand.
CGGTAGATCGCTTTGCCACTCCCCTGGGTGAGGTAGTTCTGGACCAGGAAATGCTGGCCGCGGCTGCGGCACTGCCCGGCGTTGTTGTGGATGACAGCGCCCACGCTCTTGAGCATAGCCTCGAGGTGCAGCTCCCGTTTCTGCAGACCGTGCTGGGGGAATTCACACTGGTACCGGTGCTGGTCGGCGACGCCCGGGCCAGGGAGGTGGCTGCGGTCATCGACGCCCTCTGGGATGGTCCTGAAACACTGGTAGTCGTGAGTACGGACCTGTCTCACTTCCATGGCTACGATGTAGCCCGGGCGCTGGATGCACGTACCTGCGAGCGCATCCTCAGGCAGGCTACTGATCTTGAGGGCGATGACGCCTGCGGCGCGCGGGTGCTCAACGGTCTGTTCAGTACCGATCATGTTTCGGGCCGTTCCGTTGAGCTTCTGGCGATGTGTAACTCGGGCGATACGGCGGGAGACCGGGAGCGGGTGGTGGGCTATGCTGCCTTCGCAATCCATTGACTTGACCGCGCCTGCCCTCCAGCCCGGGGAGCGGCAGCAACTGCTGTCCCTTGCCCGCGCTGCGATTAGCCGCGGCCCGCAGGATAGCCCGCCGATCGCACTGCATACGCTGCCCGCGTCCCTGCAATGCGCGCGCGCAGTTTTCGTCACCCTGACGCTCAAGGGCAGCCTGCGCGGCTGTATCGGCTCCCTCGAGGCCAGCGCGCCGCTGGCCCTCGCCGTGGTGGATGCTGCGAGAGGGGCGGCCTATCGCGATCCGCGCTTTCCACCGCTGCGCGGTGATGAGCTGGATGCGATCCATATCGAAATTTCGGTACTGTCCGAACTCGCAGAGATCGCGGTCGCTAGTCGGAAAGCCCTGCTGGCTACCCTGAGGCCCGGCGAGGACGGTTTGCTGCTGGAGGACGGACCCTGCCGCTCGACCTTTCTGCCGCAGGTTTGGAGCCAACTGCCCGAAGCGCGGGATTTTCTGGCACAGCTGATGCTCAAGGCCGGGTTGCCAGCGGAGCACTGGTCCCCGTCGCTGCGCGCGTATCGCTACACGGTGACTGAATTCGAAGAGGAGAGGGAGTGTAGCCGCGCTTGATTTTTGCGCCGCCGCACTCTAGATACATAGTGAGGAGCGAGGTGAGGTTTTTATGGCCAGCGATCAAAACACAGCACTGCAAATTGTCTGTCCAGCCTGCGCCGCGGTAAACCGGGTACCGGCGGCCAGGCTCGGTGACCGGCCGATCTGCGGGAAGTGTCGAAAGCTCCTGGCCGGCGGTGAACCGGTCACCGGAAGTGACGCTAACTTTGGTCGCTTTATCGAGCGCAGTGATCTGCCGGTCGTCGTCGACTTCTGGGCTCCCTGGTGCGGCCCCTGCGTTCAGTTCGCACCCGTATTCAGCGCCGCCGCAGGTGACATGGCCACCCGGGCGGTTTTCCTCAAGCTCGACACCGAAAGCAATCCACAGACTGCCGCGCGTTTTCAGATTCGCTCAATACCCACGCTGATGGTGTTTCACCGCGGGCGGGAGCTCGGCCGCCTCGCCGGGGCGTTGCCGCCGCAGCAGTTCCGGCAGTGGTTGGATCAGCAACTGCCAGCCGCCAGCTGAGCCTCCGGTGACTCAAGGCACCGTCGACTTCCCCCGGCTATGACAGAACTCTCGCTGGAAGATCACGACCGACTTGTCAGCAATCTGTTGGCGTCCCTGCAAAACGTACCGGGGAATGGGATTCCGGAGCGGATCGAAACGCATATCTCCAGCGTGATTCTTCAGGGCGATTTTGCCTATAAGATCAAAAAGCCCCTGGACTTCGGTTTTCTGGATTTCACCACCCTCGAACGCCGCAGGCACTTCTGCGAGGAGGAGATTCGTCTTAACAGTCGCCTCGCGCCGCAGATTTATCTCGATGTCGTGGCAATTAGCGGGAGCATCACGGCGCCGGTCATTGGCGGTGCCGGTACCCCCCTGGAGTTTGCCGTGCGTATGCGCCGCTTTTCCCAGGATCTGTTGATGAGCCATCTCGCGCAAGCCGGCTCTCTGCCTGTGGAGACGATGGACGCGGTGGCCGAACGGGTAGCGACGTTTCACATGCAGGCGGCGCGCGCGCCGGCAGACAGTACATTCTGTACCCCGGAAGCCGCACTTTTTCCGGTGCAGGAAAACTTCGAGCAATTATCCTCCCTGATTACCGATCCTGAGGCACAGGTGCAGCTCAGGGAGCTGCGACAGTGGAGTCTCGAGCAGTACCGGTTGCTGCGCGGGCATCTGGAGCAGAGAGGCGCACAGGGATGGGTCCGCGAGTGCCACGGGGATATGCATCTGGGCAACATGGCATTCATCGATGGCCACGTTGTCATCTTCGACGGTATCGAATTCAACGAGCGTATGCGCTGGACCGATGTCCTGGGCGATGTCGCTTTTCTGGCAATGGATCTCGATGATCGGGGTCTGGCCACACATAGCCGCCGTTTCCTCAATGGCTATTTCGAGCGCAGTGGCGATTACTCGGCGCTGCCGCTGCTCGATTTCTACCGGGTTTACCGGGCGATGGTTCGCGCAAAAATCGCTGCGCTGCGCCTCGCGCAGGATCTTTCCGTGGTGGAGCGCGAGCAGGTGCTCGGGGAGTATCACAGCTACACGGCTCTGGCCGAACGCTATACCCGCCCCGGCAAGCCCCTCCTATGCATTACCCACGGTCTCTCGGGCTCGGGAAAAACCACCATTGCGGGCCAGGTCGTCGAGCGCTACGGCATGCTGCGAATCCGCTCGGACGTCGAGCGCAAGCGCTTGCACGGACTGACTGCGTCCCAGAGCAGCGGCTCTGCCATCAACGCAGGAATCTACAGTGCGCAGGGCACCCGTGACACTTACGCCCGATTGTCCGCCATCGCCGAGACAATAAAGCGCGGCGTGGCGTCGGGCGTGCCAGGCGCCGGGAGGTCGCCGCCCATGGGTACACCGCCGGCGTAGCCCCGGGCGACCATGTCACTGGCAGCGCAGGTATCTTCTGCGTAGTCCCAGCCACCGAAAAAGCGCAGGACCGGTCGCGTGCCGCTGGTGGCGTAGGCTTCACGGCGCTGCATGGCGGCAAACAGCGAGTCGCGGGTATTCTCTTCAGCGTAGAGCACGGCCAGGCCGCCGGGGCCGTACTCGAGCTCGTCAGGCAGCCCCTTGGGCAGCTCGTCGCGCGACCCCATGCCGGCGCCGCCGTGCCCGGGGTGGTTTTTCTCCATCGTCAGTCCAGGTGCGGCGATGTGGGTGTCGGTCGCTGAGACCAGGCCGTATTTGAAGCTGTTGACGCCCAGTTCTGCCTGCTGCTGCAGGCCCTTTTTCAGCGCGTAGCGCAGGAAATTGTTTTCGTCAGGTCGCTTGGTTTGCGGCAGGTCCTCGTCGTCCACCAGCAGGGTCAGCCACTTGGCGTCTATGCCGCCCGGGGTGCCGGTGTTCTTGCCGCCGAAGCTGTCGTATTCGAGCTTTTCAAAGTTGCAGTACTCGTCTTCCGACCAGGTCGGCAGGCGATTGTCGCACTCGGATGAACCCTTGTGCTGCATCACCTCAAACAGCACGTTCCAGCGCGCACGACGGGCC
>CAZGGN010000138.1:0-892 GCA_964525195.1 uncultured Congregibacter sp.
TCGCCTATGACGGGTCCTTCCGGCTATGCTCTAATCGTGTTTGAAGCGAACTAGAGCCCAAAAGGAATGGAACTACTGTGATTCTCCGCAGCCTGACAAAACACGTGAAAGACCAGAACTGGTTTGCAGTTGGATTAGATTTCTCCATAGTCGTTGTCGGTGTGTTTGTTGGTTTACAGGTAAGCAACTGGAATGAAAATTATGCCGATAAAGTCGCCTATGAAGAGGCGATACAGCGGCTGGCTGAGGAGAGTATCGACATCCATGAGTCCGCTGTAGAGGTGTCAACTAAGATCAAAAATCGGATGAGCGTGGTTCAAACCGCAATCGAAGCACTCGAAACCTGTGTAACGGACGAAGAAGCGATTAGAGCAGTTAATCGTGGCCTTAACAGGGTCCGATCAGGGCTAGGCATCAGTGTTAAATCTGACGCACTTGATTTGCTAACTGGCGACGGGCGTCTCCTTAGACTCCAAAGCAAGGCACAGCGCGCAACACTGCGGGAATACGCCGAGGCGCTTGAGAGTGTTTCCGAAGTTTCTGACCGCGTTTTGCAGACAAATAATATCACTGAAGTGGATCGGCATCCTCTAGTAGGGTTTTCAGGAATCATAGATCCGGCTCAAACAGTTAATGGCGTGGATATACGAACCGCCCGCCTTGTTAAGCCAATTGATGAGGTTTGTAAGGATCAGTCGTTCGTGAAACTGTTTTACTGGTGGGAGCGCACCCACGTGTATCAGCTCGAACTCGCGCAGTCAGTGCAGGATACCGTGAACGCACACAGCTTGGCCCTCGGTCTACCGATGACCGCAATGGCGTCGGACGCCGGCCAATAGCTCAGAGAATGATGGGGCTCCTTCTTGGGCTAGGACCGCATTGAGGTGTTCAG
>CAZGGN010000138.1:902-8115 GCA_964525195.1 uncultured Congregibacter sp.
GTTTGCCGGTAGCCGCCATCCCCAATGAGTCAGCCCCCTATACCAACGGCAGCTATGAGGTGTTCAGAGACATCGCGAGAGGTTGCTTTCGCCTGAGCGCGGTCTCTCGTTTATGATTGAACGAATCGGTTGTCGTCTGCCGGAACCGTCCACACGGCCAAAACTGGCAAAGGAAATTCCTTATGACTAATCGCAGTCTAAATACGTGGGTCGCGGTCGCCGAAATCATCTCTGCTGTGGCGGTCGTGTTATCGCTTATCTACGTGGGGCTGGAAATACGACGGACTACGTTGGAGTCTGACGCGGACATTCAAGCAGAACTCTTGACTTACACCCTCCAACGTCGAGTCCTGGTGATTGAGAATGACGGACTCTCCCGCATTTTGACCACAGGCTACGACGATCCAAGTAAACTCACCGCCGAAGAGCTTCTTCGATTTCAGTACTACATAGACCTCCTTTTTGTTGCTTGGGAGCGCGCCCATCTTGCAAGGCAAGCAGGTGTGTTTTCGCAAGGAATATACGATGACTGGAAGGATTGGTTTACATCGGTGGCAATGCGAGACCCTGCGTTTGTTTGGCCGATGGTTCGCGATTCACAGTCATTTCCCGAATCATTTATCGAAGAGGTCAATGAAAGCTTGCAACAGCCTAGGTGAGCGAATCAGCCAGTTCGCAACGAATCCACCGAATCGTGGCTGCTGTCGATTGCGCCCTTTAAAACGTAGCAGTCTGGAAGTCGCTCAATGACCGCCCTGAGGTGTTAAGGGAAGTTGCCAGCCACGGTCCGCTCTCACTGTTGCAGACTATTCCCAGCTTGCTAAGGCCATCCAGTCGGCTTCAGTTGCGAGTTCTCCCTGTCGCTCCATCATAGTCAGCCAGCGACCGCCTTTTTTGATGCTGAGGTTTTCGAAGAACAAGTAGCTGATCGTCTCGTTTCCATCCGCCGTGCTTTGAGCGTAGCGAAAAATACCGGCATCAAAAGCGCTACTGTCGCCGTGAACCCGTGAGCTAAAGCGAAACGCCACCGTGGCGCGACCGCCCGCCCTGGCGAATGCTTCCCCATCCTCCCGCCAGCGCGGTAGTTGCTCGCTGATCGCGGTGGTCCGCTCTTTTGCTACGAGTACGGCATCGGGGTGGTAGGTGGCCGCCATACCATCAAAGTCCGCTTCGATAACCGTGCGGATGATCTCGCGATACAGGCCGTCGTTAGGGCGTTGATCCTGAGCGGCGAGTGGCGCACTGCACATGATCATGCAGCTAATCAGGAGATGTCGGACAGTCATGCGCATGGCGGTAAACCTCGGGCTGGTCTGCCAGGTATTCTGACAGTTCAGGGAGCGCTGGCAAGCAATCGGTTGTTGGCGACAGCGTCTTTTCTTTAGGCGCGTCGGCAGCGCCACGGGCTATCACAGGGATGCTGATGGCTATGCCGCTCAATGAAAGTCCCGGGACTTTACTCCCAGCCCGTCCAGCGCGCTGCTGTGATCAAACAGGGCGCCGGCCACGATATGCGTAACACCGTCGCGCTTTTGCAGTATGCCTTTGACCAGCAGTAGCCGGCCTTTCATTAGTGCCTGACGAAAGTTCTGTTGCACCGATGGCCAGACCACCACGTTGTTGTTGCCGGTTTCGTCCTCCAGGGTAAGAAACAGAACACCGGAAGCGGTCCCCGGCCGTTGTCGGCAGGTGACCAATCCGGCGATGCGCACAAAGCGACCGTCCCCGAGTACCTCAAGATCCTGCTGGCGTTTGCACCGGGCAAACGGTTGCTGGTCGCGCAGCAGTGCGAGCGGGTGAGCACGCAGGCTCAGCCCTGTACTGCGGTAATCGGCGATAACGGATTCCGAAACGGCGGGCGCCACAAGACTGACCTCATCGTTCAGCTCTTCGGCGGACGCCTGTTTTTCATAGGCGAGCAGTGGGCGCTCAGGCTCCAGCGCCATCACCTGCCAGCGCGCCTGATGCCGGTGTCCGCTCAGGCTGGCGAGGGCGTCTGCATCGACCAGCGCTTCCATGTCCCGGCGATCCAGGGCCGCGCGCTTGCGTAGATCTGAAATCTGTCGAAACGGCGCTGCGCGCCGCGCCGCGCTGATACGCCGGGCGGCGTCCCGGGGCAGCCCCTTGACCAGTCGGAGACCGAGGCGAATCGGGGCCTTGCTGCCGTGCCCGGGCTCTTGCAGCAGTTGATGATCCCAGTCACTGTGATTGATGTCCGCGGGTAGAACATTTACACCGTGACGCCGCGCATCCTGAATCAGCTGCGACGGGGTGTAAAAGCCCATGGGTTGGCTGTTCAGTAATCCGGTGTAGAACGCGGCCGGATGATGGCATTTGAGCCATGCCGATACGTAGGCGAGGAGGGCAAAGCTTGCGGAGTGCGATTCGGGAAAGCCGTAGCCACCAAAGCCCTTGATCTGCTCAAAGAGTCGGTGGGCGTAATCCTCACTATAGCCCCGGCGCAACATTCCCTCGGTAAGTTTTTGTTCGAAGCTGAGGAGTTTGCTGTTGCGTCCCCAGTTGGTGATGGCACGGCGTAGCTGGTCGGCTTCGCCGCCGCTAAAACCGGCGGCGACCATGGCCAGACGGATGACCTGCTCCTGAAAGATCGGCACCCCGAGCGTGCGTTCAAGAACACTTTTTACCGCCTCGTCCGGATAGCTGACGCGCTCAAGTCCCTGACGGCGGCGCAGGTAGGGGTGCACCATGTCGCCCTGAATCGGTCCCGGGCGGACGATGGCTATTTCGATGACCAGATCGTAAAAGCAGGCGGGTTTGAGCCGCGGCAGCATGCTCATCTGGGCCCGGGATTCGATCTGAAAAACGCCGATGGAATCCGCCTGCTGCAGCATGCGATAGGTGGCTTGATCCTCGGCGGGAACATCCTGCAGACAGCGAATGCGCGGATCGTAGCGGTGGATCAGCTCCAGTGACTTGCGAATGGCCGAGAGCATGCCCAGCGCCAGCACGTCGACCTTTAGCAGTCCCAGCGCCTCGATATCCTCTTTATCCCATTGAATCACCGTGCGATCGGGCATGCTCGCATTCTCTATCGGGACGAGTTGCGAGATGGGACCACGGGAGATGACAAAACCGCCGACATGCTGCGAAAGGTGCCGCGGAAAACCGAGAATTTCCTGTACGAGACTGTAAAACAGCCGTGCGGTGTTGGGCTTGCCGTCTTCATCGGTACCGCCCAGACCGTGCTCGCTGAAGCGTGCCTGGAGGTCCCGTTGCTTGTCCCACCAGGCCAGAGATTTGGCCAGGTCGTTTACAAAAATGGGGTCCAGTCCCAGCGCTTTGCCCACATCACGTACCGCGCTTCGGGCGCGATAGGTGATGACCGTAGCGGCCAATGCGGCGCGGCGACGGCTGTATTTTTCGTAGATGTATTGAATGACTTCTTCGCGGCGCTCATGTTCGAAGTCCACGTCGATATCCGGCGGCTCGTCGCGCTCCCGGGAGATAAAGCGTTCAAAAAGCAGTGAGATTTTCTCGGGCGATACCTCGGTGATAAACAGGCAGTAGCAAACCACGGAGTTGGCCGCAGAGCCGCGGCCCTGGCAGAGAATTCCGCGCTCCCGGGCAAAGCGCACGATGTCGTAGACCGTGAGAAAGTAGTACTCGTAGTCCAACTCGGCGATTAATGCGAGCTCACGCTCTATGCGCTCGCGAATGGCGCTGGGTATGCCCTCGGGCCAGCGCCTGTTGGCGCCCTGCCAGCTGAGCTCGCGAAGATATTCGCGCGCCGTGTGGCCCTCGGGAACGACCTCCTTGGGGTACTCATAGCGCAGCTCGTCCAGGCTGAACTGGCACTGCCCGGCGATAAGCTGGGTTTCTTCTAATAACCGGGCGGGGTAGAAGCGGGCCAGCTGCCTGAGGCTGCGCAGGTGCTGCTGCGCATTGGCCAGCCGACGCTGGCCCAGCTCGGCGACGCTGCAGTTATGACGCAGTGCAGTCATCACATCGTGCAGGGGCTTGCGTGTGGCGCAGTGCATCTGCACGTCGCCGCAGGCGACCAGCGGTAGTCCCAGGTCGCCCGCCAGACTCTGCAGGGCGCGATAGCGGCGCTGCTCATCGTTGCCCAGCAGGTAGTGCACACCGATCCAGACCCGCCCACGACACAGCCGGGCCAGCTGCTGACCGTAGCCGCGATGGCTGTGGTTTTCTTCCCGGGGTAGCCAGATCAGCAGGCAGCGCTTGAGGTGGAAGATGATGTCGCGAAGACTGAGCTCGTATTCGCCCTTGGGGCTGCGTCGGCGTCCGAGACTAATCAACCCCGATAGCTCTGCGTAGGCAACTCTCGTGGGTGCAATCGCGATCAGTCGGATCCCTTCGGTCAGATTGAACTCACTGCCGATAATGAGCTGGATCTTGTGCTCCTTTGCCGCCACGTGAGCTTTGACCACGCCCGCCAGCGAGCACTCATCGGTGATGGCGATGCCTGCATAACCCCGCCTTGCCGCCTGAGCAACCAACTCTTCGGGCCGGGAGGCTGCACGAAGAAAGCTAAAGCAGGACAGGCAGTGAAGTTCGCTATAGCGCATGAGGTTTTTCAGTTCTATCGACACCGCCTGTGTCGCGACCGTGAAGCTGGTCCATCAAGGGGACCGCTTCCTTTGGGGTTGTAGGACGCATGCCGTCCAAAGATCGCTTAATAATACTGTACATATATACAGTATAAATCGAATTAAGGTCTATGGAAGCTGGTAGTTCGGCGGGAAAACACCGCATTCCATGTGGCAACTACGATAAGATTATGAATATATTGAGATTTATGGCGATTTCAGAGAGACCGAAATTGAGGTGGCCGGGTGGTCAGGCGGCACCTTGGGCAGCGCCTGCCCGTCAACCTCTCGCCTGCACTGACTGCCCCTCCCCCCCGGTGCTCGCTGTTCGGTCGCGGCCCGATACGGTAGTCGGAATACGAAAATAGAAAGGAGAAAAAAAGTGAAGGTTCTGACACCAGCTATGCTGATAGCTTTGTTATCGACAGTCTCAGTATATGCAGCTGAGGGTATGCTTGACGTTGAAAGCTCTTACGGAGTGAAAGAAACGGGAGACAGGCTGGAAAGCGTCCTGAAGGAGAAAGGCATGACCCTATTTAACCGGGTGATGCACTCTGATGCAGCCCGGGACGTCGGGGTCGACCTGGGCGAGACCGAGCTGATCATTTTTGGAAATCCCGGGGTAGGAAGCCCTCTCATGCAGTGCCAGCAAAGCGTTGCCATTGATCTGCCGCAAAAAGCCCTGATCTGGAGAGATGATGAAGGCAAAGTATGGATATCGTATAACGATCCGGGCTATCTGAAGAAAAGACACAATATCTCCGGATGCGACGAAGTGATTTTAAAAATTCAAAAAGCCCTGGCTGGTATCACGAGCGCTGCGGCTACCTTATAAAAGACGGTGTTTTTTTGCGATATAAGCGGTATCGAAGAGCACGAGGTGGGAGCCAGGGTGGGAGTCAGGGTGGGAGAATGGCGAGGCCCGGCAAATGCCATGCCTTTGTCCGCTGATGTTACACATGCCCTGCTCCGGGAGTTCCTCCCGACGCCGGGATTGGATAGAACAAGGATGATGTTGTGAGAGTGACGTTCCTGTTTTTTGTCTTTATTTTTTTGGCGGCCTGCTCAAACAGAAGTGTTTATGAGGGTATTCAGACAAGTAATCGAAACGAGTGCCTTATGCTTCCCCCATCTCAGTATGAGGAGTGTATGGAAAACGCCAACACCTCGTTCGATGAATATGAGCGAGAACGCAAGGAGACAAAAGAACGCTAGGTTTTTTGTGCCGACGCAATCCAGTTATCAACTCGAAAGGAAAACAACTGATGCTAAACCACATCATGATCGGCTCCAGCGATATCGCCCGGACGAAGGGCTTTTACAACGCGGTTCTTGCAGTCCTGGGTGCCCCGGAGCCTATCGAGCATACCAACGCGACCGGGCAGCGACGTTTGTTTTATGTGCATGACGGCTCGACCTTTTGTGTCAGCGAACCTATTAATGGCGAGCCTGTGACTACCGCCAATGGCTCAACAATCGGCTTTGTCTGTGAATCACCCGAGCAGGTCAGGGAGCTTCACGACGTGGCGATCGCCAACGGCGGCGTCAGTGTGGAGGATCCCCCCGGTCCGCGGGAGGGCTCCATGGGTGTGATGCATTTGTGCTATTTCCTGGATCCGGACGGTCATAAAATCTGCGGCATTCATCGCCCCGGCTGAATGCCTGAAGATGGTCTGGACCCGTCGGCAGCGGCCTTGGGCTAAGTGTTGAAAAACACCGCCAGATTTTCCCGATGTCGAAAATACCGCTATGCCTTGTGGCGAAGTTGGGATGATTCGCGACCCACGGTAATGTTTGTGGGGCTCAACCCATCGACTGCTGATGAGGATACCGATGACCCGACGTTGCGGCGATGCATAGCTTTTGCCAGATCCTGGGGTTACGGCGGCGTTTGTATGGCGAACCTGTTCGCCTACCGCGCCACCGATCCCGCCCACATGAAAGCCGCAAAAGATCCGATCGGTCCCGAAAACAACAAATGGCTTAAGAAGCTCGCCCATGATGCAGACCTGGTGGTCGCGGCCTGGGGTAATGATGGGGCGTATCTGGGGCGTTCTACTGAAGTCCGGGAAATGCTTCCACAGCTGAGTTGTCTGAGGCTCAACAAATCCGGTGAGCCCGCCCACCCCTTGTATCAGGCGGCAGCACTAAAGCCCATGCCGCTAAACCGGATTTTTCGCAAATCACGAGAGAGATAATGACGACACACTGTTTGGAACCGACCCAGGATTCGGGCTGCTGATACGAGTGCTGACCTCACCGGAACCACGGATGCACATGAGCGGGTACTGACCTGGTGCTGGCCGGCAGTCTGGAGATGATTCTTGAATTCGGCAGTGTCACCTTCATCCTGATTTCGCTGCTGATGGCCTTTGCGAATTACCGGATTCGCCACCTGACCCGGTCCTCGGCCCGGTTACGGTTCTTGCCTTTGTCGGGCTGCTGGGTGGGGCCGTGCTGATACTATTTTATGAGTTCAACAATCAGCCCCGACAAATGCTGTTTATCGTTGTCCTTTATGCACTATTAACAGCGGGTTCCTGGCTCTACTCACGGCTCCGAACGAGCCATTGATGCAGCAGCCAGCGACCAATAACCAATGGTATCGGCAATTTCATTGGGCTGACCAAGGCGGCCAATCGGGT